>NZ_JBNNUW010000001.1:112165-625431 GCF_050280125.1 Lysinibacillus sp. NPDC093692
TCAGGGGCTAACCTTCGTTTCGTTCAACTGCACTACGGTTGGACGCTGCCGCTTCGCTTTCGCGTAGAAAATAACAGCCCCTGCTTTTCAGGGGCTAACCTTCGTTTCGTTCAACTGCACTACGGTTGGACGCTGCCGCTTCGCTTTCGCGTAGAAAATAACAGCCCCTGCTTTTCAGGGGCTGTTATTTTTGCTATGATTAAATAGCATATTTATGTAGAAAGAATAGTCCTAAGAGGAGGATTTTTAGTATGGCATTAGTATCTATGAAAGAGATGTTAATTAAAGCAAAAGCAGAAGGTTATGCGGTTGGTCAGTTCAACATCAACAACCTTGAGTGGACTCAAGCAATTTTACAAGCAGCTGAAGAGGAAAAATCTCCAGTTATTCTAGGCGTTTCTGAAGGTGCAGGAAAATATATGGGCGGATTTATTTCCGTTGTACACATGGTAAAAGGTTTAATGGAATCTTATGGCACTACGGTACCTGTAGCTATTCACCTTGACCATGGTTCAAGCTTTGAAAAATGTAAAGAAGCTATTGATGCAGGCTTTACTTCTGTAATGATCGATGCTTCTCATCATCCATTTGAGGAAAATGTTGCGACTACTTCAAAAGTAGTTGAGTACGCTCATTCGAAAGGTGTTTCTGTTGAAGCTGAGCTTGGCACAGTAGGTGGTGACGAGGATGGCGTAATCGGTGGTATTATGTACGCTGATCCAGAAGAATGCCGTAAAATGGTTGAAATGACTGATATCGACTGTTTAGCACCAGCACTTGGCTCTGTACATGGTCCTTATAAAGGAGAACCAAACTTAGGCTTTAAAGAAATGGAAGAAATCTCAAACTTAGCAGACCTTCCATTAGTATTACATGGTGGTACAGGTATCCCAACAAAAGATATTCAACGCTCAATTTCATTAGGTACAGCAAAAATTAACGTCAATACTGAAAATCAAATTGCTGCTACAAAAGTAATTCGTGAAGTTCTTGATAACGATAAAGTTGTTTATGATCCTCGTAAATTCCTTGCACCAGCACGTGAAGCGATTAAAGCGACAGTTATTGGGAAAATCCGTGAATTTGGTAGTGCACAAAAAGCATAATTTTAGTATCTAATACGCAAAAAAAACAGAGATGAATACACATAATAAGAGAAGTGTTGATGTTGTTATCGACCTTCTCTTGTTTTTGAAATAAAAAATTTTTGGCAAAAATTTAAATAATAGGCTTATCACCAAAAGTGGTATAGTAAATTGATTGCCGTTCCAACTGATGGGTCCTAAGAAAGCGCCCAGTCAGAACGGAAATCAACTTCAAGTAGGATGATGAGTCAAAATAGTGATTAGGAGGAAAAAATAATGAAATTTTTTATAGATACAGCAAACTTTGAAGAGATTAAAGAAGCACACGCATGGGGTATTTTATCAGGTGTTACAACAAACCCATCATTAGTTGCAAAAGAAGAGAATGTTTCTTTCCATGATCGACTTCGTGAAATCTCAGAGCTTGTAGATGGCTCAGTGAGTGGGGAAGTAATCTCTCTAGATGCAGCAGGTATGATTAAAGAAGGCTTAGAATTGGCTGAAATTGCTCCGAATATTACAGTTAAACTGCCAATGACTCCAGCTGGTTTAGAGGCATGTCGCTTCTTTGCAGACAAAGGTATTAAAACGAACGTAACATTAATTTTTAGTGCCAACCAAGCATTAATGGCTGCTCGTGCAGGTGCTACATATGTATCACCATTTATCGGTCGTTTAGATGATATGGGTCAAAACGGTGTAGAACTAATTGAAACGATTGCAGATATTTTTACAATCCATAATATCGATACGCAAATTATTGCTGCATCAATTCGTCATCCGCAACACGTAACAGCTGCAGCACTTGCAGGTGCACATATTTCGACTACTCCATTTAAAGTATTAAAGCAACTTTTCAATCATCCACTAACGGAAAAAGGAATTGAAGGATTTTTAGCGGATTGGAATAAGAGAAAAGGCGAATAATAAGATTATATAGTGAGCCAATTGCAGAAAAATTACTTTCCAATCATGAGGGAGAACGCAAAATGGATGTTTATAAAATTACAGGCGAAAATCGCCTACAGGGTACAATAAAAGTTAGTGGTGCAAAAAATAGTGCAGTCGCCTTAATTCCAGCATCAATTTTGGCGAACTCTCCAGTGACAATTGGAGGGTTACCAGAAATTTCTGATGCGTGGACGTTAAAGGCATTATTAGAGGAAATCGGTGGAGAAGTGTCATTTGAGGATGGCATAATGACAATTGATCCAACGGAAATGATTGCTTTACCATTACCGAACGGCAACGTGAAAAAACTTCGTGCTTCCTATTACTTAATGGGAGCCATGCTTGGTCGCTTTAAAAAAGCTGTGATTGGTTTACCGGGAGGCTGCTTCTTAGGGCCGCGTCCTATTGACCAACATATTAAAGGCTTTGAGGCATTGGGTGCGAAAGTTACGAATGAGCATGGAGCGATTTATTTACGTGCTGATGAATTAATTGGTGCCAAAATATTTTTAGACGTTGCCAGTGTGGGAGCAACCATTAATATTATGTTAGCTGCTGTTCTTGCAAAAGGACGTACGGTTATTGAAAATGCAGCAAAAGAACCAGAGATTATTGATGTAGCAACTCTTCTCACTAACATGGGAGCTAATATTAAAGGTGCGGGTACTAGTGTTATCCGTATTGAAGGCGTAGAGGAGCTTCATGGTACGGAGCATACGATTATTCCAGATCGTATTGAAGCTGCTACGTTTATGATAATGGCTGCCGCTTTAGGTGAAGGCATTACCATCGATAATGTTATTCCATTGCATTTAGAGGCGATTATTGCAAAGCTTCGTGAAATGGGTGTAAAAATCGAAATTGATGAAGAAAGTATTTTTGTACCCAAAACGGACCTATCCACATTGCAGGCCGTTGATGTGAAAACATTAGTGTATCCAGGGTTCCCGACTGATATTCAGCAACCACTTTCTGTATTAATGTCTCAAGCATTTGGTTCCTCAAAGATAACAGATACGATTTATTCAGCTCGATTTAAGCATATTGATGAACTTCGTCGTATGAATGCCATTGCACGCGTTGAAGGAAATACAGCTATTATTACAGGCCCTAATAAACTACAAGGTTCAACTGTAACAGCTACAGACCTTCGTGCTGGTGCTGCATTAGTATTAGCAGGGCTTTTAGCTGAAGGTGAAACAGAAATTCACGATATCTATCATATTGAGCGTGGGTATAGCTCACTTATTGAGAAATTACGTGATTTAGGCGCTGATATTCGACGTGAAACAATAATGGCACGCGTAGCAGAGACAAAGGAATAATGAGAGCTAAAAGTTTTGAACTAACTATGTTACAATAGAGGTAATTTGAATGTTTCGGCGAAGAAACATGCCGATAACGGGAGGCAAATAAGACAATGGAACGTAGTTTATCGATGGAAGTAGTACGAGTAACAGAGGCAGCAGCAATCGCATCCGGGAAATGGATGGGCCGCGGTTTAAAAATTGAGGCAGATGATGCAGCAACGACAGCGATGCGCGTAATGTTCGATACAATTCCAATGCATGCTACAGTAGTGATTGGTGAAGGCGAAATGGATGAAGCACCAATGCTTTATATTGGTGAAGAGCTTGGCTTACGCAATGGTGGTCCTAAAGTAGATATTGCAGTTGACCCATTAGAAGGTACAAATATTGTAGCGAAGGGTACAAATGGTGCAATGACAGTTCTTGCTATTGCAGATAAAGGGAATCTGTTAAACGCGCCTGATATGTACATGGAGAAAATTGCAGTAGGACCAGAAGCGGCTGGTAAAGTAGATATTAACGCTTCTGTTACGTATAATTTATTACAAGTAGCGAAAGCTAAAAATAAAGATATTTCGGACGTAGTAGCTACACTTTTAGATCGACCACGTCACCAAGCAATTGTTGATGAAATCCGAGAAGCTGGAGCACGTATTAAATTTATTCAAGACGGTGATGTTGGAGCAGCTATCAATACTGCTTTTGATGAAACTGGCATTGATATTATGTTTGGTACAGGTGGTGCACCAGAGGGTGTTATTTCAGCTGTTGCTTTAAAATGTCTAGGTGGAGACTTCCAAGCGAAGCTAGTGCCAGAAGATGCTGAACAGTTAGAACGCTGCGAAAAAATGGGTGTAGACGTAGAAAAAGTTCTTTATTTAGATGACCTAGTTAAAGGTGACGATGCTATTTTTGCAGCGACTGCTGTAACAGATTGTGAGCTATTAAAAGGTGTTCAGTATAAAGGAGCCTACGCATTAACACATTCAGTAGTTATGCGAGCTAAATCTGGAACTGTACGATTTGTAGAAGGTCGTCACGCTCTTGATAAAAAACCTAGCTATAAATAAAATTTTCTTCTAAAATATACCTAGTGCATCTTTTTTTGCACTAGGTACCTTCTTCTAAATTTTCAACCATCCCATAGTTTTATAAGGCTATGTTATGCTTCAATGTTTTGCCTAATAAATTGAAGTATCTATCGCCCTGCTTAATTTCTAACGAACAACTGAAAATGCTGACAGGTACGAAAAGATTAACTTTATCTTCATGTAGCAAAATGCTATTGTATTGAAAGTAAAGTGTAACAATTATGCCAAGGTGATATAGGCCTATCACAAAAAACTTCTATGATAACCCCAAAAATGAAAATTATATTTTGAAAAAGACTGGAGTTGTGCACATGTCTGCATTGACAATCGCTCAATTAGAAAACATGACGTTAAAGGAGCTTTATGCCCTAGCACGCCAATATAAAATTTCATATTATAGCAAGCTAACGAAAAAAGAATTAATATTTGCTATTTTGAAAACTCGTTCGGAGCAAGAAGGCTATTTCTTTATGGAAGGCGTACTAGAAATTGTTTCGCAAGAAGGCTTTGGCTTCCTTCGACCAATTAACTACTCTCCAAGTAAAGAGGATATCTATATTTCTGCTTCTCAGATTCGTCGTTTTGACCTACGAAATGGGGACAAGGTATCTGGTAAAGTACGTCCACCTAAAGAAAATGAACGCTATTATGGACTACTACAAGTAGACGCTGTTAACGGTGAAGACCCAGAAGTAGCTAAAGAACGTGTGCATTTCCCTGCATTAACGCCTTTATATCCTGATCGACAAATTAAGCTTGAAACTACACAACGCAATTTATCGACACGTATTATGGATTTAGTGGCACCTGTAGGCTTTGGGCAGCGTGGATTGATCGTTGCACCACCAAAAGCAGGGAAAACGTCATTATTAAAAGAAATCGCGAATTCGATTACAACAAATTATCCAGATGCAGAGTTAATTGTATTACTAATTGACGAACGCCCTGAGGAAGTAACTGATATTGAACGTTCAGTAAATGCTGATGTAGTGAGCTCGACTTTCGATGAGGTTCCAGAAAATCATGTGAAAGTTGCAGAAATTGTATTAGAACGTGCACGCCGCTTAGTTGAGCATAAGCGTGATGTTATTATTTTAATGGATTCTATTACACGTTTAGCACGAGCGTATAACTTAGTTATTCCTCCGAGCGGTCGTACGCTTTCAGGTGGTATTGACCCTGCTGCGTTCCATCGACCAAAACGATTCTTTGGTTCGGCACGTAATATTGAAGAAGGCGGTAGTTTAACAATTTTAGCAACTGCATTAGTGGATACAGGATCTCGTATGGATGAGGTCATTTATGAAGAATTTAAAGGAACAGGTAACCTAGAGCTTCATCTTGATCGCCAATTAGCAGAGCGTCGTATTTTCCCTGCGCTTGATATCCGCCGTTCAGGTACACGTAAGGAAGAGCTTCTACTTGAGCCTGAGCAACTTGAAAAGCTATGGGCAATTCGTAAAACATTCTCGGACGCACCTGATTTCGCGGAGCGCTTCATGAAAAAATTACGTACAACAAAATCAAATGAAGAATTCTTTGAAAAGCTAAATGAAGATATGAAAAAAGCTACTAAAGGCAAAGGCCTACTATAATCATGAATCACCATTGACTAGCAATAGTCGATGGTGATTTTTTTATTTAATCAAAAATAATTGAAATTGAGAATCATTATCAATATAATAGTTCCATATAATTCTATTTTTAAAAGGAGACGGAAATGAATTATGATGCTTATATGCTTCTATGGCAAAATGCAAATATCCAGTTAAAGCAAATTGACTATGTTAGTAATACCGATGTTCGAATGACAAAGGTTTTAAAAAATAGCGCATTCCTTGTCATGACAGCAGGAGATGCAGAAATTGTCATTGATGACCAACCTTATCATGTACAGCGCTTTAGTATTTTCCATATTGGAAAGTCCAAATCCCTTCATATTACGGCACCAAATAGCATTAGCTACTTCCTTATCTCTTATAAAGGAGATGTCATTTACAAAGATGCTTTTATGCAACATTTACAGATACAATATCAGCCATTCCAAACGACTTTCTCTTGTATACCTGCAAATCCAGTAGCCTTACATACAATTTTGCAAGATATGTACAGCAAATGGCAGTCGGGCTCTATTCAAGAGCATTTATCAGTGAAAGCATCCTTTTATGAGTTCGTCTATCGTGTTTTTCGAGAACTGGCTGAGGGGCAGGGGGAATCGCACGACATTGATAGGGCAGAAGCAGCACGTCTGTATATAGAGCAAAACATACATGAATCTTTATCCATACAGGCACTTGCTGATTTACTTAACATAAGTGCACGTCATTTATTACGTATTTTTAAGGCTCGTTATGAAGTAGGTCCACAAATTTATTTACAGCAGCTAAGAATAGAAAAGGCTAAGCATTACTTGGTAGAAAATCAATATGGCATAAAAGAAATAGCTATTTCGCTTGGATTTGAAGATGAATATTATTTTAGTCGGGTTTTTAAAAAGGCAACAAATATGGCACCAAGTAATTTTAGGCTGAAATATACATCAAACTTGTCCGAAATCGCCATTACAAATGAGAATCATTTTCAATACAATAAGAAACAGCTCGCGCAAGCAAAACAATTTGAAAATGAGGAAAATAACATAATGATGAAAAAAATAAGTAGGCATGTAAAAATACCATTTTTGCTAAGTTTGTTCGTTTTACTTGCAGCATGTGGAGAAGATACAAAGCAATCTGTTGAACATAAAGAGAATGAACCTAAGTCAGAAGAAGTAAAGACTAGAACTGTGACAGATGATAGTGGACGACAAGTAGAGATTCCAGTAAAAGCAGAACGGGTAGTGACAGACTGGTATCTTGGACAAATTCTAGCGTTGGATGTTATCCCAGTAGGAGCAGTGACAGCTAATTTAGACTTTGCAGCATTTTTAAAATCGTATTACAAGGAAGGTGATATTTCCAATATTGGTACAGATGGGAGTGCATCATTAGAAAAGATCTTAGAATTAAAGCCAGATTTAATCATTACATGGAATAAAGAAGATGTAGAAAAATATGAAAAGATTGCACCAACTATTGTATTTTCGGAAACAGCACATAAATCGGCTACCGATGAAGTTAAAGCGATGGGAGAATATTTAGGTCGTCAGGACGAAGCTAACGCATTTGTTCAAGATTTTGAGAAACGTATAGCGCAAGCACAGGAAAAAATAAATAATGTTATCCCAGAAGGAGCTACTTTTACTATTTATGATGTATTCGAAAAAAATGCAACAGTTGTAGGGAATTCAAGTGTGTCAGGTGGTAGAGCACTTTATCAAATACTTAATATGAAGCCTCAGGAAAAGGTACAGGAGCTTTTCGATACGAAAGAATCTACAGGTGGGCGTTATGAAATTTCCTATGAAGTGGTAGGAGACTATGTTGGGGATTATGTTTTTGTTATTAATTTCTTTAATAAAGAAGAGAAATTCCCTTCCACTTGGAAAAATCTCGATGTTGTCAAAAATAATAAAACAATAGAATTAGAACCAGAATATTATTTTGCTTCTGATCCACTCTCAGGATTACATCAAGCCGAAGACCTTGCTGACAAAATAGTAGAGTTTACAAAGGTTCAACAAAAGTAATAAATAGTACAAAGTAATGTGAGCTACCTGTGTATGATTGGGTAGCTTATTTACTAGAATACTATGAATGATATTGATAATAGGAGGCTTCCTCAATGTTATTACAGCGTTTTTTTTCATATTACAAGCCCTATAAAGGATTATTTATTTTAGATTTTTCCTGTGCCATACTAGTAGCCCTTATCGAATTAGCATTTCCAATCGTATTAAATAAGGTGATTGATGATATTCTACCAGACGGTGAACTGAAGTGGATTATTATGGCTAGTTTATTATTATTCGTTTTATATATTTTTAATTCTATTTTACATTTTATCGTTTCGTATTGGGGACATATGTTAGGTATCAATATTGAGACGAATATGAGAAGGGAAGCATTTAGTCACGTTCAAAAGCTTTCGTTTCGTTATTTCGATAACAATAAAACAGGACATCTAGTTTCAAGATTGACGAATGATTTAATGGACATTGGTGAACTTGCGCATCATGGACCAGAGGATATGTTTATTGCTGCAATGACGATTGTAGGTACATTCGGAGTTATGTTTTACATTGATCCAACCTTTACAATACTAATTTTCCTACTAGTTCCAATCATCTTAATTTTAACGATTATTTTTGGGAAGTTAATGTCCAAAGCATTCCGTCAAATGTTTGGGGATATTGCAGATTTTAATGCACGTGTTGAAAACAATGTAAGTGGTATTCGTGTTGTACAAGCCTTTACGAATGAAGAGCATGAGATTAAGCGCTTTAAAGTAAACAATGAAAGATTTCGAATGACAAAACTTTTTTCCTATAAAGTAATGGCTTGGAATGAAGCGATTTCAGGCATTCTCACAAAAATTTTGTCATTATTCACGCTATTTGTAGGTGCATATTTCGTTTTAAAAGGCCATTTAACAAATGGTGAATTCATTGCATTTATTTTATTATCAGGTATTCTCTTAAACCCAATCAATAAAATTAATATGTTTATTGAAAGTTATCCGAAAGGAATGGCAGGGTTTAGAAGATACATTGAATTTCTAGAAACAGCACCTGAAATTGCAGATCGTTCAGAGGCAAAAGCTATCGATGAAATTGAAGGTGAAATTACATTTACTAATGTATCGTTTGGTTACTCTGAAAATAATCATGCCTTACATCATATTAATTTACAGGTACATCCTGGTGAAACGGTTGCGTTAGTAGGTCCATCTGGTGCAGGGAAGTCTACCATCTGCAGTTTATTACCACGTTTTTATGAAGTAAATGAAGGTTCAATAAAAGTCGATGGCATTGATATACGAGATTTTAAGCTGCAATCATTACGTTCACATATAGGAATTGTTCAACAGGAAGTCTTTTTGTTTGATGGCACAATTCGAGAAAACATTGCTTATGGTGATTTAAACGCGAGTGAGGAAGATATTTGGTTTGCTGCACAGCGAGCGCAGCTTACAGATGTCATTAAAGCGCTACCTGATGGTATGGATACATTAGTTGGTGAACGTGGCGTGAAATTATCAGGCGGACAGAAGCAAAGATTATCGATTGCACGTATATTCTTGAAAAATCCTAAAGTATTGATTTTGGATGAAGCAACGTCTGCTTTGGATACAGAAACCGAGCAGGCAATTCAACAAGCCTTAAACGAGCTCGCAATAGGCCGTACAACATTAGTGATTGCACACCGTTTAGCAACGATAAAAGATGCTGATCGAATTGTCGTTGTATCGAAAAAAGGAATTATAGAAGAAGGTACTCATGAGCAATTAATGGATAGACAAAATGCTTATTATGGTTTGTATACAGCGCAATTTGGCTTACAAATCTAAGCTAGTAATTTGTCATTTTATCATCACTCAGCGCAATGACGCCAAGGCGAAATTAATAAAAGGAGGGAAGGGTTATATGTCAGTTCTTGAAATAGATCGTGTGGCTATTGGTTACTCCTCGACGCTCATTGTACATGATTTAAGTGTAGAAATTCCAAAAGGACAAATCTCAACGATTATTGGTCCAAACGGCTGTGGCAAATCTACCTTATTAAAGGCAGTTGCGCGTGTACTACGGACCCAAGATGGAGCAGTTTACTTAGATGGAAAAGCGATTCATCAATTAAAGACAAAAGAAGTGGCGAAAAGAATGGCGATTTTGCCTCAAACAGCAACAGCTCCAGGAGGATTAACAGTTTTTGAACTAGTATCCTATGGCCGTTTTCCACATCAAGCAGGGTTTGGTACATTGCACAAGGAAGATTATGAATATATTCATTGGGCTATAGATGTTACAGGCCTTAGAGAGTTTAGTGACCGTCCGATAGAGGCACTATCCGGTGGGCAACGTCAACGAGTATGGATTGCCATGGCATTAGCTCAAGGAACAGATATTTTAGTACTTGATGAACCTACTACTTATTTAGATTTAGCACATCAGCTCGATATTTTATTACTGTTACAAAAGCTAAATAAAGAGGAAAAACGAACGATTGTGATGGTATTACACGATTTGAACCATGCTTCTCGTTTTTCACACTTTATGATTGCAATGAGAGACGGACAATTAATTGTGAATGGTCAGCCAAATGAAGTGATGACAAAGCAAAATTTACAAAAGGTGTTCAATATTGATGCAGAAATGGCTGTCTGCCCATATAGTAAAAATCCTATCTGCTTATCTTACCAACTGCACGACATGAAAGAATAGCGTTAAGTAGGGAATTGAAATCGTAAGGATTAAGGAGGAAGTGTATGACTACGTCGACAGGAGTAGGAGGGCTCAGAGATTTAGATGAACTACAACAGCGATCTCATCCAGTCCGTGGTGTAGTAGCTTTAATTGTTGGGGTGATAGGGTTAATATTTGCAATCGGTTTGTCAATTTCATTTGGTGCCGCAGATATATCATTGAGTACTGTATGGACAGCTATTACTCATTTTTCACCGGATGTAACAACACATCAAATTATACATGATATTCGATTACCACGAGTGTTAGGCGCAGGATTAGTAGGTGGATGCTTTGCGGTCGCAGGTGCGATTATGCAAGGTATGACACGCAATCCATTGGCGGATTCTGGATTATTAGGGTTAAATTCTGGGGCCGCGTTTATGCTAGCAATCTGCTTTGCTTTTTTCCCTAATTTATCGTACATGTATATAGTTTTATGGTCATTTGTTGGAGCGGGCTTAGGTGTTGCGATTGTTTATGGCGTAGGTTCACTGTCAAAAGGTGGTCTAACGCCAATGCGATTAGTGTTGGCAGGTGCTGCTGTAAGCGCTCTACTAGGTGCGCTAGGAGAAGGTGTTGCTCTTTATTATCGTATTGGACAAGACTTAGCCTTCTGGTATGCAGGAGGTGTTTCAGGTACAAAGTGGTATCATCTTCAAATATTATCGCCATGGATACTGGCGGCAATGATTGGAGCTCTAATTTTATCACGTTCCATTACATTACTCAGTTTAGGTGAAGAAATTGCCGTAGGACTTGGGCAACGTACTAACGTAGTAAAAATATGGGGAATGGTGATTGTTTTAGTGTTGGCAGGAGCGGCAGTATCAGTCGTAGGAGCAGTCGGGTTTGTTGGCTTAATCGTTCCGCATTTTATGAGATACATAGTTGGACACGATTATCGGTGGATTATTTCGTGTTCATTAATTTATGGAGCATTACTTGTTGTGTTGGCTGACCTTGTTGCAAGGATGATCAATCCACCTTACGAAACACCAATTGGAGCGCTAATTGCCTTTATTGGAGTTCCATTCTTCCTCTATATAGCCCGTAAAGGAGGAAAAGAACTATGAGTAATAGTTTTTTAACAGTAACTCAACAAAAAGCTAAAAAGAAAAACTTCTTAATTCTAAGTGCGCTAGCTTTATTAATAGTCATCACATTCGTCATTAGTATGAATACAGGGGTTATAAAGCTAACACCAATGGAGGTTATTCGAACACTTTTTGGTCAGGGCGATGCCCAACAGCAACTTATTTTATTTGAATTTAGGCTACCTCGTATTGTTATTGCAGTTTTGGTGGGGATGGGCTTAGCAGTTTCAGGGGCTATTTTACAAGGCATTTCTAAAAATGCTCTAGCTGACCCAGGCATTTTGGGTATAAATGCAGGAGCTGGACTTGCAGTTATGCTTTATATTTCATTTTTTCCATCTACTAAAGCAGCACCTGTATTTTTACTGCCAGTGTTAGCATTTGTAGGATCAGGGATGACAGCTGTTTTAATTTATATACTCTCTTATCGACGTCATGAAGGAATTACCCCAATGCGATTACTATTAACAGGGATTGCAGTAGCAGCGGGTATTAGCTCAGCGATGATTGTGCTGACGCTGCGTTTAACACCTGAAAATTATCAATTCGTTGCAACGTGGCTAGCAGGTAGTATTTGGGGATCAAATTGGAGATTCGTAGTATCTTTATTGCCATGGTTACTAATTTTACTACCATTTGTGTATTCAAAATCCCGCGTATTGAACGTTATAAATCTAGGAGAAATAACAGCAGTCGGTTTGGGAGCTTCTATTGAAAGGGAGCGTCGCTGGCTTCTTGCGGCTTCTGTAGGATTAGCTGGGGCAAGTGTGTCAGTAAGTGGGGGGATTGGATTTGTTGGATTAATTGCTCCACATTTGGCACGTCAGCTCGTTGGGGCTAAACATCAGTTTTTACTGCCAGCCGCCGCACTCTTAGGGGGATTATTAGTTTTAATGGCCGATACAATCGGCCGCTTAATCTTAGAGCCATCAGAAATTCCAGCAGGGATTGTTGTAGCAGTTTTAGGAGCACCATATTTCTTATATTTATTAGCACGTTTAAAGGAATAAAAGGGAGTGTTTCAATTTCTGAGGAGTGAAATGATGAAAAAAAGAACTATATTTTTAATTATAGTAGCATTTATGCTTGTGGGATGTAGTAGCAATGACGAGACATCAGTGAATGGTGATCCTAAAGCAGAGACAGAAGCAACGACAAAAAAGATATCAACTATTAATGGAGAAATAGAAATTCCTACAAAAGTTGAGCGACTTGTAGTGGATGCATATTTGCCAACTTCATTACTATTAGGGGTAAAGCCAGTAGGTGCGACACAACGAGATTTAGATAATGTCCACATTCAAGATCAAATTGATGCTATAGAAAATACAGGGGAAAGTGCAGTTGAATCTATTTTAGCATTGAATCCAGATTTAATTATTACAGCTGAAGCGGATGCAGAATCGTATGAAAAGTTATCCAAAATAGCACCGACTGTTGTTTTGCCCTATGAAACCTACCGTAGTGTGGAAGAAGAAGTAAAAGGGCTCGCTGAAATTTTAGGAAAACAAGCTGAAGGAGAAGCTTGGCTGAAAATGTTTGCAGAGAAAGTATCAGAAAATCGTGAAAAGTTAGCAGAAGTTTTAGATCCAAATGAAACGTATTCTATTTTTGGAGCATACAGCAAAGATTTTTATTTATACGGTGATGGTATTTATCGTGGTGGGCAAGCAATATATAAGCAATTGCAACTAAAAGCACCCCAAAGTACTCAAAAGGAGTTAATTGACACTGGGGAAACGTACAAGCAAGTCTCTTATGAAGTATTACCTGAATATGCGGGAGATTATATTTTCTTAGATGAATCGAATGGTGCGGAGCTAAACAGAGAAGATTCTTTGTGGAAGTCAATGGATGCAGTGAAAAATAACAATGTATTTTATTTAGATGCAGAAAGATTTTGGGCGTTTGACCCGGTTGCTGTACTTGCCCAAGTAGAAGAAGTGACAAATATGCTGTTAGAAAAGAAAAAGAGTGAAAAATAAAAGGTGAAATGAGGAATGCCGAATATGACGATAGAAATGTATGATGTAACGATTGTTGGTGGGGGACCCGCAGGTCTTTATACATCTTTTTATAGTGGGATGCGCGATTTAAAGACAAAAATTATAGAATATAGCTCTCAACTTGGTGGTCGAATGTTAATTTATCCTGAAAAGATGATTTGGGATGTTGGTGCTGTGACACCAATATTAGGTGGACAGCTAATTGAACAACTAGTTGAACAGGCAAAAACATTTGATCCAACGATAGTATTAAATCAAAAAGTTGAAAAATTAGAAAAGCAGAGTGATGGTACATTTATATTAACGTCCTCAACAGGCGAGAAACACTATTCGAAAACGGTCATTTTAGCAGTTGGATACGGTGTACTTTCTATGCAAAAGCTCGAGATAGCTGGAGTAGATCGCTATGAGGTGACAAATTTATATTACACAGTACAGGAATTAGAAATTTTCCGTAATAAGCATGTTTTAATTTCTGGTGGTGGTAATTCTGCTGTAGATTGGGCAAATGAGCTAGAGCCAATTGCGGCTAGTGTAACAATTGTTCATCGACGTGATGAATTTGGTGGTCATGAAAAAAATGTTATAAAAATGCGCGAATCCTCTGTATCTATAAAAACACCTTACGAAGTGGTGCAATTGCATGGTGATGGTGATTTAATACAGTCCGTGTCAATCGCCAATAAAGAAACAGACGAAGCCGAACAATTAGAAGTGGATGCAGTCATCGTTAATCATGGCTTAAAATGTGATTATGGCGCACTTGAAAAGTGGGGCCTAGATATTCAAGACGGAGTAGCTATTGTCAATGAAAAGCGCGAAACAAATATAGAAGGTGTTTATGGTGCAGGAGATTTCGTAGATCATCCTTCTAAGGTGAGATTAATAGCAGGTGCATTTACGGATGGTATTTTAGCATTGAATAGTGCAAAGCTTTATTTAGAGCCGGACGCACCAAAAGTGGCGTACGTGTCTTCCCATAATATTCGATTCAAAGAACGAAATAAAAAAATAGGATTAGTGGATAATGACTATCGTGAAGTACGCGGTTAACTCAATAAATCACCATCGACTAGCAATAGTTGATGGTGATTTTTTTTACCATAATGTGAATTAAACTGAAGTTATTCCGATAAAAGCTAAGATTGATCCGATAAAACGAGAAAATATTCCTATAAAAGTTGAAATTGTTCCGATAAAATGAGATTTTGTTCCGATAAATCTGCAAAGTATTCATCTAAGGTTGAATAAATATAGTAACCAAATCTGTTATTTTACAATTTTTTGTTGTATAATTTTGTTATAATATATAGGTAATGGGTATTATTAGTGGGATTTTGCACAAATTACGGGGAGCAAAATAGTGAGGAAGTATTGTTTTGTACATACTGTAGTAAAGTTGCAATCGAGCTAAAAAGAAATATGTCTTTTCGTCTTACAAACGAAAAAGACAAAATTTTAATGAGGTGTACATATGAAAAACTGTTTAGAATGTGGTCATGCGCAGGATGACGGAAGATTTTGTGGGAAATGTGGAGCTCCGATTGAAAATGCTGCACAAGAACGAGCGGCAACAACGCATAGCATGAGTGATGAACAACCAAACTCACAATTTACGCAGACTGCTCAGAGAACTACGCAAAGTAATGAGCAAATTGAATTAATTAAAAAGCAATCTAAATTATACGTTAATTATTTTGTAGAACAATTAAAAATGCCATCCGCAAATTTTAATGTAGAAGCTACTTGGAAAAATAGTATTATTAGTATGATTATCTATGTTGTATTAACTGCATTATCAGTATTCACATTAATAAAACAAATCTTTTCCGGAGGATTTGGTTTCTTTGAAAGCATTGGTCCATCCTTCTTTCAAGTATTTTTTTACATGTCGTTATTCATTTCTTTACTAATAGCAATAAGTATCTTTGCTATATTTTTAACGGCAAAACTATTTTCGGAAAGTCTAAGTTTTACAAATGTTATTAGTAAAATAGGAAACTATTATACACTACCTATAGCTATTATGGTTTTAAGTATTTTATTAGGATTGTTGAAATCATTCTCGTATTCAACAACGATGATATACATTGGATTTGCGTTAGCTATTGGTATTATCCCTATATTTGTCATGATTAAGTTGTTAAGTAATAAATCTAAAAACATTGATAGTTTTTACGGTTTCGTTTTCTATTTAGTAGTAACATGTATTTTATCTTCGATTGTTTTCTCATTTATGATAGACTCTGCAATCGGAGAAGTGTTTAAATTTTTTAAATAACTGAATACATTCAAAACTATTGTCAAATGTATATTTCATATGGTAATATTGCAAAGTATGCAACGTGTACATATGTAGCCGACATATTCGGGCTATGTAAGGTACAGTTCGATAATACTCTGTTCCAGATGGTTCAGGGCGAGAGGAGAAAACGAATATGAAACAAGGAATTCATCCAGATTACAAAGAAGCAACAGTAACTTGCTCTTGTGGTAATACTTTCAAAACTGGTTCAGTAAAAGAAAACATCGTTGTCGAGTTCTGCAACGACTGTCACCCATTCTATACTGGCCGTCAAAAATTCGCGTCTGCTGATGGTCGCGTGGATCGTTTCAACAAAAAATACGGTCTTAAAAACTAATGTTAGTTTAATACCTGCCAAGCATGTGCTTGGCAGGTATTTTTTTCAGTATAATCACATATGCCTCGGCATAATTGCGTCTGCAAGCGGCTTTTGTGCTTGCACAAAGAACGCCTTTAATCCGCATTCATCTCGCCCCGACAGAGGTGGGAAACAACTACTGAAAGAAGTTAAAGAAATACGTTGATGCGAGTCTTTTCAGTATCCAGCTCGACATGAAGAAAGGGAGAAGACAAAATGGCACAGCTATATTTTAAACACGGTGCAATGAACAGTGGTAAATCCATAGAAATTTTAAAAGTTGCGCATAACTATGAAGAACAACAAAAACCTGTAATGATGTTTACACCAGGCATAGATACGCGAGATGAAGTAGGCTTTATCTCAAGTCGAGTAGGCTTGCGTCAACAAGCCATTCCTGTTAATGATGATACAAATATTTTTGAGCTAGTAAAAAACAATGCTGTAAAACCATACTGTGTACTTGTTGATGAAGTACAATTTCTAAAAAAAGAACATGTTTTGCAGTTAGCATATATCGTAGATGAGTTAGATATTCCAGTTATGGGCTTCGGTCTAAAAAACGATTTCCAAAATGAGCTCTTTGAAGGCAGTCAGTACATGCTTACATATGCAGATAAAATTGAGGAAATGAAAACGATTTGCTGGTTCTGTCATAAAAAAGCGACAATGAATTTACGTGTTGATGAAAGTCGAAAGCCTGTTTATACAGGTGATCAAATTCAAATTGGTGGGAATGATTCCTACTATCCAGTGTGTCGTAAATGTCACGCGCATCCGCCGCTATAAGGCAAATTGCTCCAGTTGCTGGAACGAGGAAAAAGTAGCATACATGCGAAGAATTCCTTATACTAAGTAGTGGAAATAATAAATGTTTATAAAAAATCTTTACGCACTTAGCGTAATGCTAATGTAGAGTTTCTCTTTTTTGCGACAGTTAACAGAGCAAACTTTATAAAAAACTAAATAGAGGTGAAATCCATGTTCGATCGATTACAAGCAGTAGAGGATCGTTACGAAAGGTTAACAGAGCTTTTAAGTGATCCTGATATTGTAAATGATAATAAAAAATTACGTGAATATTCTAAAGAACAATCAGATATCCAGGAAACTGTAGATGCATATCGTGAATATAAAAGTGTAAAAGAGCAATTAGCTGATACACGTGAGATGCTAGATAATGAAAAAGATCCTGATATGCATGAAATGGTGAAAGAAGAATTCAATCTTCTAAAAGAACAGCAAGAAGAGTTAGAAGAACGTTTACGTATTCTATTAATTCCAAAAGATCCTAATGATAATAAAAACGTTATTATGGAGATTCGCGGGGCAGCTGGTGGAGACGAAGCGAATATTTTCGCAGGTGATTTATTCCGTATGTACTCTCGTTATGCAGAGACACAAGGCTGGAAAATTGACATAATGGAAGCGACGCCAAACCCAATGGGCGGCTATAAAGAAGTTATTTTTATGATTAACGGTCAAGGCGCATATTCAAAATTCAAATTTGAAAATGGCGCACACCGTGTACAACGTGTACCTGCAACAGAATCTCAAGGGCGTATTCATACATCGACAGCGACAGTAGCTTGTTTACCTGAAGTTGAAGAAGTAGATGTGGATATTCATGAGAAAGATATCCGAGTGGATACATTTGCATCTTCTGGTGCTGGTGGTCAATCGGTAAATACAACGATGTCAGCTGTGCGTATGACCCACTTACCGACAGGTGTTGTTGTATCGATGCAGGACGAACGATCACAAATTAAAAACCGTGAAAAGGCAATGAAAATTCTACGTGCTCGTGTTGCTGATATGTATTTGCAAGAAGCACAAAAGGAAATCGATGCTACACGTAAATCAGCTGTAGGTTCAGGCGATCGCTCTGAGCGTATTCGCACATACAATTATCCGCAAAACCGAGTGACAGACCACCGTATTGGTTTAACGATTCAAAAGCTAGATCAAATCGTCGAAGGTAGACTAGACGAAATCATTGATACGCTCATTTTAGAAGAGCAAGCATCGAAGTTAGAGCGATTAAATGATGACCTATAATAATGTGATGGAGGCCCTTCAATGGGCTTCTTCTTTTTTAGTGGATAATGGTCGTGAGGAAACAGCGGCACGTATTGTCATGCAGCATATACTTGGCACTAGCTATTCAGAAGTAATGTTACACCTTCAAGATGCATTAACAGCTGAGCAACAAGAGAAATTTAAAGAACTCATCGAAGAGCATGCGAGTGGACGACCTGTACAGTATTGCATCGGTAGTGAGGAATTTTACGGCCGTTCATTTATTGTCGATGAATCAGTACTTATTCCTAGACCGGAAACCGAAGAATTAGTGCTTGGAACGATCAATCGTATGAACAAAATATTTAAAAATCAAAACTTGAAGCTTGCAGATATCGGTACAGGTAGTGGTGCAATTGCCCTGTCTATGAAACTGGAATGTCCAGAGCTAACAGTCGTAGCCACTGATTTATCTGAGGCTGCTTTATCTACAGCACAAAAAAATGCACAAAGATTAGCGGCGGATATTGATTTTCGACTAGGAGATTTAACGAAACCTCTGTCAGGTGAGAAATTTGATATCGTTTTATCGAATCCACCGTATATTGCTTTTGATGAAGCAAAAGAGATGTCAAATACTGTGCTAGAGCATGAACCACATAGTGCTCTTTTTGCAGAAGAAGACGGACTCATTTTATATAGAAAATTGGCTGAACAGCTTCCACCCCTTATGAAAAAACCAGCCCTCATTGGTCTTGAAATCGGATATACACAAGGAGAGCAGGTCGCTCAATTCTTTAAAAATAGTTTTCCGCAGGCTACAGTTTCGATAGAAAAAGATATAAACGGTAAGCCCCGAATGATTTTTTGTGAAATTCATGTATAAAGTATCTACTTCTTGCCCACAATGTGGAGCAAGGAGGGATTTTTATGTTAAACGAATACAAGATTATTAGATTACCAAAACAAAATATCTTTTTAGCTTTTGCAAGATTAGTAGTAATTGCGATTTCTTTGCAATTATGTATTTTATATATTCCATCATTAGTAGGTTTTGCGAAAGAAGCTAGCAATCAAGAGCAAGAAAATGATTTTCGTATACGCGTGATTGCTAATAGTAATACGACACAGGATCAGCTTGAAAAGGAACAGCTTGTCCAAAATTTAAAGCCGTATTTTAAGCAAGTAGTTGCTAGTGCTGGAGCTAAAACTGTGGATAACGAGCAAATAATTTCATTAAAACAAGAAATTGAAGCAGAAATTAAAAAGAATTATCCACAGCTTCATACACAAGTTGTAATTGGGGATAACTTATTTCCACCAAAGAGACATAACGCAGTACTTTATCCACAAAATTTGTATCAATCGATTGTCGTGAAAATCGGTGATGCACGTGGTGATAACTGGTGGTGTAGCATATTTCCATCGATTTGTGAGCCCGATAAAGATGAACAAAAAGAAGAAATAAAAGAAGAAAAGGAACCAGTTACATTTTTTATATGGGAATGGATTAAAGGTTTTTTTGAATGAATTGTTCACAAATTCAGATAACTTATGCACAATTTTTAATAAGTTATAAACATTATGTGGATAATTCAGTAAAAACGAATATTTGAAGGAAGGTTTTAATTATGGAAACCGTTTGCAAAATTGTGGATAGAAATGTGAATAGTCAGACAAGTTATGCGCAGGCTGTGGATATCTTAAATGCAGGTGAGGTCGTGGCATTTCCAACAGAAACGGTTTATGGGCTTGGAGCTGTTGCAACAAATGATACAGCGGTCAAAAAGATATTTGAAGCAAAAGGTCGTCCTTCAGACAATCCGCTAATTGTCCACATTGGCACGAAAGAGGAAGTTGAACTCTATATAGAGCATATTTCAGAAGTATCAAAAAAATGCATGGATTTATTTTGGCCAGGCCCACTGACACTTGTTATGCCTGTAAAGTCAAATGTGTTGGCAAACAGTGTGACAGCTGGTCTTACGACGGTCGGCATTCGAATGCCGGATCATCCAGTTGCACTCGACTTACTGCAACAATTAAAAAAGCCACTTGCTGCGCCGAGTGCTAATCGTAGTGGGAAGCCGAGTCCTACAGAAGCTATACATGTTCAGGATGATTTGGAAGGGTACATACCTTATATTTTAGATGGAGGTACTACTGGGATCGGGCTCGAATCCACAGTGTTAGATGTTACACACGAACCTCCAGTAATTTTGCGTCCAGGTGGAATTACAAAAGAAATGTTAGAGGCTAAAATCGGTCCAGTACTGCAACCTTCAAAAACAGAGCAGAAATTAGAGACTACTCCGAAAGCCCCTGGGATGAAATATACACACTATGCACCTAATGCTCCTGTGCTATTAATCGATTGTGATTTAAAAAAAGTTCATGAGGCTGTACATCAATTACAAAAACAAGGACATAAAGTAGCGTTACTTGCACCAGCTAGTTTTGTTGACAGCAAGGCTGATTATTATTTCTCAGTAGGAGAAGCTGGTAGTAAAGAAGAGATGGGTGCGGCATTGTATCATGCCCTAAGAGCTTGCGATAAAACAGCGGCTACAATAATCCTAGCGACTACTACATCGACTGAAGGAGTAGGAGCTGCAATTATGAATCGACTTGAGAAAGCGGCTGGCGGAAAATGGTATACTCCGTAAATAAACTACCTAGAAAATAGTATGTTAGAGGTAACTCTGGCATACTATTTTTTTGTATTAATCAGTGGGGGTATCTACTTAGACTTTTGTACTTGAGCTATGTTTGTAGAAAGTATAGCGAGTTTTTACTATAGTGGTAGCCGATTGTTTTTTTGTTAGAGTGACTTTTAGCACCATATTGTAAGGAAATTGTATTATGATAATACTGTATTTTCGAGCATAAAATGATAAAATATTAGAGAGCGAAGGAGTGCTTTCTTGCAGGGAATTCTTGCGGGTATAATAACGTCTGTAGATGTGATTGGCTTATATGTATTACTGCCAAATGTTAAGTATCGATTTTTTTTATCAGTATGGACAGCTGCTTTGCATATGCTTTTCCCGCTATTAGGCTTCGAATTAGGAAGCTATTTAATGCGTTTCCTCTTAGAGTGGGGACAATGGATATCAAGTATTCTATTATTTTGTATGGGCTTACATTTGCTATTATTTTCGCGGAAAGATGAAAAAGTTACAATTTCACCAATACTTTTAGCCGTGACCGCAAGCCTAGATACCTTTTCAGTAAGTGTTTCATTTGGTATGCTAAACTTAGAGAAAATGGTATTTATTATAAGTGCGGGTGTCAGTGCACTTATTTGCTCTTATGGGTCATTGGTCATTGCCCGTAAAAGTCAGACGTTATTTGGAAATAAATTACAAATAATAACAGGGATATTTTTCATTATTATGGGCTTCCTTGCTATCCGGCAATAGAAAAATCAATGGAGGGTGATAAGTATGAAAATACTATTTGTTTGCACCGGGAATACTTGTCGCAGTCCTATGGCAGAGGTTATTTTAAAACATAAACAATTGGACAATGTAGAAGCTCGTTCGGCGGGCATTTATGCGATGCCAAATGCAGAAATGTCTGCACATGCACAACAAGTATTATATGAAGCAAATATGACGCATCAGCATTTAGCAACACAATTATCAATAACTGAAATGGAGTGGGCCGATCTAATTTTAACAATGACAACAGCTCATAAAGATACAATTATTGCTAATTTCCCAAATGCTGAACAAAAAGTTTTTACTTTAAAAGAATATACAAGCGAAGTTAGTGGTGGAAATGTTGTAGATCCTTACGGTGGTAGTATAGGAATTTATAAAGAAACATTTGCAGAATTAACAACATTAGTAGAACGATTAGTAAAAAAAATTGAAGAGAATTGAGGGTCGCTATGAAAAAGCAGTTTGGTTTACGATTTAAACTAGTATTATTTGTTAGTTTTCTTGCACTAATCACTTACAGTATTAGTTTTATATTTATCGAATATTTACAACCTACCTTTTTCCCAGAAATCAATCGTAAACTGTTTGAAATTTTTACTTATGTGTCAGGGATAGTATGGTCAGGCATATTGGCTGCAGTTTTCAGTGTAATCTTAATTAAGCCTTTACAGCAACTCGAAAATTCAGCTTCCCGAGTAGCAGAAGGAAAAATTGGACAGGATGTAGAAATGCCGAAAACAAGTGATGAAATTCGTTCTGTCGCAGAGGCATTCCAACAAATGGTGTTAAACTTAAGAGGAATGGTGGAAAGTATAGATAGTAACTTCCAGCAAACTAATCAAACAATTATCCAACTATCTGATGAAGCTGCTATTGCAACAAAAAAAGCAGAGAATATCGCTTCTACAGTAAAGCATATTTCTTCTGGTGCAGAGACATCTGCAACGGCAGTCCAAGATACAGCCGAAGCAATTGAAGATGTACGAGCCCTCGCTACAGAAGTCAATAGTAGAGCAGAAGCATCAGCAACGCAATCCAAAGAGATTCTACATAATTTAACGACAACAACAAATGCGATCGAAACGTTAGTAAATAGCATTCAACAAATTGCAGCTGGCAATAATGAGGCATTAGAAAGCATTCATCTTCTAGAGGAAAACGCTGGACAGGTAGAACGCATCATTAGCTTAGTTGGCGATATAGCTGCACAAACAAATTTACTAGCGTTAAATGCTTCCATTGAGGCAGCGCGTGCTGGAGAACATGGAAAAGGTTTTGCGGTTGTAGCAGAAGAAGTTCGTAGCTTAGCGGATGAAAGTGCGAAAGCAGTACAAGGCATTACAACCCTTATCCAGTCAATGCAACAAAACGTTGAGGTTGTAGTCAAACAAATGAATCAGCAAGTGACATTCGCGACAAAAGAAGCTGCCCGTGTATCAGAAACGACAACAGCCGTAGAAGGCATGTCTTCAAGCGTACACGAAATGGCAACAGCAATTGTAGAAATTTCTTCATTAATCGAACAACAAATGCACAACATCGAAACAACTGCCCGTCAATCCCAAGAAGTGGCAGCCATCGCAGAAGAAACGTCAGCCGGCGCACAAGAAGTACGCAGCGCAGCAGAAGAACAAGCATACGCCATTGAGCAAGTAGAAAAACTAGCAGAAGGCCTAAAGAAACAATCAGAAGAACTCCACAAAATGATTCAACAATTCGATAGACAAGCCTAAATGCGAAGATAATAGACTGTAGATAAACTCAGATGAGATTTGAGTTTGCTACAGTTTTTTTGTTGGTTTGTGTGTGGTGGCTTTGGAGAGGAGAGTGAAGGAATGAAGAGCGGTGCCGACGGGCGGGAGCGCAGGATAGAGAGGGAAAAGCGGCGGAAAGCAAAGCGTGAGCGAAGGATAGTCGGCCAAGCGACGGAAGGAATGGCAGTACCGACGGATAGAACAGCGGAAGTGACGGATAAAGAGAGCAGAGCGACGGAAAGCAAAGCGTGAGCGAAGGAAAGTCGGCCAAGCGACGGAAGGAGTGGCAGTACCGACGGATAAAACAGCGGAAACGACGGATAAAGAGAGGAGAGCGACGGAAAGAAAAGCTGAAGCGAAGGAAAGTCGGCCAAGTGATGATGGAAAGAAGGGCAGTACCGACGGATAAACCGCAAAATCGTGGATAGAATCGTCAAAATCGTGGATAGAATCGTCAAAATCGTGGATAGAAAGCCGAAATTCGTGGATAGAACCGTCAAAACGCCAGATAGAGCTTCAACCTAAAAAGAATCCACGCCCCGCCACGCTCCACCGCCCCCGCCGCCCCCACCGCCCCACACCCACATCTACTCACAGAACCGTTCTACATCATCAAATACTGGTAATACATAGAAATAATACTGATATAGTATGTCCATTGTAATTGAAAATGGAAACAAACTTTAGAACATAGAATATTACAACAAAATGCCGTTATCCGAATTTATCAACATGATATACACAATATCCACAGGAAAACAGTCTTGAAAGTGAATGATTTTATATTGATTTACAAGAAATGTTCGTCTTTTAGGAGAAATCAGCATAAAAATGCAAGAAAAATCATGTTATTCTTGGGAGAGAAGTGGTACACTAGTGTTGACTATAATTTCGAAAAGAGGGAACCCAGTGAGAATAGCAATTTCTTCTGATCACGGAGGCAATAACTTACGTCGTGAGATTATGCAGCTGTTAGATGAGCTAAATATCAGCTACGAAGATTTTGGTCCACAATCTGCGGATTCAGTAGACTATCCTGATTATGCAAAACCAGTTACTGAAGGTGTTGCTAGCGGGGAATTTGATAAAGGTATTTTAATTTGTGGTACAGGCATTGGTATGTCTATAGCTGCAAATAAAATTAAGGGGATTCGTTGTGCTTTAGTACATGATTTATTTAGTGCAAAAGCAACGCGTTGCCACAACGATTCAAATGTTTTAGCAATGGGTGAGCGTGTTATTGGGCCAGGCCTTGCACGTGAAATCGCTAAAGTATGGCTTGAGACAGATTTTGAAGGTGGTCGTCATACGCGACGCGTTGAAAAAATCGCTGAACTTGAGCAATAAAACGCAATTAAGTTTGTTAACATTTGTCCTACGCTAGAAAGTTCTTCAAAAAGCTTTTTAGCTGTGGGACATAAATAATTTAGAATTAAGGGGCTGAGCATAGTGGTTGTACAACAAATACGAACACATTTGACTCAGTTACTCAGTGAATTTGAAGAGCAAGTAACCCTACGACCGAATACTATTTTTGTCGTAGGTTGCTCGACATCTGAAGTGATTGGTCAGAAAATTGGCACAGCAGGCGCGCTTGAAATTGGAGAGGCGATTTTTGAGCCGTTGCAGGCATTTGCAAAGAAGCATCAACTACATCTAGCGTTCCAGGGGTGTGAGCATATTAATCGTGCCATTACTATGGAAGCAACAACGGCAGAACGTTTTGGTTATGAACCGGTAACAGTTGTACCAGTTCGTACTGCGGGTGGCTCGATGTCCGCTTATGCGTTTACGCAATTTGCAAATCCAGTTGTAGTGGAAGCTGTGCAAGCAAATGCAGGTATTGATATTGGTCAAACTCTTATTGGTATGCATTTAAAGGCAGTAGCTGTTCCGGTTCGTACTTCTGTGCGAATGGTAGGAGAAGCGGTTGTGACAGTTGCAACAACACGTCCAAAGCTGATTGGCGGAGAGCGTGCAGTGTATAAATAAAATTACCTTTGAAAACAGTGGTATACAAATAACGATTATACTTAGGAGGCTTTTTCAAACATGGCATACGAAAAATTAGCAGTACAAGACAAAGCAGTATTAGACGGAATTCTTGCGGAAAAAAAACGTCAACAAGCAAATATTGAGTTAATCGCATCGGAAAACTTTGTATCAGAAGCAGTAATGGAAGCACAAGGTTCTGTTCTAACAAATAAATATGCTGAAGGTTATCCAGGTAAACGCTACTATGGCGGTTGTGAACACGTAGATGTTGTGGAAGATATCGCACGTGATCGTGTGAAAGAAATTTTTGGTGCAGAATATGCAAACGTACAACCACACTCTGGTGCACAAGCAAACATGGCTGTATACCACACAATTTTAGAACCAGGAGATAAAGTACTTGGGATGAACCTATCTCATGGCGGCCACTTAACACACGGATCTCCTGTAAACTTCTCGGGTATTCTATATAATTTCGTTGAATATGGCGTAACAAAAGATACTCAAGTAATCGATTATGAAGATGTACGCCAAAAAGCGTTAGAGCATAAACCAAAACTAATTGTGGCGGGTGCATCTGCATACCCACGTGAAATTGATTTCGCTAAATTCCGTGAAATTGCTGATGAAGTAGGAGCATATTTCATGGTGGATATGGCACATATCGCTGGTCTTGTAGCTACTGGTGAGCACCAATCACCAGTGCCATACGCTGATTTTGTGACATCTACAACACATAAAACATTACGTGGCCCACGTGGTGGTTTAATCCTTGCTTCGAAAGAATGGGAGCAAAAGCTTAACAAATCTGTATTCCCAGGTATCCAAGGTGGACCATTAATGCACGTAATCGCTGCAAAAGCTGTTGCATTCGGTGAAGCATTACAACCAGAATTCAAAGAGTATGCAAAACAACTTAAAGCGAATGCTAAAGCTTTAGCAGAAGTATTAATGGCAGAAGGCGTTGAAATTGTATCTGGCGGTACGGACAACCACTTATTACTTCTTAATGTGAAATCTCTTGGCTTAACAGGTAAAGTAGCAGAGCACGCACTTGATGAAGTAGGGATTACAACAAATAAAAATACAATTCCTTACGATACAGAATCTCCATTCGTAACTTCTGGTATCCGTATTGGTACACCAGCAGTAACATCTCGTGGCTTCAATGAGGAAGACATGAAAGAAGTTGGGGCAATTATTGCTACAGTTCTTAAAAATCCAGAGGATGAAGCAGTTAAAACTGAAGCGAAAGCTCGCGTAAAAGCGTTAACGGACAAACATCCATTATACGTATAATTTAATAGAAGATAAGGCTGTGGTTAAAGTGGTACTTTGCACTTTAATCACAGCTTTTTTTTATTGGCTTGCTGCCAGCCGCTCGCACTGATGCCCGCGAAATGGAACTCAACCACATGTTTCGATGATAAGTTTTTTTACAAATGGAAATAAAATACTTTTATTTTTGAATTTATTTACATAAACTTAGTATAAAAGGATATAGTATAGAAGAGTGAGACAGATGATGTCCTTGTGAAAAAAGGATTTTTTATAAAAGTGACAATTTATTGAATCTTTATGTACAATGTAAGAGGGAGGAGGGGCTGTATGGTTACTAAAACGATGTCCATAGAAAATGAAATACTATTAAATACAATTCGTAGGTTAGGAGATCATTCTAAAGAAAGCTACGTTATTTTTGATGCGACAAATAATCATTGCGTATTGGAATGTAATGATTCTTTTTGTACGCTGACAAATACTACACGTTCGGAAATAATAAATAGCGATTATTTTGCATGGTTGTCAAACGAAGAACAGACAACTGTTGAAAAGATTAAACAAAAAATACATAGTGGAGTTTTGGTACAAGCGAAATTGCACCATAGTTGCTTCGATAAACCTCTTTTTTGGGCAGAGGTACAAGCACTCCCATTTCAAAATAATAAAGATGAAACATTATTTGTTTTAGTACTAGTGAAGGATGTTACGTACTTTCACAATGTGGAGTTTTTAATGCGCCTTGAGAATGCTATGTACGAAGCGATTGAAAAGGACAATTCCTTTGCTAAAAAGATGAGCATTGTTTGCAGTGGTTTAGATGAATTTTTTATGCCGAATATATCAAGTATGGTACTTGTCAAAACGGAGGCAAATCAATTACAGATTTTTAGAGGGAACGATAAAACAAAAAGTTTACCCGATTGTTGTGAAAACAATGATTTTTTTAAGAGTGTTATGCAAGGGGAGACGTCCATTCTAGTGAAAAATTTGGATGATATTGATATTCCAATAGAATATAAAAGGTTTGCCAATTCATCTAAAAAGTCATTTGGGTGGTTTATGCCAATATACAATCAACAACAGCAAGCAATTGGATTGTTTGCCATCTTGTTAGAGCAACATGGTAGTGATCGTAAGTTCCTTGAATATATGTTTCGGAAAATCGGTGCTCTTGTTGCGTTGGCATATTCGTATGCAAAAACACAAAAAAAGATATGGGATTTAGCCTATGTCGATATCACAACGGGGCTACCAAATCGACATGGTTTTTTAAATAAGGTAGAAAAAGAGTGCAGTCAAAATGGGAACATCAAAATCTTAAAGCCAAGCGAATTCCATCATATTGTCGAGTTATATGGACGTGAAGCGGGCGATGAGCTGTTAAGGCAAATTGCCAAACGTTTAAATGAAGAGAAGTATGAGCGTAACGAATATATTGCTAGATTTACAAGCTCTAGTTTAATCATGTCAAATGCAACAGCTGATGAAGATTTCTTCTATTATGAAAGGCGCATTAAAGAGATTATTCGTCAGCCGTTTATTATAGGTGGTAAGAGCATTTATATTACGCTAAAAACGGGTATTGCTTTATATAACGATGAGATCAAAATGGCTGATGCGATTCGCTTTGCAGATAATGCTGTATCCTTTGCTGCCAATAAACCGGGTACTCATACGGAAATATTTACACAAGAAAGAAACGATGTACTTGAGCAGCAAATGACCGTGTTAAACCATTTGGCACAGGCATTAAAAAATAAAGAAATCTCGGTGAATTTGCAGCCAAAGGTTGATTTACGGACAGGAGAAATTCATAGTATTGAAGCGCTTGCTCGCTGGATTTCTCCAAAACTAGGTTTCGTGTCACCGGCAATCTTTATTCCAGTGGCAGAAAGTGCAGGGAAGGTACGCGAAATCGATGTTCAAATATTAGAGTTGGTTCTTTCGTGGTTAGCAGAGCGTAAGAAAATAGGGAAAAAATTAGTGAAGGTGGCAGTCAATATTTCGCCTGATCATTTTTACTATGCTAATTTTGTACAGGATACATTGGGGCTCGTTCGGAAATATGATATTGATCCGAAATATATCATTTTAGAGGTGACAGAAAATATTGGCCTAGTTGATTTTCAGACTGCTTTTTCAATTATCCAGGAATTAAAGGGCTACGGCTTTAAAACTTCGGTGGACGACTTTGGTACAGGCTTTTCATCTTTAAGTTATCTACAAAGACTGCCATTTACTGAATTAAAAATAGATCGTAGCTTTATTAATGCTATTGATGATGGTGCGACCCTCGCTATTGTCCGATCCATTATTCAATTAGCATTAAACCTAGGAATGACTTCGGTCGCAGAAGGTATTGAAAATAAAGAGCAGGTTGAGATTTTACGCGCATTAGGCTGTACAGTAGGACAAGGATATTACTATTACAAACCAATGACAATAGAACAAGTAGATACAATACTTGATAAATAATCGCTAGCATATGTAGGAAACATTCTTGAAAAGGAGTTGTCCCAAATTTATTTTTGAGACGACTCCTTTTTTCTGTTATACTAGTTGAGATAAAAATGAATCCGAACGGTTAGGAGAGAATCCCTTTGAGCAAAGTATACGTATTTGATCATCCACTAATCCAACACAAGTTAACTTATATTCGTGATAAGAATACAGGAACTAAAGAATTTCGTGAGCTAGTAGACGAAGTGGCAACATTAATGGCATTCGAAATTACACGTGAGATGCCAGTAGAAGAAATTGAAATTGAGACACCGGTTACTGTTGCTAAGACAAAAGTACTTTCTGGTAAGAAACTTGCGATTGTCCCAATTTTACGTGCAGGTATTGGCATGGTAGATGGCGTATTAAATCTAATTCCAGCTGCTAAAGTTGGTCATATCGGTCTTTATCGTGATCCGGAAACGTTAAAACCTGTAGAATACTATGCAAAACTTCCAGCAGATGTAGAAGAACGTGATTTCATCATTGTAGATCCAATGCTTGCAACTGGTGGATCAGCAGTGGAAGCGATCAACTCACTGAAAAAACGTGGTGCGAAAAGCATTAAATTTATGTGCTTAATCGCTGCGCCAGAGGGTGTTAAAGAAATTCAAAAACATCATCCAGATGTAGATATTTATATTGCTGCACTTGATGAAAAATTAAATGACCATGGCTACATTGTCCCTGGTCTAGGTGATGCAGGCGACCGCCTATTTGGTACAAAATAATACTGAACACTATTCAATGGTATTAACAAGATTCAACAACGGAAAATAGGGATGACATTTTGTTAAAACGTATATCATGATGATAAGTTGATTGGAGTGGAGACTGGGCGACTCCTCGGAGGTCAGCGTCACAGATGAGACCCTGGAGCGAAGCGAAGCGGCTCCTCGGACGCCCCCCAGGAAAGCGCCCAGTCGTAACGGAAATCAACCTACGTTATGATGATAAGCCGTAAAAATAGGGTCAGTATGTAATTTTTAGGAAACTTATAACTATAGAGAGCGTCCTTCATTATTGAAGGACGTTTCATAGTATGTTAGGCGAATTACTTCTATTAAAGTTCGACACTTGCCTCATATGACGCAGATCAGTGGAAGTAAAGCACTTTTCATACAAATATAACAAAGGACGGTGCGAATCGTTTTGACGAAAAAATGGAAAGTAATGACGATTTTCGGTACGAGACCAGAGGCTATTAAAATGGCCCCACTAGTATTGGAATTACAAAAGCATCCTGAGCAAATAGAATCGATTGTGACGGTAACAGCCCAACATCGCCAAATGCTCGATCAAGTTTTAGAAACATTTAAAATTACACCTGATTACGATTTGAATATTATGAAGGATCGTCAAACATTAATTGACGTGACGACAAATGCTTTACAGGGCTTAGACAAAGTCATGAAAGAAGCAAAACCGGATATTGTTTTAGTACATGGTGATACAGCGACGACTTTCATTGCAAGTCTAGCTGCATTTTATAACCAAATTGCTATCGGACATGTGGAAGCGGGTCTTCGAACTTGGAATAAGTATTCACCATACCCAGAGGAAATGAATCGCCAGTTAACAGGTGTTATGGCTGACCTTCATTTCGCACCGACAGAAGTATCGAAGAAAAACCTTTTAGATGAAAATAAAAACCCTGATACTATCTTTGTCACTGGTAACACAGCAATCGACGCATTAGCTACAACAGTAAGTGAACATTACACACATCCTGTCTTAGACAAAATAGGCACAGACCGTATGATTTTATTAACAGCACATCGTCGTGAAAATCTAGGTGAACCTATGCGTCATATGTTCAGAGCGATTACTAGAATTTTAGAAGAGCATGAGGATGTACAAGTTGTTTACCCAGTTCATATGAATCCAGCTGTACGAGAAATAGCGAATGAAATTTTAGGAGATCATAAGCGTGTTCATTTAATTGAACCTCTTGAAGTCTTTGATTTCCATAACTTTGCGGCTAATTCTTATATGATATTAACGGATTCTGGTGGTGTCCAAGAGGAAGCACCTTCATTAGGTAAACCAGTTCTAGTACTAAGAGATACAACAGAGCGCCCAGAAGGTATTGCAGCAGGGACTCTAAAGCTAGCAGGAACGGAAGAAGAAACTATCTATTCTCTAGCTAAACAATTAATAGAAGATACAAATGCTTATGAAGCAATGTCAAAAGCGTCAAATCCTTATGGTGATGGACATGCTTCTGAGTATATTGTGAAGGCTCTTTTAGGATTTTTACAAAAAAGCAAGTAATATCCCTTTTCAGAAATGAAAAATGAGTCTAATGTACTAATCATGGTAGGCGGGCTAATTTGCGAGCATATATGTGTCGCAAATTAGCTTTTTTTTGCATAAACGTTAACTGTGATTTTGAAACTATGAATTTTCATACACAAATTTGTCAACAATTTGACAAGAGTATAGTGGCTGTGAAGTTTTTCTACTTTACTAATTGACTTCAAATATCTCCTATTGTATGCTTACAAAGGGTAAGAATGATAAGGGTTTCTATTCGTAAATAGAGGTTGAAACACTTGTTACATCAAGTTTCTACTAAATTGACAGTTCAAACTAAAAGCTGTCGATTGGCAACGTTTTGTGCGTTTCGGGGTGTAAGATTTTTTGGGATTTACACCTGTGATTTCAAAATGACGCTCTCCCGTTACTATTCCGCTGTGAGTAGTGTTTTTCACTGCTCTTTTCTGATTTCACATAGTGGTCAGCAAATGTTTCTTTACTCGAAAAAATGATTCAGGAGATTATAAACCAATGCTAGATTTGCATCACATTTTTGCTATGCAGAAGAGAGCGTTATTTTTTTTGCTCGCACTCTGTGCATTAGGCTGGGGATTTACGCCCTATCAGACGTTTTTTGCGGGCATCGCAATCGGTGCATTCTTTGGTACGTATAATTTTTGGATTTTAGTTCGCCGTATGGAGAAGTTTGATCGATCCATTAGTGAAGGGAAGAAAATAGGCTCACTTGGTACAATGCTCCGCTTTGGATCAGGTGTAGCGGCAGTCGCTCTAGCCATTTCGTTGCCAAACTATTTTCACTTAATTAGCACGGTCATAGGGCTAATGATTCCGTACGTTTTTCTCTTTGTCGAGAGAATTGTGTCCCATGTAAAGAACCGCTAATGTGCTTTAAATTAGAAAGAGAGGTGAAAAATAACAATGAATCATGAAGCTCCATTGAAAGTAGTTGACTTTGGTCTTTTTACACTAACATTCAACCTTTCAACTGTAATGATGTTACTAGTTGCAGCTGTAGTCGTTTTCTTAATCGCATTCATCTCAACTAGAAGCTTAAAGTTAAAACCTACAGGTATGCAAAACTTTATGGAATGGATTATGGATTTCGTAAAGAACATCATCAAAAGCAACATGGACTGGAAAACTGGTGGGCGATTCCATATTTTAGGTATCACGTTAATTATGTTTATCGCTGTATCTAACTTATTAGGTCTTCCATTCTCTATCGTCTATGATCACCAACTTTGGTGGAAATCACCTACAGCTGACCCAACCGTTACAATGACTCTTGCAGCAATGATTTTAGCCTTAACACATTTCTATGGTATTAAAATGAAGGGGACAGGCCATTATGTTGGTACATTCTTCAAACCAATGTCATTCATGTTCCCGCTAAAAATCGTTGAAGAGTTTGCGAACACTTTAACATTAGGTCTTCGTCTTTACGGTAACATCTATGCAGGTGAGATTTTACTTGGCTTAATCGCAAGTTTAGCTGTTACGGGTCCAATGGGATTCGTCGGAGCAATTGTTCCAATGATGGCATGGCAAGGTTTCTCTATTTTCATCGGCTTTATCCAAGCCTTTATCTTCACAATGTTAACAATGGTTTACATGGCTCATAAAGTGAGCGATGACCATTAATATAAAGCATAAATCTTATGCTTAAACCAAAAAAAAAACAAACAATTCCAAGGAGGAAATTTTCAAATGGGTTTATTAGCAGCAGCAATCGCAATCGGTCTAGGTGCACTTGGTGCAGGTATCGGTAACGGTCTTATCGTTTCAAAAACAGTAGAAGGTATCGCTCGCCAACCAGAAGCACGTGGCGTTCTTCAAACTACAATGTTCATCGGGGTAGCATTAGTTGAAGCCCTACCAATCATCGCAGTAGTAATCGCATTCATCGTAATGAACAAATAATTCAGTTGTACACTGAATTCTAGTGGCGAAGCAGAAATCTCTAGATGAAACTTCGCCCTTCATTTTGGAACTGATAAAAGCTATGTGTAAATATAGCTTTTTAAAATAGGTAGTTTTTCAAATAATTAATTAATTTATTATGTTGAAGTCAAAGCTCTTGAAGGGAGTGAAACAATCGTGTTTTTAGATAATCTTGTACTAGGCAGCGCTAGTGCCGGTTTCAACGGTGGTGACATCGCAGCAACATTAATCATTTTCTTAGTGTTAATGTTTTTACTTAAAAAGTTCGCTTGGGGTCCACTTATGGGCATCATGCAACAACGTGAAGAATTAGTAGCTAGTGAAATCGAAGCAGCTGAAAAAGCTCGCAAAGATTCGCACCAATTTTTAGAAGAACAAAAGAGCCTTCTTAAAGAAGCTCGTACGGAAGCACAATCGATTGTTGAAGGCGCTAAGAAGCAAGGCGAAGTGCAAAAAGAAGAAATTCTTACTGCAGCTCGCAATGAAGCAAACCGCTTAAAAGAATCGGCTTTACGTGAAATTGAGTCTGAAAAAGAAAAAGCTATTGCAGCTGTACGTGATGAAGTCGTTTCATTATCTGTACTTGCAGCATCTAAAGTCCTTAGCAAAGAAATTTCTGAGGCTGACAACCGTGCTCTAATTGAAGAGACGATTGCGAAGGCAGGGGAAGCTCGATGAGTAATTCAACTGTAGCAAAACGTTACGCACAAGCGCTATTTGAATTAGCGCAACAAAAAAACATTCTTGCTGAAGTTGGAGCAGACTTAAACGAGCTAACAAAAGTAGTCAAAGAATCTCCTGATTTTTTAACACTTTTAAATGCTCCTAAGTTCTCTATCGAACGTAAGAAACAAATGGTAGCTGAAATCTTTGCAAGTGCAACTCCAGAGGTTTTACACACAGTTCAACTACTTGTTGAGAAAAAACGTGTAAACGAAGTGAGGCTGATTGCGAACGCATATGCTGAGCTTGCTGCACAGGCACAAGGTTCTGCAGATGCAACAGTATTCTCTACTCGTGCACTTTCTGCTGAAGAAAGCGCTAATATTTCTACAACATTTGCGAAACTTGTAGGGAAACAAACATTAAACATTACAAACGAAATTGATCCATCACTTCTTGGTGGTATTCGTGTTCAAATCGGTAATCATATTTATGATAGCTCAGTTGCGAACAAGCTTGAGCGCCTAAAACGTGAATTAATCGGTTAATAATTTAGAAATGTGAGAGGTGACATACATGGGCATCAAGGCTGAAGAAATCAGCAGTCTGATTAAACAACAGATTGAGAATTATGAATCTGAACTTAAAGTAAGCGAAGTTGGTACAGTTATCCGTATTGGTGACGGTATCGCACTTGCTCATGGCCTCGACAACGCCATGGCTGGAGAGCTTTTAGAGTTCTCTAACGGTGTTATGGGTATGGCTCAAAACCTAGAAGAAGGTAACGTTGGTATCGTAATCTTAGGTCCATACGCAGACATCAAAGAAGGCGATGAAGTTCGTCGTACAGGTCGTATCATGGAAGTACCAGTTGGTGAAGAACTAATTGGCCGTGTTGTAAACCCACTTGGTCAACCAGTGGATGGACAAGGTCCAATCAACACAACAAAATCTCGTCCAATCGAAAGTCCAGCTTTCGGTGTAATGGCTCGTAAATCAGTACACGAACCACTACAAACTGGTATCAAAGCGATTGACGCTTTAGTACCAATCGGTCGTGGTCAACGTGAGTTAATCATCGGTGACCGTCAAGTAGGTAAAACATCTGTAGCAATCGATACAATCTTAAACCAAGATGGTGAAAATATGATTTGTATCTACGTTGCTATCGGTCAAAAAGAATCAACTGTACGTGGTGTAGTTGAAACGTTACGTAAGCACGGTGCATTAGATTATACAATCGTTGTAACTGCTGCTGCGTCTCAACCAGCTCCATTACTATACTTAGCACCATTTGCTGGTGTTTCTATGGCAGAAGAATTCATGTTACAAGGTAAGCACGTATTAATCGTGTATGATGATCTTTCTAAACAAGCATCAGCTTACCGTGAACTTTCACTTCTTCTACGCCGTCCTCCAGGTCGTGAAGCATACCCTGGTGATGTTTTCTACTTACACAGCCGCTTACTTGAACGTGCTGCGAAGTTAAATGAAACATATCAAAATGGTTCTATTACAGCTCTTCCATTCGTTGAGACACAAGCTGGGGATATCTCTGCATACATCCCAACTAACGTAATCTCAATTACTGATGGACAAATTTTCTTACAATCTGACTTATTCAACTCAGGTGTACGTCCAGCGATTAACGCCGGTCTTTCTGTATCACGTGTAGGTGGATCTGCTCAAATTAAAGCGATGAAAAAAGTTGCGGGTACACTACGTCTTGACTTAGCTGCATTCCGTGAACTTGAATCATTTGCTCAATTCGGTTCTGATTTAGATAAAATCACACTTGCTAAACTTGAGCGTGGTAAACGTACGGTTGAAGTTCTTAAACAAGACCTAAACAAACCACTTAAAGTTGAAAAACAAGTTGCTATCCTTTATGCATTAACTAAAGGTCACTTAGATGATATTCCAGTACAAGATATCGTTCGCTTTGAAGGTGAATTCTTAAGCTGGTTAGATACAAACCACACAAACGTTTTAGATCACGTTCGTACTACAAAAGAACTTGCTCCTGATGCGGATTATGTAGCAGCTTTAACTGAGTTCAAAAAAACTTTCGCTAAATCAGAATAAGTTCGAGCTAGTCACTTGATTAAAAAACAAAAGGTGGTGAAATACCAGTGGTAAACTTACGCGAAATAAAAGGTCGTATTAATTCTACAAAGAGTACGAAACAAATTACGAAAGCGATGCAGATGGTTTCTTCTTCAAAGTTACGTCGTGCAGAGCAAAACGCTAAAGCGTACGTTCCTTACATGGAAAAAATCCAGGACGTAGTAGGCGCGATCGCTTCAGGGACAAAAGACAGTGGACATCCAATGTTAACTGCTCGTCCTGTTAAGAAAACAGCTTACTTAGTCATTGGTTCTGACCGTGGTCTTGCAGGTGCTTACAACTCAAGTATCCTACGTCAAGTACAACGTACAATTGACGAGCGTCATAAATCAAAAGACGAATACGTTATTTTAGCGGTAGGTCGTGTTGTTCGTGATTACTTTGTGAAACGTGATCATAATGTCATCAGCGATGTTGTCGGTCTTCCTGACCAACCAACATTTGCTGATATTAAAGAAATCGCTCGTAAAGCTGTTGGTATGTTCACTGATGGTACGTATGATGAACTTTATATGTACTACAATCACTTTGTCAGCGCAATTGCTAACGAAGTGACAGAGAAAAAACTTCTTCCATTAACGGATCTTGCACCTGCTAGCAGTAATGCTTCTTACGAATTTGAACCATCTGGTGAAGCAATTCTAGAAGTATTACTTCCACAATACGCGGAAAGCTTAGTTTATGGCGCATTATTAGATGGGAAAGCAAGTGAACATGCTTCTCGTATGACTGCTATGAAAAATGCAACTGATAATGCATCTGATCTTATTTCAGACCTTTCATTGCAATATAACCGTGCACGTCAAGCAGCAATTACACAAGAAATTACAGAAATCGTTGGTGGAGCTGCAGCCTTAGAATAGGCCCAGCTTCCCAATGTCGTATAAGAATACGATAGGAGGGTACACAGTAATGAATAAAGGACATGTTATTCAAGTAATGGGTCCAGTTGTTGACGTAAAATTTAACAACGGCCAATTACCAGCAATCTATAACTCATTAACAGTTAAGATTGAACGTCCTAATGAAGAACCAACAATTCTTGCATTAGAAGTTGCTCTTCATTTAGGTGATGATTCTGTTCGTACAATTGCAATGTCATCTACTGATGGCTTACAACGTGGAGCAGAAGTAACAGACTCAGGAAAAGCTATCTCAGTACCAGTTGGTGAAGTTACTTTAGGACGTGTATTCAACGTTCTAGGAGAAGTAATCGACTTAGGTGAAGAGATTCCAGCTGACGTTCGTCGTGATTCAATTCACCGCGAAGCACCATCTTTCGATGAACTTTCAACTACAGTTGAAATTCTTGAAACAGGTATCAAAGTAGTAGACTTATTAGCACCATACATCAAAGGTGGTAAAATCGGTCTATTCGGTGGTGCCGGTGTAGGTAAAACAGTATTAATCCAAGAATTAATCAACAACATCGCACAAGAGCACTCAGGTATCTCTGTATTCGCTGGTGTAGGTGAGCGTACTCGTGAAGGGAACGACTTATTCTTCGAGATGAGCGATTCAGGCGTTATCAAGCAAACAGCGATGGTATTCGGTCAAATGAACGAGCCACCAGGCGCACGTATGCGTGTAGCTTTAACTGGTCTTACAATGGCAGAATACTTCCGTGATGAGCAAGGTGCTGACGTACTTTTATTCATCGACAATATCTTCCGTTTCACACAAGCAGGTTCTGAGGTTTCTGCCCTATTAGGTCGTATGCCTTCTGCGGTAGGTTACCAACCAACACTTGCAACTGAAATGGGTAAATTACAAGAGCGTATCACATCTACTAACAAAGGTTCTGTAACTTCTATCCAAGCGATTTATGTACCAGCCGATGACTATACTGACCCGGCTCCAGCTACAACTTTCGCCCATTTAGATGCAACTACTAACCTTGAGCGTAAATTATCAGAAATGGGTATCTACCCTGCGGTTGACCCATTAGCTTCGACTTCTCGTGCTTTATCACCTGAAATCGTGGGCGCTGAGCACTACGCTATCGCTACTGGTGTACAACGTACAATCCAACGTTACCGTGAATTACAAGATATCATTGCTATCTTAGGTATGGATGAATTATCTGATGAAGATAAACAAACAGTAGAACGTGCTCGTCGTATTCAATTCTTCTTATCTCAAAACTTCCACGTTGCGGAACAATTTACTGGTCAAAAAGGTTCTTATGTACCTGTTAAAGAAACTGTTCGCTCATTCAAGGAAATCCTTGATGGCAAATGGGATCACCTACCAGAAGATGCTTTCCGTCTAGTTGGTTCTATTGATGAAGTAGTTGAAAAAGCGAAAAGCATGGGCGTAGAGGTTTAATACTAGGGACGAGGAGGAAAAAATATGAAGACAGTTCAAGTCAATATTGTCACTCCCGACGGCCCAGTATACGATTCTGAAGTATCAATGGTAATCGCAAAGACAACTTCAGGAGAAATCGGTGTTCTTGCAGGCCATATTCCTATGGTCGCTCCACTTGCAATTGGTGCAGTGAAGCTTAAAAAAGAAGACGGTTCAACTGAACTTGTAGCTTTAAGCGGTGGTTTCATTGAAGTTCGCCCTGAAAAAATCTCAATTTTAGCGCCATCTGCTGAAATTGCTGAAAGCATTGATGTTAAACGTGCTAAAGAAGCCGTTAAACGTGCTGAAGGACGTCTTCAAGATAAACAAGATAACATTGATTTCAAACGTGCTGACCTAGCATTAAAACGTGCGTTGAATCGTATCAACGTTCATGAGGGTAATATCTAATTCAAATTTTAACGGGCAGATTCAACATCTGTCCGTTTTTTAACATTATTCCACAGTGGCTAGAGGAAGGAATATGGAGGAACAACATGGAATTATATAGGGCAGTAGGGCAGGAAGCTTTAATAGGTATTCTATCGCACATATTTTTTATCGGTATTACCTTTTATGCGCTACAAGCGTTTATGTTAGAAAAGCTTTTTAAGAAGAATAAAGTATTTCAAGTCCAATTAATTTATATTTTATTAAGCGTTGCAATAGGATCAGTCGTTTCAAATTTCTTTCTCCAATTTTCAAATTGGTCTGGGAAGCTTCCGTATTTATTTTAAGAGACCGTTATTACTTTCTATATGCTAGATGTTGAATCTACATATTTCACAGGGCTTTATAACATAATTTATGTGGTCCTTTGAAATATGTAAAAAAAGAAATTTGTGAGATTTCGGTTTTTGTTCACAAATCTTTGGGTATATATTAAAAATTTACGCTTATCTTCCATGTTATTGGTCATTCACAAAAAAAAAAATCATGCGTACAATAAATAAATAGCAAAATATTAAAAAATGACGTAAAATAGTGATTTGGACGCTTGAACGAGCGTAAGAAAAGTTGTACTATAGAGTTGTTTGTTTACTGATTATGACATTATACTTCTTTTTAAAATAAAATTTTGATAGGTTAATAGATTGAATTCGGAGGGACATAGGGTGGAAAAAATAATAGTGACTGGCGGCCAACAGCTACAGGGGAAAGTACGCGTAGAGGGCGCAAAAAATGCGGTGTTACCAATCCTAGCAGCAGCTTTACTTGCTTCTAAAGGAGAAAATGTAATTAAGGAAGTCCCTAACTTAGCAGACGTCTTTACTATAAATGAAGTACTAAAAAGTCTAAATGCGGCTGTTACATATATACCTGAGGACAATACAGTATATATCGACACAACAAAAGAACTTTCTAGTGAAGCTCAATTTGAATATGTAAGTAAAATGCGTGCATCGATTTTAGTGATGGGTTCTTTACTTGCTCGAAATGGCTATGCTCGTGTTGCTTTACCTGGGGGCTGTGCAATCGGTTCCCGTCCAATTGAGTTACATTTAAAGGGCTTTGAGGCTATGGGGGCAAAAATCTCGTTTGGCCATGGTTTTGTAGAGGCAAAGGCAGATGGACGTTTAAAAGGCGCAAATGTGTATTTGGACTTCCCTAGCGTTGGGGCAACAGAAAATATCATGACAGCTGCAGCGTTAGCGCAAGGAACGACTGTAATTGAAAATGCAGCGAAAGAGCCTGAAATTGTGGATCTTGCAAACTTTATTAATAATATGGGTGGTCGTGTTATCGGAGCAGGTACGAATACAATTCGTATCGAAGGAGTCGATACATTATATGGAACAGAGCATCATATTATTCCTGATCGTATTGAAGCTGGCACATTTATGGTTGCAGCAGCAATTACAAAAGGTGATGTAACGATTGAAAATGCAGTTCCTGAGCATATGACAGCATTAATTGCAAAGATGCGTGAAATGGGTGTAGAAATCACTGAGCTAGAAGAAGGAATCCGCGTACGCGCTCCTAAACCATTAAAAGCTGTTGATATTAAAACTATGCCACATCCAGGCTTCCCAACAGATATGCAATCTCAAATGATGGCTTTAATGCTAACTGCTGAAGGTACTAGTATTATTACGGAAACGGTTTTTGAAAATCGTTTTATGCATGTTGAGGAGTTCCGTCGCATGAATGCCAGTGCTAAAATAGAAGGACGTTCTGTGTTTATCGAAGGGCCAATAGATCTTCAGGGTGCTGAAGTTATGGCGACTGATTTACGAGCTGCGGCTGCACTAATTTTAGCAGGTCTTGTATCTGAAGGTGTGACTAGAGTTACAAAACTTCATCACTTAGATCGTGGTTATGTTGATTTCCACGGCAAATTGGCTTTACTTGGCGCACAGATTGAACGTGTACCAGTAGAGGATGTTATCGTTGAAGAAAAAACAACTGTAGAATTACCAACAAACTAAATAGATTCTAAAACCCTTTGCTTAAGAGCAAAGGGTTTTTTCTTTATAGTTTAATCCACGCTGGCGATAGTCTAATAATTGCTTATCATCATAACGTGAAGTTGAGTTCCGTTCCGGCTGGGCGCGATGTTGGTCACGAAGGCGTTATCACAGGATGTGATGCTTTTTGCCTCCGTTCCTCTATTGCTAATCCCCAAGGAGTCGCCGGGCCGGAACGAAGATCACTTTATAGCAGGGCATACGTTTTTAAAACGCTAATATATAGGAACTAACATCCTTTTTATATGACGGAAATACGCTTCTTTTATGCATGCTTTACATATGTTGCCCTCAATTTATTTACCATGCTAGATTGAAGTTGCCTTCACCAACGGTCACATATTTTGAAAAGTTTTAGCATATTATTCCTTATGAAAAAATGGATAATGAGTATAGGCATAATTTGTTTGACTGGAGCATTATATATGCTTCCTGTGGCATTTGGTGAGAGACGTACGGTTGAGGATGCGCCTGCAACAACAGAACAAGCTTGTGAAATCTTCATAGAAGTGGAGGGACAACCGGAGAAAATCCCTTTAGAAACGTATGTGACTGGTGTGGTAGCTGCAGAAATGCCTGTTTCATTTAAAAAAGAAGCTTTAAAGGCACAGGCTATTGCTGCAAGAACTTACGCGTTGAAATCGACAAATTACGGTAAAATAGCTATCGCTCCTACTGTTGCTAGACAAGTTTTTTACAATAAGGAACAAAGAAAAGAGAATTGGACTAGCAATTTCCCGGGGAATGAAAAGAAAATTGTCGAGGCTATTAACGAAACGAAAGGACAAGTTCTTCTATATAATAATGAATTAATTACGGCAATGTTTCACTCTACTAGTAATGGGAAAACAGAAAGTGCCTACGGTTTTAGTGGCAATGATGTACCATATTTACAAAGCGTCGCGAGTAATACGGATCAATCATCACCAAAGTTTGCAGCGATAAAAGAATGGACATTGGCTGAGTGGAATGCATTGTGGCCTGTTAAATGGCAGGCAAATGATTTCAACCGTGTACAGTTCTTTTTAAATGATTCCGGACGTGTTGAGCGCATGCAGTTAGGGAAGAATATATGGTCAGGGCGAGAGGTTCGAACACTTTTGGGAATAGCATCAACAGACTTTAAAATTTCTTATAATTCCACTGCTGGAAAAGTGCTGGTGAGCACGAAAGGATACGGGCATGGGGTAGGGATGAGTCAATATGGAGCAGATGCTATGGCAAGTGATGGGAAAACTGCTGCCGAAATTTTACACTACTATTATCAAGATATTGAGATAAAAAAGATAGATGCATGTTTAAAATAACTTCTAGTTGTTCACACTGCAACTAGAGGTGATGAAAATGAGAGAGGATAAAAATAGTAAAACTTCTCAAAATCAAGATGAAAAAGTTCAATTACAGAAGAAACCATGGTTTTGGCCAGCTGTTTACGCTGGTGGAGCTCTAATGCTAGCAGGTTTACTACTTGGTTACAATAGTCTTGTATCAAAAGTAGAAGAGGCTCCATTACCAGAAGTAGCAGAAGTAGATTCAGGTCCTGTAGTTGAAACCAATGCACGAACAGAAAATATGAAGTACCCGTTCAAGGAAGCAAATCTTAATAAAATTCAAGTTTCACAAGAGTTTTATGATGTAGAGGCAAATGCTGAGTCACGTGAAAAAGCACTAATGGTATTTAATCAAACATTTACGACATCTTCTGGTATTTCTCTTTCTATGAATGGTGAAGAATTCGAAGTACTTGCTGCTTTAAGCGGTAAAGTAAAACAAGTAAAGCTTGACGCATTTACAGGCAATAAAATTGTGATCGAGCATGCAAATGGTAAGGAAACACATTATAGCTCTGTAAAAGACATTGCTGTCAAAGAAGGCGATGAGGTAACACAAGGTCAAGCACTAGGAAAAGCGACTGACAACGAGTGGAACCAAGCAGCTGGCATTCACTTGCACTTTGAAGTACTTGAAAACGGAAAATATATTAATCCGAAAAAATTACTAGGCTTTTAACCTATTTCAGCGGCTGCTGAAATAGAGGAACTCATGCCCAACAACGTGCCTATTATCAATTATGCCGAGGTATAATTGATAATAGGCCATTTTGTTTTCTCCTAAACAATGAAAATGATCTTTTTCTATGTAAGAAATGAATACTAAAAAATGCATAAAAAATCAGTATTTTATCGTGAAAATGTAAAATGTGTTCTGAACAGCTTTGTCCTCACATAATGTGAAGAAATGCGCAGACGTGCATCTGATGCCAACGCCATTTGTGAATTTGTGTGGAAAGGACGAAGAACGTGCACGAGCACATTCGGAAGCGCTGTATACGCCTCGGTGAATTATTGATTGAGACGCGTGAGACTGTGCGTGTCCTCGCGAAAATGACAGGTTATTCAAAAAGTACGGTGCATAAAGATTTAACAGAGCGACTGCCAACAATTCATGAAGGATTAGCTGAGCAAGTAAAGGAAATACTCGCCTACCATAAGGCCGTACGTCATATTCGCGGAGGAGAGGCAACGAAAAACAAGTGGAAAGAAAGAGCGAGTCATGAATGATTCGTTCTTTTTTAAAATGCAAAGGACAAGCTAGATACATATTTCCTCATAAAAGACTACTCACAATAACGTGGGGTTGATTTCCGTTCCGGCTGGGCGCTTTGTAGCTGCCGCTTTGCTTTCGCACAGATAAAACATCCGCTGACGCTTCGCTTTCACGCAGAGCAGAGCTTCCTGGGGAGTCCGATGAGCCGCTTCGTTGTTGCTGTCACTACGCTGCAGGGTCTCATCTTTGACGCTAATCCCCAAGGAGTCGCCCAGTCTCCACTTCAATCAACCTATTCACATAAATGGTGTTAAAAAATGCCATTTAAAACTATTCGATGATGGATCATGAAAAAATTGTTTAAGCAATTTCTTCTTTTCATGAAGTGTTCATATAATTGAAAGGAATGGAGTTCTATTCACTAAAATTAGGTGAAATTACCAATAGGTTGTGATAGAATATTCTAGATAAACAGATAAAAATGAACGTTTTTTGTAGTTGGAAATGGTGGGAAGGAGAAATTATATAATGTTTTCGAAAGATATTGGCATTGACTTAGGAACTGCGAACGTATTAATACACGTTAAAGGTAAGGGAATCGTCTTAAATGAACCATCTGTTGTGGCGATTGATAAAAAAACAAATAAAGTATTAGCTGTGGGGGAAGAGGCTCGCCAAATGGTAGGGCGTACGCCTGGTAACATTACTGCAATTCGCCCACTACGAGATGGGGTCATTGCGGATTTTGACGTTACAGAAGCCATGCTAAGACATTTCATCAATAAGTTAAATGTAAAAGGATTTTTAGCTAAGCCACGTATTTTAATTTGCTGTCCAACGAACATTACTAGTGTTGAGCAAAAAGCTATCCGTGAAGCCGCAGAAAAATCAGGTGGAAAAAAAGTATACTTAGAAGAAGAACCAAAAGTGGCTGCAATTGGTGCAGGCATGGATATATTCCAACCTAGCGGTAATATGGTAGTCGATATTGGCGGCGGAACAACAGATGTTGCAGTCTTATCAATGGGTGATATTGTAACGAGTGAGTCCATTAAGGTAGCCGGAGACATTTTTGATAATGATATTTTGCAATATATAAAAAAAGAATACAAATTACTAATTGGTGAACGTACTGCAGAAGCCATTAAAATTACAATCGGTACAGTCTTTAAAGGTAGCCGAAACGATTCAATGGATATTCGTGGTCGAGACATGGTGACAGGTTTACCACGTACAATAACAATTCATTCTGAAGAGATTGAACGTGCCCTACATGAATCGGTTGCTATGATTGTTCAATCTGCAAAAAATGTTTTAGAAAAAACGCCACCAGAGCTATCAGCTGATATTATTGATCGTGGGGTCATTATTACTGGCGGTGGTGCTTTACTACACGGTATGGACCAACTATTAATCGAAGAATTAAAAGTACCTGTGTTCATTGCTGAACAACCTATGGATTGTGTAGCAATTGGTACAGGAATTATGCTTGAAAATATTGATCGAGTTCCCGCATCCTTATAAAAAGATAATGAGGTGAGTCCTTTGTTTAAAGGGTTTTATACAGTTGCAACTGGTATGATTGCACAACAAAGACGAACAGAATTACTAACTAATAATTTATCAAATGCGAATACACCAGGATTTAAAGCAGACCAATCAACAATTCGGTCATTTCCTGACATGCTCATGTCAAGTGTAGGAAAAACGAATGCACCTGCTAATCAGCAAGCAGGTTCTCAATATATGAGCCAAGTTGGTGCATTAAATACAGGGATTTATATGCAAGAAACATTGCCAAATTACATACAAGGCCAAATCTATAGCACTGATTTCACGACAGATATGGCTTTGATTGATGGAAACTTACCGCAAAATGAAGATGGTACTACCGGATCTATTTTCTTCCGTTTAGCACATCCAGAAGGCGGAGAAGCATATACACGCAACGGGAATTTCACATTAGATGGTCAAGGCTATTTAGTAAATCCACAAGGACTGTATGTGTTATCAGACAGAGGCCAACGCATTCAGCTACAGAATGATGATTTCCGCTTAGATGAGAACGGTGCAATTTACGTTAATGATCAGCAAGTAGCTCGTGTTGGCGTATCATATGCAACGAATCCGAACATGCTACGTAAACAGGATAATGGTTTAATTCGAACAGAAAACGGTGAGAACTTACCAACAGCCTACGGTGCCAATGGCGTATCCTTTACACTGCGTCAAAATTATCTAGAGGGCTCAAACGTTGATTCTAGTCGCACAATGACCGATTTAATGACAGCATATCGCGCTTTCGAGGCTAACCAAAAAGTGTTACAAGCTTATGATCGCAGTATGGAAAAAGCTGCTAATGAAATCGGGAAAGTTTAATAGGCGAACAGGAGGCGTTTGATCATGCTACGTACAATGATGACTGCAACAAACACAATGGGGCAATTACAAAATAGACTAGATACAATTAGTAATAACATTGCCAATAGTAATACACAGGGCTATAAATCAAAAGAAGCTACATTTAATGAATTGCTTTATCAGCAGTTTAACAATGACAAGCTAGATCGTGCTGATCGACAATCACCTGTTGGTATCCGTTACGGTTCAGGTGCAATGCTTGGGCAAATCCAATCTAATCAAAAACAAGGTTCTCTACAAACAACAAGTCGAGATCTTGATTTAGCTTTTACAAAACCAAAACAATATTTCAATATTTTAATGCCAGATGGTGAAAATGGCACAAAAACAGTGTATACTCGTCAAGGTGACTTTTATTTATCACCATTAAATAATGGAACAGTAATGGTTGTAACTGCAGATGGATATCCATTAGCAAACGAAAACGGGCAAGCTATTACATTACCGGATAATGTAAAAAGTTTCGCAATTCGTGATGGGGGCGTATTAGAGGCATCATATCCAAATGGAGATTTTATTCGTACTAATGTAGGGGTGACAGAGTTCCAAAAGCCTCAGCTTATGGAGGACATTTCTGGATCCTATGTTGGATTGCCGAATAACCTAGCTCAGTTAGGATATACGCAAGCTGAAGTTGTCACTAATTTACAAGGTGCAAATCGTCAGCAAATTGGTATGCAGAACGGTGTGCTAGAAATGTCGAATGTAAATCTTTCAAAGGAAATGACGGATTTAATTCAAACACAGCGTTCTTATCAATTCAATGCAAGAGCTGTCACTTTAGCAGATCAAATGCTTGGGCTCATTAATGGTATTCGATAGTAAATCCATAATTACTGTTTAGTAAGGAATGAAGAGGAGTACAATTTATGACAAACGATTCAAGTCGAGGTTCTATGCAATCAAAAGAAACCGATACGCCACCAGAAGAGAAGGAACACGGCTCAAATGGAGAGCAACGAGAGGTTCGATGGGTGCAAATACGGCTGATTCCGATTTGGCTACGCGTTGTACTTATTATCATCTTAGTTGTTGTTGCCGCAATTTTAGGTACAATAATTGGCTATAGTGTAATTGGACAAGGTAAAGCCATGGACGTTTTCAAACCAGAAACATGGCAGCATATATTTGATATTATGAATGGTAAAGAATAATAATATTCTTTACCATACTTTGTTTTACATAATTATTTATGTAATGGTTTATAACATTTACTTAATGAAGATTATAGTCTCTGGCGGATGTCACAGATTTTTTTGTACCTTTAAAATCGGGACACATTGTTTATCTGTAGCGACAGCTACATTTACGCCAAGGCGAAATTGATATTAAGCATTCGAGGGGGAAAAGAAATGTTAACAGCAGAACAAATTCAAGCAATTTTACCACATCGTTATCCTTTTTTATTCGTTGATCGTATCGTTGAATTAGAAGAAGGTAAGCGTGCAGTCGGTTTAAAAAATGTCTCTATGAACGAGGACTTTTTTAATGGACATTTCCCTGGCTATCCAGTAATGCCTGGGGTTTTAATTGTAGAGGCATTAGCACAAGTAGGTGGCGTAGCATTATTAAATGCAGAGGAATTCAAAGGTCGTCTAGCTTTCTTAACGGGTATTGATAACTGTCGTTTTAAGCGACAAGTAGTACCGGGAGATCAACTTCGATTAGAAGTTGAGTTCGTGAAACTACGTGGAGTTATGGGCAAAGGTCACGGTGTGGCAACAGTTGATGGGGAACTAGTATGTGAAGCGGATATTTTATTCGCTATTGGACCTGCACAACCAAAACAGGTGTAATTTGCAATTATAGGCTAAAAGATTTAAAATAATTATATCGAAAATTGTCTTAACTGTTAATCTTCTAATAGTTTACTATAGGGAGTGCAGTTAAAGAAATCACGGTATTTTATAAAAATGCAATGGCGCTATATGTGATTGTGAATAATACATGTAGTTTTGTTTTTAAAACGTAGGAGGATTATATAGATGTATAAGGAATTGTCTTCAGGTGTTAAAATTAGCATTACGCGTTCGATTTCAACATCTTTTGAATCATACTTAGCAAGTATTGATTGGAAAGAGGAGCGTTTTTCTATGGAAGACTTCATTGCTAGCTGGCAAACTTATTTTCAAGAAAATGCCGCATGGATCGAAAAAATCCCAGCAGATGTTTTGATGAATACTGAATTCCATGAAGAGATGGCGCAGAAAATCGACGAAGTAATAGCAAAAATTTTAAATGAAGAACCAACAGCTAAACAAATTGAAACAATTGAGGCCTTGCAAAAAGAGCTAGGTACAAATTATAGCTACAACTGTAAAGCAGAAGCAGCATACATTGAACAATTGTTAAAAGAAAAACAAAAATAGTTTGTAAAAAAATCGGATAGTTCCCTCCTTTCCCGGGCAATCTATGTAGGATCACAAATACACACATTGTATTTGATGACATAGCACCGGAGGAAGGAGGTTTTTTCATATGTGGAGAATGTCATTTTTGGCAATTATTCTTGCTGCATTATTCCTTGGAGGTTGTAACTGGGGAAATAGAGCTGTAGAAACAAGACCAGTGGAGAACGTTAAAGAAGACGTTCGCCGTGGTGTTGACCGAGTAGAAGACGTAGTAGAGCCGAACAGACGAAATGACGTTTACGACCGTAACGTTAATAACCGTAACACTGTTCTTCCAGAAGCTACAACACCAGGTACAACGACAGTACCAGGAACTACAACACCAGGTACTGTAACACCGGGAACAACAACTACACCAGGAACACATACTACTGGTGAAGTTAAAGAAAAGATCGTCGAAGAGAAAGTTACTCGATAATTTGAAAAAGAGTGTTTCCAATCAATGGAACACTCTTTTTTATATTTTCGGGGAGGGAGTGATATACGCTGAGGGGGAGTGATATACGCTGAGGGGTGAGTGAATACCCGCGGAAGGGAAGTGAATACCCGCGGAAGGGGTGAATACCCGCGGAAGAGGAGTGAATACCCGCGGAAGAGGAGTGAATACCCGCGGAAGAGAAGCGAATACCCGCGGAAGAGAAGCGAATACCCGCGGAAGAGAAGCGAATACCCGCGGAAGAGAAGCGAATACCCGCGGAAGAGGAGCGAATACCCGTGGAAGGGGTGAATACCCGCGGAAGAGGAGTGAATACCCGTGGAAGAGAAGCGAATACCCGCGGAAGAGAAGCGAATACCCGCGGAAGAGAAGCGAATACCCGCGGAAGGGGTGAATACCCGCGGAAGGGACGCGAATACCCGCGGAAGGAACGCATACCCGCGGAAGAGGAGTAAAATACCCGCGGAAGGGAAGTGAATACCCGCGGAAGAGGAGTGAATACCCGCGGAAGGGAAGCGAATACCCGCGGAAGGGAAGCGAATACCCGCGGAAGAGAAGCGAATACCCGCGGAAGAGAAGCGAATATCCGCGTAAGGAGTGAATACCCGCGGAAGAGGAGCGAATACCCGCGGAAGGGAAGTAAATACCCGCGGAAGGGGTGAATACCCGCGGAAGAGGAGTAAATACCCGCGGAAGGAAAGCGAATACCCGCGAACCCTCACAAAGCGGAAGCAAAACCATCTCCCACACGCACCCCCTCAAGAAGAACGGAAAAACGGCTTCATATAGTCCACTAAATTCTCAGGTAATTGGTAAACGCGATTTTTATAAGAACCTGTATAGGGAAAATGAAATTTTTTAAGTAAACGATTGGCAGCATCACTGGATTGAATATTGAAAAATTCACGTAACTGTTTGTTGGTAATGGTCGGTCTAACTAAGTATCGATAATCTTGTAAGGCTTCAGCGAAAATTTCTTCGCTTGCATAGTAACAGTATGAACATTTCCAAATCCCACGAGCATAATGCATTTGGGATTTGTATTGGCATTTCGGGCAAAGCACGCCTTGGCGGAATCGTGAAGAATCAATAGAAGCTGGAATCTTCGATGGCTGATGTCGACTGAGAAGTTGTTGAGCTATTTGTGTTAGCTGTTCTTCGCTTAAAATAGTTCGTGTATATTTTTGAAACAGGGAATGAAGATGTTTTTGAAGTCCTGAAACATGGAAAATAGGGATTGTGTTTGGATGACTTGCAATGATAGCGGAGGGGTTAGAAATAACAACTGCGCCCTCAATGGGGAGAGAATAGTTTTGACAAATAACTTTAAGAAATTGCATATGTCGTTGGGTCTGCGTAAGTGCATTTGGAAATCCTTCAACAGTACCATCTGACTTTGTACGAATACATTGATGAGTAGATTCGTCAAAATCAAGGCGTCCGTTAATATTTTTAATTTCAACCACTAGCATAAAATGCCCGCAAATGAAGAGTGTATCGAGTTGATACGAATGCTGTGCAGAATTAATTAAAATTAAATTATGTAATACTAAAAAAGTATAGGGACATATTAATTCAAGCCATTCGCGGTCAACTCTCCTTTCACCAGCAAAACCGGCATCGAATCGGCGAAATTGCTCATTATAATAATCAAAATCAGGGTCCTCATCGAACAACCGCCGCTTTAAAGCCTCAAGCCACAGTAATTTTACGGGCTTTTTCCTAATAGCAATAGTCAAGTATAGTTACCTCCTCTAATTTTTACATCGTATTGTACCCTAAAATTTATACTTGTCCAATAAAAAATAACGATGCAAACATTTGCATCGTTAAATGAAGTTCAATCATTTTTTAGTTTTGGTCGTTCTTTCATATCGTGTGAGAAGCGGTCCAATAACTTATCTAAAGTGACACCCTCAGCTAGCAACTCGGCAAGCAATTGCTCAGCATATTTCGAGCGTTTTATCTTGAGCTTTCCTTTTAGCAGGACAGAGATGTGCTCGCCAATTTCTTGAACTGTATGTACGGCAACCTGGAAAGGAGCAGGCTCATTATCTGGAAATGAAATAACTGCACGTACATTAAAGACAGTAGCATTCGCTAAAAGTTCATCAAAAGTTGAACGATATTGTCGGTCCATAAACAGTTCAAGAATCCAAGATTGATGGCTATTTTCCTGGTTAATAATAATACCATCGACTAAAGGGAAAGGTTGCTTGCCCTCTTTTGTGACAAGGTCAAAGGAAAGCATTTTAAACGTTTTCATTATGTAATATCCTCCTAAGTCGGTCATCATTTTTAGTATAACATATTCAATTAGCCCTGTTTATGGGAGGGTCCATACAGCTTTTTGCGCAATCAATAAAAACTGCGAAATTGTACATTTCAACAATTAGCATTTGCAACTACAGGGAAAAGCATTCAGCTAGAAAAATCATTCAATACTTGAAAAGTAAAAGCCTCAATTTACCCAATTTATGATTAAAAACTGAAGGAAATGATAAAAATCGACTTTTGCCAATGCGGAATTAATTTTTGTATGATGAGAGCAATCAACAGCAAAGGAGGTGAATCAATGAACCAAGTCGGACTGGTCGGAAGGTTAACTAAGGATCCAGTGTTACGACACTTATCTGAAAATCGCGTGCAAACACATTTTTCACTAGCCATTAATCGCAATTACAAAAACAGTCGTGGGGAAGTGGATGCTGACTTTATTCTTTGTTCAGTTTGGGGAAGGCTGGCAGAGAATATCGTTAAATATTGCGGAAAAGGCTCATTAATTGGGGCAAATGGTCGTATTCAATCGAGATCGTTTTTAAATGAAAACAGCACAAAGGTTTATATAACAGAAGTAGTCGTAGAAGATGTCCGATTTTATCAGCTTAAGCCAAGGGACCGTGATGGGGCTATTGTGTTGCCAAAGCCACCTGATGAGCAGGATGGCTTAACCGATTTTGTACTACCTGATGTTGAAGTACAATTACCAGTAGTATCGCAGTCTTGAATGGTACATACGGGGCAAGTGCAAGCTGTCTGATCCGCCATTTTCCTTCTATACTTGCACCGTAATCAATCAATTTAGAGAGGAATGATGTATACCTTTCATAATGTAGTTCATTGCTGAAGACCGCTCAGCAATGAGCCTTAAACACACACAACTAAATATTAATATGAAGTAAGTAGGGAAGAAGTAACAAGCAATGTCCGCTGAAAAAAAGAGCGCCAAGAACGTTTTGCTCTTGGCGCACATATATAAATCTTTAGAAATCGAGTGTCATTAAATCACGAAGTTCATCATCTTCTAACTCAGTTAACCACTTGCTTGATTGAATTAGTTCTTCTGATAATGCAGATTTCTGAGCTAGCATTTTATCGATTTTCTCTTCGATCGTACCAATAGTCACAAACTTATGCACTTGCACGAATTGTGTTTGACCAATTCGATATGCACGGTCTGTTGCTTGATTTTCAACGGCTGGATTCCACCATCGATCTGCGTGTAAAACATGATTTGCAGCTGTTAAATTTAGGCCTGTACCCCCTGCTTTTAAGGAAAGGATAAATATTGGGAAATCTCCTGCCTGAAAAGCCTCTACTAAGCGGTCGCGCTGCTGCTTAGGCATGGCACCTGTTAAGAACGGTGCGTCAATATTATATAGTTCGCTAAAACAATGCTGTAGTAATTGTCCCATTCCAATATATTGAGTAAAAATGAGGCATTGCTCGCGGTTGTCCACAATTTCTGTAGCCATTTGCACGATACGTTCTAATTTCGTAGAACGAGTCAGCATTGATTCTGCATCCTCGAAAGGTTCTTTTAAATACAAGGCAGGATGATTACATAATTGCTTTAGCTTACTGAGCATCTTTAAGACGCGTCCCTTTTTTTGAAAGCCTGTTAATTGCTCAAGCTGATCGAGTGTCTCTAATATATATCCTTCATATAGAGAGGCTTGCTCAGTCGTTAATGGGCAATAATCATGAGACTCTTGTTTATCTGGTAAGTTAAGCTGTAAGTGTGGGTCACGTTTAGTACGACGAAGTAAAAACGGTTGAATTTTTGTACGTAACTTCTGTTTATGTGACTCAGACTCATCTCGTTCTACCGGTAAAATAAATTCTTCGTTAAAGCGACCGAAGCTACCTAAATAGCCTTTATGAATAAAGTCAAAAATTGCCCATAGCTCAGATAAACGGTTTTCCACCGGCGTACCTGTTAAAGCAATATGATGCTTCCCATTTAATTTACGAATAGCTCTTGATTGGAGCGTTTGCATATTTTTAATATTTTGAGCTTCATCCAGTACAACCGTTGCCCATTCTACTTCCTGTAAAAACTCAGCATCTTGAGATACGGTACCGTAAGTAGATAAAATCACATGTGGTTTTTCTCTTTCTACTAGCTGTTTAAAAGCATCCTCCTTTGCTCTATTCGCCTGATAATGCGTATGCACAATCAACGATGGAGCAAAACGGGCAAGTTCCTTTTGCCAGTTGCCTAACACTGAAGTAGGACAAATAATGATGGCTGGCTTTGTATCCTCAGTTGATTCATAAAGATACAGCAAATATGAAATAAGCTGAACCGTTTTACCAAGACCCATATCATCCGCTAGACACGCACCAAAGCCTTGTTCGCGCATGAAGACAAGCCATTCGAAGCCTTCATGTTGATAAGGGCGCAATTCAGCCTGTAAAGGTGTAGGAACGGGTACTGTAGGAAGTCCTTTTTTCTCTTGAAGCTGCTCCATATAAGATTTAAGTGATTGTTGCAATTCAAATGCAAAAATCGGGTCATCCCGCATTTCATCATCGGCATCCTCTTCTTCAAGAGGTAAGGATAAATCCTCTGGTAGCTCACGAAATAGTAATTCGCGAACAGTCCAGCTTTCATCTTCTGCTTGCTGCATCAATGTACGCATCTCTTGCATCCAGTTTGCATCGACTCTAAACCATTCAGTACCTATACGAATGAATTCGCGTTTCTCTTCCACAAGCTTTTTAAATTGTTCAGGTGAAATGGACTGTCCGTTCATAGAAAACTGCCATTTAAATGTTAAGATATCATCTAGTCCAGCAACCTTCTTTGTCGATACATTGCCAGTACTTACACGAACACGCATTTTTGACTGTTTTAAATCTTTAAGCCAAGCCGGTAATACTACGTCAAAGCCGAGTGCCTGTAACCTTGCTAAATCTTCACGTAAAAATGTTCGAACTTGTAAATCCTCAAGCATAATACGGATGAAAATATCGTTACTTACATCTTCAATAGAAAGAAGATCTACAATTTGACCTTGTTGTTGTTCAATAGCTTCAGCATACATTTCCCATTTTGCTGGTAGAGCATCAGCGATTGGTAGTGACTGCTTTCGCATAGCAGGCGTCCAGTAGTTCTTAGCTGTAGCCGTGCTCAGTACTGTTTCTAAAAGCCACACATCTGAATCTTCCTCAGGCTCACTTAAGCGTAGGGAGACTTTAACTGCACCTGCTTGTCGTTCCTGGTCTAATGGCCAGCCACCACGTAAGAAAAATGGCACTAACTTTGGTAAATCAGACAGTATAAGACCTGCTTGTGCCAGTTTTTGCTGAACGGCTGTTTCTAATAAAGATGTTTCAACACCGTCCAGAGGAAATGTTAGCGATGAAAAATCATCTGCAATAACTGCATGTGACCAGAGCGATGGTTCTTGCCAATACGTTTGTAAAGCAGATGCTTTTTCTAGCAACACCTGACTTTCAGTGTTTACACCTTGCCATTCAATAAAAGGATGTAGATAACGCTGTGAAAAAATATCAAGGAGCTCAGAAGTTGAAACTTCAATAGTGAGCTCTGAACGATTGGTTAATATCCCATAGACATTCGCTTCATAGTTAAAAAATAATGAAGAAATGAGGGAGTCTGCGTCCATTGCTGCACCATCAGCAGTAAATCCCTGTAACGTAAAATATCCTTCCTGTGCAGCATGAATACGAAGCTGTAATTTTTTTGAAAACGGGGAAGGAGCATTTATAGTCATCATACTAAGTTTCCTTTCTCAATTTCTTCTTGTAATGCACGGAGTCGTTTATACTCTGCACGAATGGTTTGCATATATGTTTCGAAATAAGCAGTTTTACCAGCACGCTTTGCTGCACTGCGCATACTTTTCCAAATTCGTACAGCCTGCTTATAGTTCATACGTGATTTTTGTGTAATTTCAGCCATGGCATATAGATGATATAAGGGCAATACTGTTGCAGGAGCAACTTGAAGCACATCCTTTAATCCACACATTTCTAAATAGGAAAGGGAGGAGAGGTTTAGCTGATGAAGGGCTGCCCAGTCACGATAGCGTCCTTTTTTAATAAGAAAGAACGAAAATGGTTGAAGCCCGTAAACACCAAATGCACTATATAATGTAGCTTCCTCTTCCTCTGTAAGCTGTATGTCTTCGTATAAAAGCTGGAATTGACGTACGTATTGAGCTCGCTTTACAACTGGTACAGTTTGCTGTAAAAAGACTTCGGTAAATGGTAGCATCGCACGTAAAATAATAGTTTGTGCAAGTGATTCACCAGCGCGTTTTGCAAAGGTAGCTAGTTCAAAAAGGTCCTGCATTTGTTGTACATCAATTTGAGCAATTCTTTCTTGTAATAAACTTTCTTTTTGTAGCAGTACATAAAATAGCAGTTGTAAGGACTGCAAGGAAATCTCAGATGAAGGATTCTCAAGGTTATTTATAAGTGCTAATTCCTGTTCGCGTCGTGGCTTTTCATAAAAAAGCACTGCCCAAAGTAGCATATAAATTTGTAGTCGATCCGCAAACAATCCTTGTCGTTCCAATAAAAACTTCCTAACTAATTCCTGAATCGCATCATAGAATGGGTCAGTGGCAAAAAGTCGTGATCGACCCGTTAGCTCGGTTAAAATACTTTCGAATGATTGGACACTTTGATCAATAAAATATTTCATATAAGGAGAATCCAACGAATGTCCTTTTGTCTCATTTAAATGACGCCATATTGTATTAAAGATCGATAACTCCATAAAAAGCTTATAAAGTGGCTGCCACTCGCGCTCAAATGGCATATGTCGTTGAAGTCGCTCTAGTGCATCCGTCCGTATAGCAGAAAGGCCATACCCTTCTAAAATACGCCCAGGTGGTAATAAACGTTTCATGACTTCATCAACCATCAATTTCCAGCTTTCTGGACTTCGTTCATCTGCTAATGATTTTAATTGCACTGATTTTTGCGCACGCCAAGTGCTTGACCAATTTTGTACAGAATCAAAATACTGATAGAGGGCAAGCAATGCGCCAACTTGATGTCTGCACCATTTTAGCTGAGGACAGTTACAGCTCAACTCCTCTTTGGCAAAATCAATTTCTACAGAAGCAGGTCTGACATCCTGTACGCTTGCATATAATATAGAACTCGCTCCATTAAAACGTTCAAAGACAACTGATTTGTTCCGCACTGAAAAAACAGCACGACGCACTAGCTCTTCGTCTTCAGTAGAGGAAGGATGTAACGCCTGTTCAGCTTCCTGTAATTTGGCAAGGATAAATTCTTGGTGTTCCTTAGCTAATTGGGCAATAGACAATGCCATAACCTCACTCCTTTCAAAATGTATAGCTAGTGGGCATGTAAGTATAAAGAAAAAAAGACTGTCCTTCCATTATACGATTAAAATGCGTCCATGATAAGCCGAATGATTTGAAAGAAAAAAATCAAGGAGAAGATAGTTAACAAGATAATTTATTTGTGTTAAAATCTGAATAATCAGATAAATAGGGAGGGATGAAGGATGATGCAAGTTCAATATATGAAGCCATTTTACACGAAGATTACTGGAGATAAATTGCGTCTAGTATTTGCTTATCAATATTTCTCTATATTAAAAGAGAATGAGATTTTCCATTTCATTCCCATTGAAGGTAAAGAGATGATTATCAACTTGAATACACAGCAAATTGAAAATATATCTGAGGTGTTTGTTTTCCAGAAAGGGAATCGTTTTATCCGACTGCCATTATATCAATTATTATTAATTACAAATGTTCATGATCATCTAGCACCGATTCTTGAAAACGCTACGCCGAAGCCTCAGTTACCGCTTGTATCTTCAGTGACTGTTGGCGAAGTAGATCAGCTCATTACAGAATTGGAGCAGAAAAACATTGATTATTTAATCGATCAGGCATTACTAGATCATAATAAAGAGCTCTTTTTTGAACTACTACAACAAAAGAACCATCAACTCGGAGGTTTCGAAAATTGAATACACGGTATTTTATGTAAGCACCCTTTCTATATAAGAGAAGTGGGTGCTTTTATCTTCAGAAAGACTGTCGCCTCTGAAGGTGATGAGGTGAAAAAGGATGTGGTTCCTACGGATACTGTCGCTACGCTTTCGCACAAAAACCACTGTTTCCCTTAAGCCCAAACGGATGTTAAATGACATGAATGGTGCGGACACAATTACGCCAAGGCAAAATCGATATGGGTCTAAAGTTGAAATCATAAAAGCGGATGAGAAGCTATTACTATATAGGGCTTACTAAATTAGAAACGATTACCAAAATGAGTTAAAGAGAATGTCACAAAGACCGATATACTTAACAATAGGGGGTGGTGAAATGATGATTGGGAAGTGGTCAGCAACGGGGATGTCCATTTTAAATAATATGAATAGACATTACGGGGCAATGAGTAAGGCAATGCTTCGAATTTCTTCTGGGTACCGTATTAATAGTGCAGCTGATGATCCAGCGGGGCTTGCGATTTCTGAAAAAATGCGTGCGCAAATTCGTGGTTTGAACATGGGCGCGAAGAATATCCAGGATGGTATTTCACTTGTTCAAACAGCAGAGGGAGCATTGAATGAAACACATGATATGATTCAGCGCATGCGGGAGCTTGCAGTCGAGGCAGCCAATGATACATTAACGGATAGTGATCGGGAGAAACTCGATTTGGAATATCAGGAATTAAAAAAAGAAATTCAGCGTATTTCGAAGGATACGGAGTTTAATACTAAGACATTGCTAAATGGGGATTATGCTACGAACGGTATTAAAATTCAGGCGGGTGCCAATTCAGGTCAAAGCATCGGGCTGTATATTAACGACATGGGTGCTGGAGCACTAGGCTTGGACGATACGTCATCTATTGCAACTCGTGAGGATGCTGATAAAGCTATTTCCTCAATGGACGAGGCTTTAAAGCGTGTATCAAGCGAGCGCTCAAGACTAGGTGCCTATCAAAATCGTCTAGAGCATGCTTATAATGCGAACGTAAACACGGCAGAAAACTTACAAGATGCGGAATCTCGCATTCGTGATGCAGATATCGCCAAAGAAATGATGAATATGGTGAAGGCGCAAATTCTAATGCAGGCAAGTCAATATGTACTATCGATGCATATGCAGCAGGCTCAATCCATTTTAAAATTGTTAGAGTTCCAAAAAAAATGATGAATTTCAATTTTTATTGAAATTCATCATTTTTATTTAACTTCTATACCTTCGTGAAAGCCTCTAATGCTAATTTTGCTGTCGTCTCTGCGGCAGCTTGGAACGCTTGGACTTTTTGATGCATGTTTTCTTGGATGGTCGGTAATTGTTCAATTACTTTTACAGTTTGTTCGAACAATAACGTCCCGTCCCAATTATCAACTTCAACATGTCCAATAATGGGTTGATCCATGATTTCAGCAAATGCATCGATTTTAGGATCGTAAGAAATCGCAATAAATGGAGTAGCGTAGATGGATGAAAAAATTAGTGAATGCAATCTCATACCAATTAACAATTTAGATTGACCAATGACTGCAATTTTTTCTTCGATCGATAAATCAGCAGGGGCAATGATGCTCTTTTCTTGCATAAGTGCTGCTACTTCTTCTGAAGACTTTGCATCGTGCTCACCGTGCATTGGCAAGAAGACAATCTGTTCACCATGACGTACTAATTGATCGAGGCTGTTTGCTATTTTTTGTTTGTAATCTACTGTTGATGGCCAGTCCCGAACACTTATAGCAATATAAGTGTTCGCTGATAGTGACGCATCTGCTAACCAATCAGTATGGAAGGTGCTGCCGTTAAGTCCAATTACAGGATCGGGCACTATGAAAGACTCGTTTTTGACACCAATCTCTGTTAAAAGAGATTGTGAGGCTTTATCTCGTACTGTTATTTTCACCTTATTAAAGGCTTTGCGGACAATAAATTTACTTACAGGATGATTGATTGGACCCATACCTTGAGCGTAAACAAATACAGGTTTTTTTAACCATTTTGCTATTTGAATAACGCCCGCATAGTAAGGAATCGTCTTCATTCCTGTTTGATCTTGCATGAGGCTACCGCCACCACTGATAAGTCCATCTGCTGTCTTTAACACTTGTTTGATTTCGTTCATTTTCCAACGATTCACGGCCTTCACACCATATGTTTTTTCAGTGGCCGCTGGATTATTCGATAATACCGTAATGTCTATATCAGGTTGACATTTTCTTAGAGCTTGGATAATGGAAAGCAGGATCGCATCATCGCCAACATTATCGAATCCGTAGTAGCCAGATAATACAACATGCATTATGACCACCTCGCGACTGCTTTAGAAATAAAACGGTAACCGATCTTGAAGATAAAGATAAATACTAGTCCTACGACAAAACCAAGTACAACGCTATAAAGTGTACGTAATGCCGACACTTCAACAGGAATGTGTAAATGTGTAAAAGTATTAACGATAGACAAGAATCCGATAACGCCTGGTACTAGAAGGATACTGCCCCATTTTCGATTAATGCCCATCACATAAAGTGATAAAACAAAGAATGGGAAACCAATTAAAAATTCCTTCGTTCTTGGTCGAACATATAGGATGTTCTCAAGCCATTGTCTAAATGCCAATTCAGCATTACTAACGGAACCAGAGTTACCAGTTCGACTAATATAGAATAAACCAATAACTGCAACGACAATTACCAGTAAAACATGCCAATACTTTAAATCTTTATTTAATAAAGTAACGGTATTCGAAAGTGTTTTCTTTAGATCTTGATCAACTAGACGGTTAAGTTCTAGTAGCACAAATACTAATATACCTGCGATTGGAACAACATAAACAAGCTTAACGCCTTTAAATGCTTCGAAGCCTGTCATAAATGCATTGCCATTTAATAATCCAATGACAATAACGATACCGATGATGCTAATACCTACTGCTTTTAAATATTGTAGTAAGATCGAAGCAATATTTTTAGAGCCCTTAGCTGCTTTAATGACTGCATACGTTGGGGCCATAACTGCAATAATTAATGCGAATGCTTGTAAGAAAAGTGTACTTTTCAGAAGGAAGTACGCGATGGCTAAAGCACTCATAAATAAAACTGCTGCTATACGAAGTGGCATCCATTTCACTAGTTCTGAAATAAGGAAAGTAAATACGATACCTGCTAATAAGACAAGTGCTGTTACCCATGTTGGGACTGCAACAACATCAAATAGTTTTGGTGTGCCAGACTTGAAATGATTTGGCATTTGTTCTTGAACACCTGTTAAATATTTAATTGTTTCCTCTAAATTTTTCTCAGCATTACCTTTTGTTTTAATATGATAGAAGATAGATCGAATATTTCGCTCTTTCACTGCGCGTGTTGTACGATCAATGCTTGCATTAAGCCTTAACTTTGTCTCTCTGTTGACATTGATGCTGTGCAAGCGGATCATATTATAATCAGTCATTTTGGCAATTTTGTCTTCACCCTTAAGGGGATTGCTTTCAATTGTGTAGAAATAATAGCCTGCATTACTTAGCTGTTCAATGTAAGCATCACCTGATTTTTGACCAAATCCGATTGCCTCATCTCCTGAACCAAGTAAACGGCCTGCTGATGAATCTTTTAATTCAAGTAATTGCTTAACGGTCTTATCGTTGGCTGTTTTATTGTCTGCATTTTCTACTTTAAAAATGAGTGACAGATCATGCTTGTTGATCATCTCAACGGCAAGCTTATCGTAACCAATTGGTGTTTTTAACCCATAACGATGGTTTGAGCTCGGAAGATAATAGAAAGACTCATCTCCAATTTGTACTTCTTCTGGCTTAATGCTGTCTTTAATAAGCTGTTGATAGCTTGCGTTTTCAGGAACGCTAATATAGTATCCACTCTTATTGACATCTATAGCATCTTTGTAAGGTGTGAAACGTAGTTGTGAAGCTAAATCATTTTCATCGTAAATGGAAATCAAGCCTTGATGTTCCATTTCCTTTAATGTTAAAGGCTCAAGGCTAACTGTTGTAAGCCCTGCATCTTTTAAAGAGGAAAGGATTTTATCCATTGTTAAATCGCTTTCCTTGTTTACTACTTGAATTTCATCATAAGGAATCACTATTTCATAGGCATCATTCGCTTGCTCAGCATTCCACCTCATCATGATTCCAGGTGAAGATACGACGAGCAATAGGATGACAATTCCCCAAAGCCATTTCTGTTTCGACATAGATTTTTTACCTCTCTTATTTATGACAACCTTTTTCCCGATAATCGGGATTTTCTTTAAATCTTCTTCATGAATGGCATTCATTAGCCATAATAATAGGAAATAAATAACACATCCAATTGCAATTGCAACAGCTAGGTAGCCCATCGCCCACGTTCTTGACCAGTTTTCAATGTCCAACCAAAGTGTAGGTAAACCGACTGCAGCTCCCATTAGAATAGAAGATAGGATGATTTTGACCGTATCTTTCCCCAATACAGTGAAGCGAATTGCACGATAAATAAAAATAGAATTTACAATAAATAAAACAAAGTAAACAAATAATGTTGCATAGGCAGCCCCATCTAATCCAAACGCTTGGATAAAGAAGATATTTGAAAATATCTTTAGTACAACGCCACCAAGAATGATGATAGCTCCAGCTTTGGCAGCATTCATCCCCTGTAAAATACCTGTACCAAGTAGTGTCAGAGATGTAAATACAGAGCTAAGGTTAATAACCGCTAACATTAAGCTTCCCTTTAAGTCTGTGAAAAGAGCGAGGTTTAAAGGTAAGGTTAATGCTAGTAACCCTAAAGCGGCTGGCCAGGAAATAAGATGTGTAATACGGTGTGTTCGCTCAATAATTCCACGTGTTTCATCTAATTTACGTTCGGCTAGTTTTGTTGTAATTAGTGGAACAAGCGGTAATATGATAGAGGACGCAAAAACAGTTGTAATTTGAACAAGCGTTAAGCCTCGACCATAAATACCGTAAAGGAAACTAATTTCACTTGAGTCAGCACCAGCACTTCTTAAGCCGTACGTTACTGTAAAGGAGTCAACAAAGTTAAAGAGTGCCATTGTGACAGAACCGATGGCAATCGGAATCGATATTTTTAAAATTGTCTTACCCCAGAGTGAGAAATCGTTAAATTTATATTTCCCCTTGCTCGTTACTTTTACAGATGAACGGAAATATTTAAAGCGTAAATAGAAGAGTGATGCAGCAGCCCCAATGACAGAGCCTGCCATAATACCCCCAGCGACAATGTCATTTGAATAATCCATTGCAACTAGGAAATAGGCAACAATTAAAATTAGAGCAACACGCACTAACTGTTCAATTACCTGAGAAATCGCAGTCGGACGCATATCCCCATAGCCTTGGAAAAATCCGCGATAGACAGCCATATAAGGAGCAACGAGTAACGTAAGAGCAACAACAATTAACGCAATTTCTGTTGATGGGCCCCCTAAAGCATTTGCGATTTCAGTTGAAAAGCCATAAATGATAGCAAAACTTATGACGCCAAAGCATAGTGCTAGGATGCTTGCTGTAACATAAATTTTCTTCACATTATCTGTATCTTTTTTTGCATTGGCCTCCGCAATAAGCTTCGAAATAGCAATAGGGATTCCAGCAACCGATAAATAGAGTGCTACCATATAAACGGGATACACTAAACTGAATATACCAAGTACCTCATCGCCCGCTATATTTTGTAGCGGAATTCTGAAAATACTACCGATGACTTTAGAAAGTAGCATAGCAACTGTTAGGACAAGAGTACTTTTAACAAATGTAGACTGACTCATTTTGGTGCTCCCTGACCTTTAAATTTCATTGCGAAAACCTTTAAAGCAAATCGAGGAAGGACAAGCATTCTTCCAAAACGACTTGGCTGACGAAGCAGTCGGTAGAGCCATTCGAGATTTAATTTTTGCCAGATCATAGGAGCCCGTTTTACTGTTCCTGCGATAACATCGAAGGAACCACCAACACCCATAAATACACCTTTGCTAAATTGACCTAAATTTTCGGTAATCCATTTTTCTTGTCTTGGCACACCTAATGCAACAAATACAAGATCAGGCTGTAATTCAGCAATTTTATTTGCAATATCATTTTTGTTCCAATCAAAAAATCCATCATGATAGCCTACTACGTCAACATTTGGATACGTTTGATTGATATTTTTCACAGTCTTTTCGAGCGTTTCATTTTGCGCGCCTAACAAATAAATCTTAAAGCGCTTTGTATTGCCGACTTCTAAAAGTCGTACCATCGTGTCGTAACCAGTAACACGCTCCGGAAGCGGATCACCAAGTATTTGCGCAGCTTTCACAACGCCAATACCATCTGCACAAATGTAAGTTGCTTGCTTCAGATAATTCATGACAGTAGGATTTTCATTTGCCTGCATCACGACTTCGGGATTTGCTGTAATAACGAATGTCTTTTCTTCATGTTCAATACGATTAACGAGTAAATCAACAAACTCTTGCTGTTTACTATGTAAAAAGGGCACGCCCATAATCGTTACATGCTTCATATAGTGTTCAAACCTTTCTTTAATTCCTTTTTAACTGCAATCTATCATACCACAAAAGCAATATTGACAGGAAATTTTCGGTGGAATGATATGGGGCGAATTGTGAAAGAGAAGGGGAAGAGAAACGGACTTATAGTAGGTTCACCACTATAAATGAGGGTTGATTTCCGTTCCGACTGGTCGCTTTCCTGGGGGCGTCCGATGAGCCGCTTCCTTCACTTCGTTCAGTCCAGGGTCTCGGGCCAATACGATGTTGGTCACGAAGGCGTTATCACAGGATGTGATAGTTTTAGCCTTCGTTCCTCTATTGCTGATCCCCGAGGAGTCGACCAGTCTCCACTCCAATCAACTTTTTGCACAATCTTATAAATTACCAATATGTAGTTTCAATTTTACAGTGATTAATCTAATAAAGTACCTTTCAAAAGGCGGTAAAAACAACGATAAAAATGGTAAAAAAATCCTCTAAATTTGAGTTTCTTCTATTATATATAGCATATAAATATTATAGAGAAATAAGCGTATCTTCATGGGGGAATTTAAATTCATCCTGGATGTAAAAAATTAGGTGTATATAAAGAAAGAGTGCGAATCGTTTTGATTCGCACTCTCTTGTTTTATAAACCTATTTTGAATCAAGTGACTTATTATTTACAATATAATCACCAAAAACCCATCCAGATTTGCCATTATAAATCACCTTATACCAGTTACCGTTTTTTACAAAATTACCATTGGCATCTACAACACCGATGATAAAGCTCTTTGGTTTTACAGTTCCTAAAATAGATGATTCAGTAGATGGCTCGCTTCTTACATTTAGCGTGATGTTCATATCGACAATCTGTAATCCATTTTTCAGACTTACATAATCTTTAAATAGCCATCCTTCTTGTCCATTCACCTTGACTTTGTACCAACCGCCATTTTCACCGAGTACAATGAATGATGTATCCTTTGGTAATTTCGTGATGATTGAGGAAGCATCCGTTGTATTCGGATAAGTTCTCATATTTAAGTCATCAACCGTAGCCTGTCCAGTAGCCCCAGCTAAAGCCGTATCTACGGCATATTGCTTGGCAGGAGTAGGTAATGAAGTAGGGGAAGACTGGTTTTGATAGACAGGAACGTCAAATACTAAAGTAGTCGTAGTATTAGCACCTGTTAATTCATACATGTCATAAATCTTTTGTGCTTGGAGCACTGCCCACATGACATGTGTTGCATATTGATGGACCGTTGGGTTTTCAGGATTCCAGCGCATTTTATACAATGTGTCCTGCCCTTTACTAATATATTGATCTTTCACAAATTGTGCCCCACCAATAATTGCATCCTTAATCGTGAACCATCCATTTGTATAAGCACGTTCAGCCCCATATTTATTGGCGTTTGCATCAATAGCGCCAATGCCATATACATTGTATGTTTTCTTAATAGCAGTCAGGCTATTCCGATTTTCAGTCGTGACCATTACTGCTTTACCGTCTTTATCAAGACCAACTTCAATTCCGTTTGCTAATGCTGAAGATCCATTGCCTGTTTCATGCAATGCATGTGATAACAAATAGATGGCATTGACATTATGATCAACACCTGCCTGAATAAAGGCGTCTGCTGAATCGACTAAGTTTCCTTTATTAGAAAGAACTTTTTCGTTGATTGTTTTTGCATTTAGATTCGTAACAGTCGTCGATAATTTTAAAAATTGGTAAAAGGACGGACTATCTTGAATAAAACTTTTAGGGTGTACATAGTATGACACTAGTGCCTCGCTAGCTGTGAAAACGCCAGCGCCATCTACTTTTGGATTATTTTTCGCCTGTTTATCCACCACAGCCTTATAGTCCTGTGAGTAGTTGGTAGTAGTATATTGCTTGCCACCAACTTCAGGTGTCTCTAAATGTATCAATCGGTAGAGTACAGTAGCTGACTCAGCACGTGTTGCTTGGGCAAGTGGCGCAAATGAATTGTTCGGTTTACCGACAATCAGCCCTAATGACACGACTTCTTGTACATCGGCATAGGCCCATTTAGCGATACTAGCATTGTCTGTAAACTTAAGAGGGGAGGAAGTCGTCTTGATGTTTTTGTAATCGAGAGCTCTTTTTAGCATGGCAGCCATTTGCTGACGATCAATTTTATCATTTGGATTAAATTTTCCATTTGCATTACCTTTGACTAATTGATAATGACTTGCTTGCTTTATGACACCATAATACCAATCTCCTTCACGTACGTCCGAGAAGTTAGGTTTCGTAGATACTTCTGGTAAGTCAAGTGCTCTTACGAGAAATGCAGTAAATTCAGCACGAGTGACGGAATCATTCGGGCGATAATTTCCTGAATCATCCCCTTTCATTAAATCGTGTGTAATAAGATAGTTCATTTCATAGTAGGCCCAGTGCTTAGAAATATCTTCTGCTGCTACATTTGTAGGCGCGAAGTAGAACATCGCAATAAGCATGGCCCCGAAAATCGAGAGTTTACCTTTCATTCTTTAAGCCCCTTTCTATAGTTGATAAGATCCTATCAAACTATTAAAAGTGTAGCATAAAAATAGGTAATCTATTGTTACAACATGGGAACAGGTCCATTTTTGCAGTAATAATATTGAAGGAAAAGACATTCCTCCTTTGGAAATCACGTTATATATTACTGTTTCTTTACAATTATGACTAATTATTTACGGAAGTCTTTAATATTTGACAATTTCGTATCTATTCCAGAAAATGCTTGGATAATGTTGAGAGTCAGGTATAATAGGTAATGGTTCTATATGTTACCAACCTGAATAAGGTAAAAATATTGGTTTATAGTGGTTACCATAATATAACCGGTAAAAAAATCTTCTATATCTAAATTTATGTCATAATGCTTGAATTTAGAGAAAGATAGTGTTATATTATTGTGGAAAGTGAATAAATTTACTAGAATGGTATTCTAATACTGTTTTTCTGGTGAATTTTACTAAAAAAATTTGCTTAGGTTTTATTATTATTCAAGGAAGCTATAATACATACATTTAGGCAAAGCAGTACTATAGTCTTCGTTAGGATAATACCAATTTAAAGGAAATGTTAGGGAGGAATACAATAATGGCAAAGCAAAACAAAGGCCGTAAGTTTTTCGCGGCATCAGCAACAGCAGCACTAGTTGCAGCAGCAATCGTTCCTGCAGCATCAGCAGCAGAAACAACTACAACAATCAAGGACTTCGATAAAGTTTCAGATTGGGCAAAGGAAGATGTTAAAGCTTTAGTTGAAGCAGGAATTATCTCAGGGGATGAAAAAGGAAACTTCAACCCAACTAAATCAATTACTCGTGCTGAAGCAGCTCAAATCTTCACAGGCGCTTTTGAATTAGAAGCTGAAGGTACTGTAGATTTCAAAGACGTTAAAAAAGACGCTTGGTACTATGATGCAATCGCAGCTACTGTAGAAAACGGAATTTTTGAAGGTGTAAGTGCAACTGAATTCGCACCAGCTAAAAACTTAACTCGTTCAGAAGCAGCTAAAATTCTTGTAGAAGCTTTCGAATTAGAAGGTGAAGCAGATCTTAAAGATTTCGCTGACGCTTCAACTGTTAAACCATGGGCTAAATCTTACCTAGAAGTTGCTGTTGCAAACGGCATTATCAAAGGTGTTGAAGTTAATGGTAAAACAAACCTAAACCCAAATGCTTCAATCACTCGTCAAGAATTTGCAGCAGTATTCAATCGTGCTCTTGAAAATGAAGTAGATAACGCTGTAAAAGTTGATAAAGTTGAAGTAGTTGACGCTAAAACTTTAAACGTAACTTTAACTGATGGTACTAAAGAAACTATCACTTTAGAAAAAGCTCTAGAGCCTAACAAAGAAACTGAAGTTACTTTCAAAATCAAAGATGTAGAATACAAAGCAAAAGTTACTTACGTTGTAACTACAGCTACAGCAGTTAAATCTGTATCTGCAACTAACCTTAAACAAGTAGTAGTAGAATTTGACGGTAAAGTTGATCCAGCTACTGCTTCTGAAGAAGGCAACTATGCAATTACTGGTACTAACGATCCAGAAGTTGATACTGCAGTAGTTTCTGAAGATGGTCGCTCTGTAACGTTAACTCTTAAACAACAATTTGAGAATCAATCTGAATATAAATTAACTCTTAACAACATTAAAGCTGGCGATAAAGTTTTAAATGAAAAAGATTTAAAATTCAAGCCTCTTGACAATACAGTACCAACTGTAGCTAAAGTTGAAGCTTTAGGTAATAAAACTATTCGCGTTCAATTCAGCGAGCCAGTTAAAAATGCTACAACATCACAATTCCAAATTGATGGTAAAGTAGTTGTTGGTTCAATCCAACCTAACTTAAACACAGTAATCCTTAAATTATCTAATACTTTAACAGATGGAGAACACACTCTAACTGCTGAAGGTACTGAAGATTACAACAACTTCAAAACAGTGAAAGCTGACACTAAATTCAATGTTGTTGAAGATAAAACTGCTCCAACTGTATCAGTTGTAAGTGCTTCATTTGAGAAAGTAGTTCTTAAATTCTCTGAGCCAGTTGAACAAGTATTTGCTTCAAACATCTACTGGATGCAAGGTGGAACTAAAAAGCAAGCTTCTTCTTTAAAACAACTTGCTGATGATAAATATGAATTAACATTTGCTGGTGACAATAAACTTGTTTACACAACAGACTTATATGTTACTAACGTAAAAGACTACTCTGGTAACGCTATTGATAAAGATACAAAAGTTCAAGTAACACCTGTAATCGATCAAACTCGTCCAGAAGTAATTAGTTCTACATTTGTTAAAGATTCTAACAACAAACAAATCACTATCAAATTTACAAAATCATTAGATAAAGATACAGCTAAAAAAGCTGCAAACTATGTGATTAAAGATAAAGATGGTAAAGTTCAACCAATCTCTACTACTGTTAATGTAGATAAAGATAAAGAAGTAACAATTACTTTACTTGGTAATTTAAAAGATACTACTGATTACACATTAAGTGTAAATGGTGTAGCTGATAACACTACATTGAAAAATGTAATGCTTCCATACACTACAACTTTATCAGTTAAAGATGTTACTGCACCAACATTTGACAAAGTAACACGCTTAAGCGAAAAACAACTTTATGTTGCATTTAGTGAAGCAATGGCTACAAGTGGAGACGGTAACATCGTTGATGTAGATAAATATACTGTAACTGACACAGAAGGTAAAAAATTAACAATTTCAGGATTTACTGTAACTCAAGATGCAAAAGGAGTTATTCTTAACTTCAGTAAAGCTCTTCCAGAAGTAGAGAAAAAAGATGACTCTAAATTCAAAGTAAAAGTATCACTTGTAAAAGACTTAGCTGGCAATCATTTAGACGGATATACTAAAGAGCGAGTTGTTGAGTCACATACAGCAACTGCTATTAAATCAGTTGAAGCTACTGCAAAAAATAAAGTTGAAGTAGAATTCGCTAACCCAATTCAATCACTAGTTCAAGGTGACTTCAAATTTACTGATTCTGAAATTGCTCATTATGAACTTTCTAGTAATGGTAAAACAGCAACTTTCACATTAAAATCAGATTTAAATGAAGATGCTACAGTTACAAAAAGTAATACTAAAGTATTCTTAACTGTTGCAAATCCATCAACTATTGATGTATTAGGTAACAAAATTGATAAAACTGTAACACCAGTTGCAGTTGCTGACAAAATTGCAGCTACTGTTGATGCTGAAAATATAACTTCTGTTGAAAATAGCCAAAATGAAATTAAAATTACTTTCAACGAAGCTGTTAAACTTACAGGTGACGCAAAAACAGATTTCGAAGTATTAAATGGTCTAAATACAGATAAAAAAGATAAAATTGAAATTACTGGTGTGAAATTAGATAAACCAACTCAGGTAGATGGTGTGGATACTAGTAAAACTGTTATCTTAACTCTTAAGAACGATCCAAATTTAGTTGCTGCAACAGTTGAAGTTGCAAACCCACGTTTTGTGGCTGATGTAGCTGGTAATACTATTGCTAAAATCGAAAAAGCTTCTGTAGAGTTGGATAAAAAAGGTGCAGAATCAGCACTTGATACTGCCAAAAAAGATTTAAACACTGCAATCGCTAATGCAGTAGCAGCAAAAGCTACTGGTACTGAAGGTGAAGAAGCTGGTAACCAAGTTGTAGGAACTAAAGCAGCTTTACAAAAAGCTATTGATGCAGCAACATTAGTTAAAAACAATACAGCTGCTACAGCAAAAGACTTAAATGATGCAAAAGCAGCTTTAAATACTGCTATTGAAGCTTACAATGCTGCTGCTACAGTTGCAAAAATCGATTTAAAAGATGTAACTTTAGCTGAAGCTGCTAATGATACTGCTAATGATACTGTTGCAGTTTCAGGCACTGAAGTTCTTGTTTTAACTTCTTCTGCTACTGCTACTGCTACAGTAATTGAAGATGCTGGAAAAATTAAAGTAACTGGTGTTAAAGAAGGTAACGCAACTATCACTGTTCAAGTGAAAGACAAAGCTGACGGTAAAGTTATCAAAGCTGGTACTTTTAACGTAACTGTTACTAAGTAAGCTTAACTTGCAGCAAAGATTTAAATAACAAGAAAAAAGCTCTGTTGAGACATCTCTTCAGAGCTTTTTTCCTTTTGCAAAAAATATTTTATAGGCCCTAGTTTATCGAAAAATACTAATTTTAAACTAAATAAAACTTATGTACAAAGGTTATCTAACTGATCGTATTGGGACATGAAAAGTAACAAACTATCCGTATATATACCAAATTGTTCAATCATGTTCGTAAGGAAATGTATAATGAATGGATGTAAAAAAACTTATTCTATATGAAGAGGGAAAGTGTTTAAAATAGCAAAAGCTAGCTATTTCCTTTTTATACTCCATTGAAATACCAATACGATGTTAATCAAATTATATAGTATGTACAACAACTTTGTATGGGCTTAGCCCTGTTACAGCCTAGTTAGTCAATTTCCTTTACCTTTGTTGAAGAACAAAATGATTTTGGTTTGGAGTAATAGAAAAATCTTTAGCGATTTACTAAATCCCTTAAAGTCTTATCGTATAAACGATAAATAACAGACATAATCTCCTCGTTATTTCATCAACAAATTCAACTACTTGTTAATCTTCAAATTTTTCCACAATCTTATCTTCCACTATTGAAATTGAAGAACACCTCCTCTTAAAGATTAGACCTATTTTTATTTTATCTCATGAGAATGCTTTTATAATTGTTCCATCAATAGCTCAGTTTTGTAATGGTAAAAAGTCTTAAGTTGTCTTTTCTAATAAAAGTTTTTAAATTTTGTTTTGTATTTTAAGCATAAATATAGATATGCCTATAGATTATATTTCGAGTAAACATTTAAACTTTTCCTTTTATATAACTATCCCATTTTAATTTATAGGTTTAAAAAATATAAATTTGGTAAATAACTATACTAATTTATTAACCTGAAAGGAGTTAAAAGACTAAAAGTGACACAGAAATACTGGGAAAGCACTCGAGAAGATATCCCGATATTAACAAGAAAAGTTATGAATGAATATTTATTGAGTTTAAAGTTGACTAATAAAGCAGAGGCCACTATTACAAAATATCGATGGATACTAGAGAGATTCTTTTCGGAGTGTTTAATTTCTTTAGAAGAATTAACATCGGAGGATGTACTTACATGGTTGAATAAGTTTTCAGCTGGCAAGAATACAAAAACATTAAATCTATTTTTATCAACTCTTTCTTCATTTTTTCGATTTTGTCTAGAGGAAGAGTATTTAGAAAACATGGTAATGAAAACAAGATGGAGACTTAAAATACCTCAAGGATTACCAAACTATTTAAATGAGCAAGAATATGCTCAGGTGAAATTGGCCGCAGAAAAATTGCCTTTTCGTGATCGAGCGTTAGTTCTTTTTCTATTTTCTTCAGGATGTAGGAGGGCAGAAGTCGCAAAACTATGCATTGAAAATGTTAATTTGGATCGCAGAACAGCTGAAATACTAGGAAAAGGGAATAAATATAGACAAATACATTTTTCAGTGGAATGTGCCATTGTTTTAAAAGATTATTTACTAACTAGAACATATGAAAAAAGATTCTTTATTTATGAATAAATTTGGTGATCAGCTTCAATCGAACCGGCCGGACTTTAAGAATGCCTAGAAAAGAAAATAAAAAATAGCCCCTATCAGTCCATATAAGAACTAATAGAGGCACTAACTAAGAAGTAAAGCCGATACTACAACCTGGAGACCGATTAAGCTAAATCATCATCGGTCTCCTGAAAATCTTGAAGTTCAAAAATAAAAAGAGCGTAAGGCACTGCCCCATCTTCAAGCAAGGAACAAGACAAAGATTAACGATTTAATGGGTACAGTAGATTTTCTAAGGAACGATACCATAGCCCCAAAATATCGTGTTTCGCAACCAACGTTGTTAGAGTATTTAACTTGTATTATTGAATCTCCTGAAAATCAAATCATAAGCCATTTACATTCATGTTAAAAATTTATGGTTTATGTTTATTTTCGCTGGTATTATTTTGAATGATTTTTATTGATTATTTCTTGTACTGTAGTTTTAATATTGCGATCATATTTTATATCTTTAAAAGTACCAGTATATGTCTTTTTATGAGATCCGGTTTTTATATCGAATAGTGCGATAGTATATTCACCTGAAGCCTTACCATTAGCAACAGTTCCATCTAAAGTCATATAGGCATCGTGTGCAGTAGCAAATCCTGTACCACCGTTTGATACTCGAACGGTATGCTCAGAAAAGAAGTCTCGAGTATTATCTAGGTATGAATTAAAGATAAAATCGCTTACAAGTTCCTTTGAGGAATTAGGTTGATCGACTTCTTGATAATAACGGTCTTCCGAAATAACTTCTAAATTTAGAGTTTGTAGATTTACAAAATAGTATCTTTCAGCAAGATCATATGTTGTAATAGAAACTGTTTTCGTTTGATTATTCCAATCAACCTTTGCACCAAGCGCTTCACTAATAAAACGAAGAGGTACTAGGGTTCTACCATTAATAATTTGAGGAGCAACGTCTAAAGCAATCTTTTGCCCGTTAACAGTGGCAGTCTTGCTACCAATTACTAAACCAATTTTTTTGGTACCTCGGACAGCTGTAATAGATTTTGTTTTTGCATCCCATTGTACTGTTGATTCTAATTCTTCGAAAATCGTTCGCATTGGTACTAAAGTTCGTCCATTAATAGATACTGCACCTTGGTCAAATCGTATAATATCACCATCAATTTCTACTTTAATAGCAGGTGCTGCCTCTGCAGAAGGGGCAAATGAGAAACTAATTAAACATAAAATAAGTGCTAGTGTAAGTCTAGATGTAATTTTTTTGATCACTTTAAATCTCCTTTAATCATAATTTAATTGGGTAAATAATAGATTGATTGTCAGCTAATAACGCTGATTTAAACCGACCGACCCTATCCCTTCTATCTGCGTAGGGTGTGAGCTTGTTTGAAAGGGGTGGTTTAATGAAGGACTTTTGATAGTCAGTTTTGAGGTGACTTGAAGCCTAATTCTACTGCTGGTTGTTGGTCGCTCTTATTTGTCTTTGACAAGCGAGTGGGGTCTTTGCCGTTCCTTAACGCCTTGCAATTATTTCTTCTAAATCTTCGTTTATGTATCTAACCTTCCTCTAACGTTTATTGTATTTATTATATAAGTGTTCCTCAAGGATAAGTATTTTCCTCCGTTATCATGATTTACCTATATGGTGCTGTAAGAAGCGCTTTTACCCTTAATCGTTTGTGCTTTTCGTATTATATTGGTATTAATATCGAAGAAGGATGGTCTCTTCGTTTATTTGCTAAGTAGACAGTATTTATATTTATCGCTGATACGATAAATAAACCGTAAAAAACTGTTAAGGCAAAAAACAGATACACAGGTAATTCAGTAACTATATACTATAAAAATAAAAATCATTATGTAGCAGTAGATAATGGTACTGGGGAAGTAATACAAGTTTCGAATTTAAATGATTAGAATTGGAAGTTTGTCCCTGATTTTTCAAAGTAAAAGGTGATGTTATGATAATAAAAAAAGAAGGTAAGATTAATGAAATAATCTATGAGAATACTACGTATCACAGTGGTAAATATAGTTTTTTCCCAATAATCACTAACTTGAATAGAATTTTAGAAAAAATAATCGAATCAAAGTCTACGACGGAGTACATTAGAATAACTCCTTTTTACAGAAATGAAAGAGTGGACATGCAGATTGAATTTGAAGAGTATATGTTTTATATAGAGTGTAGAGAAAATCTAAAGGAGAAAGAAGTGGAGAATCATCTACTTGATTGTTTAGATACGCATTATGAAACTATTACAATTAAGGAAATTGAAATGGGGAAAATACTCTATCCTTTATGTAAGTATGATGATGCAGAACAGTTTGGTTTTTCTTTTAAAAAATATCGTCAATATTTAGATGAACTTTTACCAGTGTTATTTGAAACTGCAAAAATAAAAATGCAACTAAAAGACGATGATTTAGCTTTTGGGTATTTTTGTTTTGAAGTTCATTCTGGATAGAGTTTGGTAAGTTATGAGTATTGAAGTTTTGATATATCATTTATTGACCTTGATTGCCTTAGTGCCTTTCAAGGTTTTTTCTTTAATCGAAGAAATAAAATATAATAGATCTTGGTAAAGATGCTGCTAAAAAGGTTTCAAATGCTATGAATAAAGGTTTTGTTAATAGTGGAAATGGCTTAAAAAAGGAAAAATGTTTTACCCGTATGAGATAAAAATTACGGTAAATATGATAACGCAAGAGTATATGGAAATATGGTTAAAAAGTCATGTCATATAGTCTTTACTTACTTTGAAAAAAACATTAATTAGGGAGGTTTCTATTATGCTAGACATAGATCAATTTAGAAGTTTAATAGAACAATGGAAGATTGAGAAACAAACTATAGAACAATTTTTGATTCACTTTAATATTTATATGTATGAACAGGAAGAGGAATTCTATTCGTATTTTGAAGAATTTGTGCAAACAGACTTAAATTATTATATTAAAAAAATCTCACTCTAATTGAGAAACTTTCCTGAACTCGATTACAATCACTTGGTTTCATATTTATGTATTGAGTACAAGGGAGAGGTAGTAGGAGAATTTAAGTTATATTTTACTCTAAATGGAGAGGTTGATGATTTTGATTTAATTATGTATTAGTTTACTGATCTCCAGATGAGAAGTTAACATATTTTTGCCCTTGATAAGATATTTATCAAGGGCTTATTTTTAGTTTCGAATAACCCGGTGACCTAGTTGTGAAATAAATGGATACAAAATGGGAGTCATTGGTTTTTAAAAGCAGAAGACAAAATGATGCTAATTCGGGTTATTTTAATGCTCTTGATTAGCCTAGGAATTGTGGTATATGACGCCTATGCAATTAGAGTGAGTACAAGAATTAATGGACAATTTAGGGCTGATGGTATACTGAAAAACGGTGTTATCCCACGGACGAAAATTCAACCACATAAATACTAGAAAAGAGGAAGATGTTTATATGTCATGGACTCATATTGTATTAGAAGGCTATTGCTCTTTTGAGGAAAATGAAGGAGAAGAGATACCAAAATGTTGCAGTGAGAAACCGGGTATTTTAGGTTACCATTGTTTGCAGGATGCTGTTAGCAAAAATAACATTTGTCCTTATTTTAGTTTTAATTCTGCAAGATCTACATTAGTGTTAACAGATAAAAATGGAAAAGCAATTGAATTTGATAGTTTTTTTGGTGATTTAGATTTGTCAGAAAAAGATTGGTTAGTACAGGAGGAGCGCTGGATTAAAAAATGGAGAAAAACAATAAAAAAAGAGAAGGAATAAAATATGATTTGTAGTATAAGGGGCGGTCATAAAGATTATTTTTGAATAGTGAAAGGCAAAAACGTAGATTTGAACTGCTCACTGTCAATAAGCAGCTATAAAAAAGACTAAGCAGAATGTCGAACTTGAATAATTTTTGATTTGGAGTGATTTTTTTGATAGTTCCTGTTTTGAAAAGAATTCTATTACGTGGTGAGCCTGAGATAGTAGATGATTTCGTACTCCCTGCAAGTGCAGATATAGGGACTGCTGATTCAGAGGGAGTTGAATATTTTTATTTTAGGATTATGACACCTAAAAGATTACTTTCAATTTTAGAAGGAGATAAGTTACTAGATGGCAGAGCAACTTTTTTGGTAAATGAACTTGATTTGACGTTGATAGAAAAAGAAATAAATTTAATATTGGAAGATTGTATACGGCCAACTTGGGATGAGGTAGCTAAGGCTATTAATCGTCACCTGAATTGGGAATATGATAACATCCAATACGAAACGCTTGATGAGGCTATGGGAAAACTAAAAAAAGATACTTGATTTTAGAAGACCTTGGGGACGGCAATCCTCAAGGTCTTACTTTTACCCTCAAGTTGATTGTAGTGGAGACTGGGCGACTCCTTTGGAATCAGCAATAGGGGAACGAAGGCTAAAATCATCACATCCTGTGATAACGCCTTCGTGACCAACATCGTGCTGCTACTGTCGCTGCGCTTTCGCACAAACAAAACCCTCTGCTGCCGCTACGTTGCACTCACGCTTTCGCGCAAAAGACATCTGTTGGCCCGAGACTCTGCAGCATAGCGGATGTTTTCTGTGCGAAAGCGTAGTGCTAACGTAGCGGCAGCACCTAAAGCGGCTCATCGGACGCCCCAGGAAGCTTTGCTCTGTGCGAAAGCGAAGCGGCAGCTACAAAGCGCCCAGTCGGAAAGAAAATCAACCACACGTTATGCTGAAGTGCTAAATTTCTTGAAAGCAAGTTTCTTTGATTCCCCATAATGATTCGTTCTTTTAGGTGAAAACTATAAGTAGAATGAACACACTTAAGAGATGAATAGAAGAAGTTCCTAGGGGCTTGGAAGACCCGTAAATCACCATGGAGCTTTTGCAGGAATGTTGCCTTAGGCTAACAGTACCTATTTCTACTTTTTTCAATAAGAATGCCACATTTTGGGCTTTTTTCGTGTTAATATGGTAAATAGTAGTTAGTAAATTTTTGTAGAAAAAAGGAGATAGGGATGTTAAACAAATTAAAGGCTTTATGTATGGTGGCAGCTCTTGTTTTTGCTTTCGTATTGTCTGGACAAACTTCTGCGTCAGCTGCTACTGACAAAGGAATTCAGATACGAAATAATGTTACGATTAATATCGATGGAGAAACGATTCAAATTAATGATCCCATTTTAGATAAAGCGGATCACCTTCTTTTACCTATGAGAGCTTTATATGAGGCGATTGGTGCAAGTGTTGACTGGAACAAGGAAACACTTACTGCATCAGCTAATCGAAATGGCAAAGTTATTAATTTAACAATTGATTCTATGACAGCCTTAGTAGATGGACAAGAGGTAGAGATGGATGTTGCGCCAATCATCTATAAAGATAGAATATATATGCCATTACGCTTTGTTACTGAAAACTTAGATGGAAATGTCAGCTGGGACCCTACTACGCAAACTGTTGATATTTTATTAGATGGTTCTTCAGAGAAACCTCAAGAAGATCCATATATCTTACATGTAAATAATAAGCGTATTGTAATGGATGATCCAATTATTACGAAAGAATCTAGAACCTATATTCCAGCGGATTATTTATCCGATTATTTAGATGATTCGGCTGGTAATTGGCTGCCAGATAAATCATTTGAATTACAAATTGCTGCGACAAGCTTTGTCTTCAAGGACGGTAGTAATAACATTTTGATCAACAATGAATCTGTAACAATAGAAGAAAAGCCATTTATTCAAAAAGGTAAAATGTACGTTCCTATTACTTTTGTTGTCAATACATTGGGAGGAAACCTACGTTATATTAGCGAAAAAAGAGAAATGTATATTTATGTTTATCGCTATATGTATACAAGTGAGTTCCTAGAAAAATCTTTTGGTAGTACATCATATCCTCAACCTGTTCCTTCTGCTCGTTATGAAGGAGATCGTGATTTGATGGTCAGTGATAATCCAGAAAATTTAACACACAGTCTATTACCTAAATCAAATTCTACGCTTGCACAATATCAAGTTAAATCCACTTCAGCTACAAATAAGCATCGAGTATTTGGCTGGCATTTAAATAAGCTTGGAGCGGCAGTAAAGATTGGTATTACAATTGAAAATACTTCAAGCTCTGAAAGTATTAAGGTCAGCAGTTCTAAAGGGATTACGCAAATGACTGGGAATGACTGGTTTGGTCATGATATTGGTTTAACGCTTGCAGATGCAACGTTAAATGGAAAGCTTAAAAAATCTGATAGTACAGGTATTGTGATTGCACCAGGAGAAACAAAGCTGATTGAAACATACGAGTTGTTCGATAATTATGTCATTGGATTTTTACAGGACATCGATATTCAAGCTGTTAATGGTGGAAGTACGGACTATATGATTCGAACAGTATTAACGAAGAGTAATAGTGATTTAACAAAGATCAAAACGGACGCGGTGGCAATTGATGAATATGCGATGCATCCACGAGGTGCTTGGCCAAGTGCTACTATTCAAGCAGATCTTCCAGCATATACAGTAGATACACAAGAGGTAGGTTATAACGTTTCAAATGGACGAACAGATCATTTGCAAACGGCAGAAAATTCACTGTCACAAATCAATGGTGCAGTGGGGAATCCTGGTCACTTCGGTATGAACTATAAAGTAATGATTCCACTTATAAATGATTCAGGAAAAACAAAAACGATCAGGGTTAAGTTAACTGGTCGAGGTGGCTTATACAGTGGTGCAGTGAAGTTCAACGGCAAAGTTTACTTAGTGCCTTCGTTGCGAACAAGCTCAGAATATGTTGAGTTTGAATACAAGATGAAGCGTCCATCAGATCAGCTTGAATTAGAACTTATTCATGCAGGCGGAGCAAATCTTCCAGTAGCCATTTATGTAGAAACAAAATAATATAGTCCCTGGCACGAATGTTTTTCACAACATAACTTCGTGCCATACTTTTTAATTCGAAATGAAGAATATAAGAAAACTAGTACCAACTGCTGTAATATAAAAAGTCTATTCTAACATCTCCGAAACAAGCGAATATATTGGACGAGAACAATCGTGACGTAATGATTTCACCAATAAAGCATTTCCTCCAAATAATTTAAACTCCGTAATGTTCGTATTCCATTTTTCGTTTGGAGCATTTGCTTTAAATGGGCGATCTAAATGATTCGGTGCGATTTTATCAACTGTTCTTTTGCGAGATTTATATTTTTTCGAACAAGGCATTTTAAAGTAATAAGTGTCAGTTTCTAAGACGAGTGATTGTTAATTTTATGTTTCTTTCCCTATATATAGCTATACCTGTAAGGAAAGAATTAATGGACATTCAAGAGATTGAAAGAAGAAGTTCATAGGTGTTGGAAAAACCTAAGATTTCCATGCATCTTTTGCATGAATAGGGTTTAGGTTCCAGTACCCAATTCGACTTTTTTCGATTTAAGTACCACTTTTTGGACTTTTTTCATGTTAAGATACCCTATAGATTAATTATGGAAAAAGGAGTTTGAGATGTTTAATAAATTTAAGACAACATGTATGATTACCGCAGTTGCTTTGGCTACGATATTACCTGGACAAGCCTCTGCATCAGCAGCTAGTGACAAGATTCATATTAAGAATAATGTTTCTATTAATATCAATGGTGAGAAGCTCAAAATGAATGATCCGGTTTTAAATAAATCCGATTATATCTTTTTACCTATGAGAGCTTTGTATGAGGCGGTTGGTGCGAGTGTGGACTGGAAGAAAGAAACACTTACTGCGTCAGCTATTCGAGATGGCAAGTCGGTTAATTTAACAGTAAATTCAAAGACTGCCTTAGTGGATGGACAAAAGGTGCCAATGGTTGTTGCACCATTTATGTATAAGGATCGCACTTACATGCCATTGCGTTTCGTTAGTGAAAATTTTGGTGGTAACGTGAACTGGAATCCTACTACACAAACTGTTGATATTTCCTTAACAGATGAGACTCAAGGAGACCCATATATTTTACATATTAATAACGAACGTATTGTAATGCAGGATCCAATTATCGTAAAGCAATCGAGAACCTATATTCCGGCTAATTATATATATGATAACTTAGAAGATTCTTCTGGCACATTGTTACCAGATAAATCGTTTGAATTGCAAATTGCGGGAACGAGCTTTCTTTTCAAGGAAAATAGTAACCAAGTTCTAGTAAATGATGAAGTTGTGACAATGGAAGAAAAACCATTTATGCAAAATGGAAAAATGTATGTTCCTGTTAGTTTTATTGTCAACACATTAGGCGGGAATTTACGTTATATCGAAAATAAAAGAGAATTGTACATTTATGTCTATCAATATATGTATACAAGCTCCTTCCTTGAAAAATCTTATGGTGCTACAGCAAGGCCTATAAATGTTCCTTCTGCTCGTTTAGAAGGAGATCGTGATTTATTGATAAGTGATAATCCAGAAACGTTAACGAACAAGCTGATTCCTAACTCTAATGCTACACTTTCCCAATATCAAGTGAAAGCAACAGCAGCTACAAATAAACATCGAGTATTTGGCTGGCATTACAATACGTTAGGGACAGATGTACAAATCGGTATTACAGTTCAAAATACTTCTAGTACTGAAAGCATCAAAGTAATCGACTCTAAAGGGACTAGCCAACAAACGGGAAATAGCTGGGTTGGCCATGATATTGGGTTAACTATTGCTGATGCAACGTTTAATAATAAATATAAAAAATCTAGCAGTAAAGGGATTGTCATCGCACCAGGAGAAACAAAGGTAATCGAATCCTATGGTTTGCACCGTGATTATATCATTGGATTTTTACATGAGCTAGATATTCAAGCTGTCAATGGTGGGACTCCAGAGTATACGATTCGCACAGTATTAACAAAGAATAATAGTAATTTAACAAGCATTTTATCAGATCCTGTTCCGATTGATGTATCTGCGATGCACCCACGAGGTGCCTGGACGAGCTCTACTATTCAAGCAGATCTTCCTGCTTATACAGTAGATTCACCAGAAGTAGGTTATAGCATCTCAAATGATCGAACAGACAATTTGCTAACAGCACAAAATTCACTGTCACAAATCAATGGTGCAATAGGGAATCCAGGTCATTTCGGAATGAACTATAAGGTGTCGATTCCACTTGTGAATCCAACTGGACAGACAAAAACGATCAAGCTTAAATTAGCTGGTCGAGGTGGCATCTATAGTGGTGCAGTAAAGGTCAATGGCAAAGTGTATCTAGTGCCTACATTGAGAGTAGGTACAGAATATGTTGAATTGCCAGATTACAAGATGAAGGGTTCATCTGAAACGATTGAGTTAGAATTCATGCATGCCGGAGGAGTAAATCTTCCAGTAGCTATTTATGTAGAAACAAAATAAATGAAGTCCCTGGCACGAATGAGTTTCACAATATGACTTCGTGCCATACTTTTTGATTCGGAGTTGAAGAAATTGGCAAAAAAACTAGTAACAATTGTTGTAGCATGTTTCGTTTTAATGCTAGCAGTAAATCCAAGCTATGCAAATGCAGCAGTTTTTGATAATAAAGTAAAAGAAGAAAAGAAAGAAATATCGCCACAAGTAATGCACATACAGCAAACTTTTAATTCTAATTCTGTTCGTGAGTTTGTCAATGTTTTAGATGTTAATTTAAATAATACATATACTAAACTTGAAATCGGTGTTCCGAAACCGATTAACTCACTTTTAACAACGACGAATATGGCAAAGCAAAACACATATGATGGACATCGCGTTGTTGGTGCTGTCAATGCATCTTATTTTTTAGGAAATGGTATGCCAGCCAACTTGTTAGCTGAAAAAAACGAAATTATTAACTATGGTATTTTGGGAGATACATATGATAGTCCAACACAAAAGCCTGTTGCTTTTGGTCTATCAAAAACAGGGAAGGCAATCGCAGACTATTATTCTACGAATCTATCTTTTCAAGTAAATGGTAAAAGTTATCCGATTGATCTGATCAATACAGAAAGAAAGACAGATAAAATAGTATTATATACACCTGATAAACGTACAACAGGTACAAATAATTGGGGTATCGAAATTGTTGTCTCAAATGCTAGTCAAGATATGAAAGTATTACATTTCGGAGATCAGCTTTCAGGGACGGTTTCAAAGGTAACGGCGTATGGTGCAGAAGGGAATTCAACAGTTCCATCTGATGGCTTTGTTATTTCGGTGCAAAATAAAGAGTTAGCAGCCGAATTAAGTAGCCAAATAGCTGCGGGGACAAACATTGATGTGAATCTATCTATTGATGAGAAATGGATGGATGCTCAATTTATTTTAGCTGCAGGACCTATGTTGGTTAAAAATGGAAAAGTGGAAATTTCTATGCCAACGAACTCTGGATTTGCTTCAACGCGCAGTCCTCGTACTGCGGTGGCAGTAGATGCAACTGGTACAAAAGTGTCTCTTGTAACAGTAGATGGTAGATTAAGTGGTCATAGTAATGGCACTAATTTAACAGATTTAGCTTCTTATTTAATTTCACAAGGTGCTTCTTCAGCCATTAACCTTGATGGAGGCGGCTCTACAGCGATGGTTGCTCGAAATCCGGGTGGCTATTATGCGAACCTTGTGAATAAACCTTCAGAAGGCAGCGAGCGACGTGTGTCAGCCATTTTACAGGTTGTCAATACAGCGCCACCAGGGAAAGCAAAATCTATTACGTTAAACAATGTGAACCAAGTTATGAAAGGTTCATCCGTTGACATGAAAGTAGCTAGTGCTTACGATCAATACTTAAATCCTATGACAATCAGCCCGTCTAAGATGAACTGGACGGTTGAGGGCAATATCGGTAAGATGGACGGTGCAACCTTCACAGCTACGCAAAAAGGGGAAGGCAAAATTATCGGTGAGTATGACGGTGTGCGAACATCAACAACTGTAAAAGTGGTTGATTTAGCAGAAAAACCTATTTTACTAGATAGCTTCGATAATGCTTCATCATGGACAGTGGAAGTTGCAAAAGCAAATGCTTCAGTAACAAATTCTAAAGACTATGCTAGACAGGGAACGGCTAGCTTAAAGTTAAATTATGATTTTACAACAGCAGGATCTGATACGAAAGCAGCCTATATGGTAGCTAAATCACCGATTCCTCTTAATGGAAAGCCAAATAACATAGGCGTTTGGGTATTTGGCGATGGTGGAAAGCAATGGCTTCGTGGAGTACTTGTAGATGGTTCAGGAGCAAAACAGACAATTGATTTCACTAGCCAAGGCGGTATGGACTGGAATGGTTGGAAGTATGTCACTGCGAAAATCCCAAATGATGTGACACTACCATTGAAGTTCGAACGATTATACGTTGCACAGCCTACAGCCTCTCTTCAAAAGAAAGGTCAACTGTATTTCGATCAATTACAAGCTGTGTATCAAGACAATCATGAGGAATTAGTCTACACAGATGTAGCGAAAGGTTATTGGGCTTTCTCAGAAATCCAAAGCTTGTATAATAAATCTCTTATTAAAGGATACGAGAATGGAACATTTAAACCAGAAGCGTCCATTACACGTGCAGAGGCAGCTACTATTATTGCAAGGGCTCTTAATTTAACAACATCGAAAGAGTCGAACTTTAAAGATGTTAGCAAGGACCATTATGCATACAGCTCCATTGCTGCAGTAGAGCAAGCTGGGATTATTAAAGGGCAAGAAGTAGGGAAGTTCAACCCGAACGGAAAGCTTTCACGTGCTGAAATGTCGGCAATTTTAACAAGAGCTTTTAAATTAACAGGCTCAGGTAAAGTAAACTTTACAGATGTTAAATCGACGCATTGGGCGTATAGCGATATCCAAGCGCTTGTAGCAAATAACTTAACAAGCGGCTTCCCAGATAATACATTCAGACCAAACTCACAAATTACGCGTGCAGAATTCTCAAGCTTCTTGAATAGATCCTTATCATTAAAATAATAAAAGCACAAATGACAAACCCCTGTAGGATTGAAAACTACAGGGGTTTGGTATTTTGCAATGTTCTAGTATTTTTATGGGTGACGCTTCATGCACAGTTTCGTGTGTGAATCTTTTTTTGCTCTTTGGCAGGTGGATGTCGATAAAAATTAAAAGTTGGGTGATAAAACGTAAAAGTGTTTCGATAAAACTCAAAAGTTTGATGACATTTTGTTAAAACGTATGTCATGTGAAGTAGTTGATTGGAGTGGAGGCTGGGTGACTCCTCTGGGATCAGCAATAGAGGAACGAAGGCGTTATCACGTCCTGTGATAACGCCTTCGTGAACAACATCCTGTTGGCCCGAGACCCTGCAGCGTAGCGGATGTTTTCTGTGCGAAAGCGTAGTGCTAACGAAGCGTCAGCACCAAAAGCGGCTCATCGGGCGCCCCCAGGAAGCTTTGCTCTGTGCGAAAGCGAAGCGTCAGCAACAAAGCGCCCAGCCGGAACGGAAATCAACCCCTCGCTTTGGCGAAAAGTCATACTTTATTTAATAAGTCATTTAGTCTTTTTTATCATCACCAATGAAAAAATCCGCATTGATTTCTGTGAGGAGAGCAAACCGTTGCTGCTCTTTTCCTGCTCACAGAAATTGAAGCGGATTTATTCATAGTATGTTATTTAGAAAACAATATATTTAACATAGTGTTTCCAATCTAATTTCTTGAAATGTTTCCATTGAATTTTCTCGACAGGCATTGTACGGAAAGCATAGGCTGTAAGATTACGTTGTTTATCGGATAGCATAGGTGTTCCTTCATCTAAACTGTCAGTAAAAATAGCTGACTGTGCAGTTTTAAAGTTAACATGAATATCCTTCATGTCGATTTTTCCATCCGGTCCAACAATGTATATTTTTTTACCTTTCTTTTTAGTAGCATGCACCCACGATTTATCTATTTTATAAGAATCAGATGCTTCGTTGACAATAATAGAGGCTTTGCCAGTAGTCGAAAATGGAATGTCCTCCATTGCTTCATCTTGTTGCAACACTACTTCATAATTCGTTGGTTGAGGTAAATCTGTTGTTTTTGCAAGTTCATTCCCCCAGATAGAAGAATCATCTGTTGCAATCGTTTGTTTTTCTAGTACAGTACCAGATAAGGAATCTTTCATATGTTTTACTTTAAAATCAACGGTTTGGCCTTCCGATACTTTTTGCCATTCATCTTCTGATAAATAGGCAAGCATCGTTTTTTCAGTAGAATAGATTTCAAATGTAACTGTCCCAGATTCTTCTTTAACGGCTGCAATAACACCGTCCACTGGGCTAACGACACCTTCGCGAGCCTGTATTTGTTCAATTTGTGCATCCATTAGCGCAATTTGACGATCTGTTTCGGCAATATGTCGATTCAAAAGGGCTATTGCTGTCGATGGTGAACTTTGCTGTCCTAGCTCCAATTGTAGTGTGACAGATAATGTGCCGTTTATTTGGTCCGTATTGACGGAGCTTTTCGGATCAGCATCATCATAATCATTCTCGATTTGAGAAAGCGCATCTTCTAAATCACTTCGTTCAGTTTCATAGGCTGCACGTTCTGCCTCAAGCTTTGTTAACTCATTATCAATTTCTTCTGTTTTAAAGGAAGCTAGTACATCATTAGGAGATACTTTTTGGCCACGCTTTACATTCACTGCGGATAAGCTTGTCGCATCGGCTGTAAGTGTGTATGTTTCAGCTGGTGCAACAATCGTTTCCTTTTTGACACGCTCTGTATTTGTACCTTTATAAGCTTTTTGAAATTCATCGATAAAGTAGGATCGTGTAATTTTGCTATCGTCTTTAAAGACAAAATAAGCATTTACGCCGACTAATAGCATTGTCAATACGATGGTCAAGCTTGTCCAAGGCTTTGATTTGATAAATGCCATTATCCTAACCCCCTAATAATCCATTCTTTAATTGGTAATACACTAATCAGACCAACAAATAAGGCCATGAATAATTGTATGCCGATAATTTTTACGACTAATATTTTTCTGCTCGCCTCTTCCTCCCATTTAGAAAGGAATGTGTACTGTACAACAATTGTTAGCATAGTCGCCACTGTCAATTGATTAAGTGAGAATAAGACATAATCCGTACTCATCATCTGCAATGCAAGAGGCGCTAATGAAAAGAATGAAAAGAGTGTTGTATAGCCGGTTAAGTAGAATACAACAAACAAGATAGTTTTTTCGATTAATAAAAATGTGACAACATATAATTGGACTTTTTTAATCCATGTATAGGGAATGTCCGTTAATAGATGTAAAAGGTAGGTAACACCGTAATAATGGAAGCAAAAATAGACAATAGCCCATAAAATGGCACCAAGCATCGAAAGGTAACGAGCCACGTAGTATTCATTATGTAAATCCATTGCGAACAATGTCGTTAAAGTTTCAGTACCCATCCCCCAATATTCACGAGCAGTAAATAACAGAATGAATAAGATGAAAACCGTTAACGAACGTCTTTTGTATCCAATAATCTCACCTTCTTCTACAATTTTAGTAAAGTAGGTTGGATTTTTTAAGCTATGCCAAAATTTATAACGGTAAAACATATACAGTTTCCTCTCTTCCAAAATAGTAAATATCAAAGTTGTAGTATACACCTTGTTAAACGATATTGACATATAAAAACAGCTGTTTTTTTTCAATAATTTCGTCAAAAAAACACTATGAAAAACTACATGTCGAATGATGGGAAAACATCATATAAAACTATTGTATAGTATAATAGAAAAAACTTCCTGTATTTCTATCAAGTTATTATAAAAAATTACTTTTGATACGCTTAATAGTGTAAATAATGGCTTGAAATCACATGAATTTCACCGATACAAAAGTAATGAATCGAAAAATGAAAGGGTGGTTCGATTGAATCGAAAATTGACGGCGGGAGTTATAACGAGTCTATTACTGGCACCAACAGCTATAGCGAATGCGCAAGAAAATAATGATGCACAGTCTCGCGTATTAACGCAAACAGAGCAAGTTGCCAACGTTAACGGAGTAGCTGCCGCAACGACAAAAGAACAAATAATTGCACAATTTGCAAAGCTTTCCGAGAAATCGACAGCGGATGAAATGGTTATTGCGAAGGGTGATGTAGAAAATCTAAGTACGACAGATTTTAATAACGATGAGATTGCATTTATTCAAGCGAAGTATGAATATGTTGTCGGGCAACGCCAACAATTAGAGAAATTACAGGAAATAGGAAAGAACATTAATGCATTAACATATACAAGTAAGTCATTTATAAAGGATGTTGCAGCTGTTGAAGGTACCTATGAAACATTTTTAAGTTCCTATCTAAGTGTTCAAAGTAAATTCGAAACAGCTTTCAAATTAGCAAATTCAAATGGAGCTAGCAGTATTGCTTCGACTATTCGCGGCACATCCTTACAATATGGCTATACTGATGCAGAACGCGATACTTATTTTAAAACAAAGGGCGCAGATATTGCGAAGTTGACTAATTTAAAAGGAGATGCAACTGCTGTACTACCAGCCACTAAAGCACTAGAGGATTTAGTAGAGTTATTAAAGAACGACCCAAATAACTATACAGCCATTTCTGCAGAGCTAGAAAAAGTTACGACAGCTTATAATCCACTAACAGCGAATCAAAAGAAAGTGGTCGTAGCCCATAATCCAAACAACGATTCTGTAACACCTTATAAAAAGTATACGGATGCCTTATCAAATCTGTCTTCGGCTAATAAAGCAGTGCTAAGCGTGGAAAAATTAATCGACGGCTTAGACCCTAAATCTTCTACTTTCGAAAGCAAAACACTTGCTGCCCAAGCTGCCTATGACAAGCTTGGAGAGAGTGAAAAGGCATTAGTGAAAAATAGCGATAAATTAAAGTTGTTTTTCCAATATGCTGATTTATCGAAACAAGTAAATGCACTAAACTCATCTATGAAGGATTACAAAGCACAACTAGAGGCATTACGAACTAAAGTAACTGCGTTAGATGTTGGGAATAGTAGCGATGCAGCAGCGTTAAATGAAATTAAAAACAAGCTTGAGACTAAATTGTCGCAACTTGCAAATGAAGAACTAGCAGTAGCAGCTGTTATTAGTCAAATTGATAATTTAAGTAAGTCTAATAATTTAGTAGTTGATATGCTAAAAGCACGCTCCGACTATAATGCACTTCCATCAGCATCTAAAAAACTTGTGACAAACATTAAAATCCTAACAGATTTAGAGAAATCACATAAGGCAGTCGTCAATGTTATTGATCAATTTGAAAAGTTAGAAAAGTTAGATCCAACATCTAAAAGTTATATTTCAAAGGCGAAATCTGCTTATACAGCTTACGCAAAGTTGGACGAGACAAAACAAGGGTATGTAAGAAATCATAATAATTTAAGTGATAAGGTTGCTGTAATAGAAGTGATTGTGCAAATAAACGCCTTAAATCCATCTCAAAAGACATATAAAGACAATGTAGCGAAAGCAAATAGCGCGTTTAATAATTTGGCTGAAGCCCTTAAATCGCAGGTAGTCAATAGTGGTGAATTAACAAAAGCACAGGGCTATATCGATACAGCCAAGGCATTTGATGATCGTGTTTTAGCATTAGCGAATGAAAATCCTGATACTTTTGTCGCGAAGGTAGCTGCATTATCTGCAGAGTACAAAACAATGGATAAAAATGCGAAGAAACTAGTAGAGCAGGCAAAAGCTTTAACTACTTACGAAAAAAATAATAAGGCTGTTATTAAGGTTATTCAAATGATCGATGCCTTAAATCCAACAAGTAAGGATTACACGAAAAAAGTACTCGCTGCGCGTAAGGCTTATAATGCACTAGATACAGTATCACAAAAACGTGTGACGAACTATGCGAATCTAACTGCAGTTGAAGATGTGGCTTCATTGATTGGCCTCATTGCAACATTAAAGCCATCAAGCAAGACATTTTACCAAGATATGAAAACAGCACGAGAGATGTACGATGCACTACCTAAAGAGAAGCAACAAGTAATCATTAATTATGATGCACTTGTAGCAGCAGAAAATGAGTATGGAGTAGCACAAAAAGTTGTCGAGCTTATTGATTTAACGAAACAACAAGATGGCGACTATTTAACGAAGCTCCTGGATGCACGTGTAGCGTATGATCAGCTAACTTCGAATCAAAAGAAATTAGTCACTAATATTAAAGAATTAACAGCACGTGAAAAAGAGGTAAAACCTATTTTAAATGTGATGCTGCAAATTAATAATTTGGATCCGGAATCCAATAATTTTGTCAGCAAGGTCAATTCTGCGCGTAAGGCGTATGATAATTTAAATAAAGATCAGAAAAAATATATTAATAATATCGATATTCTACAAAACTATGAGCCTGTATCTCAGGTGATTGAATTAATTAATAAACTGAAATCTTCAAGTAGTACATATCTTGAGGATACAGTTCGGGCACGTGCGCTTTATGACGCGCTAGCGGCAGATAAGAAGCAATATGTAACAAACTATTATTTATTACAAGCAGCAGAAACTAGTATTTTAGGTGCTGGTAATGTTATGCAGATGATTAATGATTTGCCGTCTGTAGATCCGAAGCAATATGTGAAACGTATTCAGGAAATTCGTTCAGCTTATAACGCTTTACCAAAGGATCAACAAAGAGCCGTACAAAATTACAAAGTGTTACAAGATCAAGAGAAGCTTTTAAAGCCTGTTATTAGTGTTGTCGAGGATATCGATCGACTACTTACAGCCAAAGACATGAATAGTCAATATCAAAAAATCTTAAAAGCCTATGATAAGCTAAATGCCGAGCAAAGACGTTACGTCTATAATGATGATCTATTATTATCATTAGATAACGTAATAAAAGTATATAAGAACATTGCTAATTTAAATCCAAAGGACAAGTTTTACTTTGGTATGGTGGAAGCAGTACGAAAAGAGTACGATAGCTTAAATACGACAGATAAGCAAAGGATTACGAATTATTCGATCTTGTTAGAAGCGGAGAAAAGTATGGCCGATGTAAAGAAAGTCGTTGAATTAATAGCTAGCCTTTCACCAACCTCTTCAACGTATTTAGAAGATGTAGCGAATGCAGTTGCAGCCTATAAAGCGTTAGACTCGAAATTAAGAGCGCAAGTCATCAATGAGGACGTATTAAAGAAAGCTGAAAAGGATGTAGAGGCTGTTCAAAAAGTAGTTCAAGCCATCTCTGTTATTGATCCAGACAACACGTCATTTGAGAAAAAGGTGTTAGCTGCTCAAAAACTATATAACTCACTTTCACTGGAGCAGCAGGATTTAGTATATAACTACCGCATTCTAGAAGAATATTTAAAAATGATCGAATAGAAATAACAAGAAGGAGTTTTCCCAATGCATATTTTGGGGAGACTCCTTCTATACTATAGAAAACAATTTAAAAAGCTATGAAATTTCCAAAAAAAGTGAAACCTTATCAATCAAGAAATCGTATGTAATAGGGAGTTTTATTTCCGTGTTTGAGGGGTATAATTTAAAATAATTTAAATATAGGAGGTAGCCATGTTTAAAAGGGTGATAAGTATATTGGTACTTTCAATTGTTTTACAAGCTACAACTATTGGAAATTTATCTGGGATTAGTAAGGCGGACGCAGCATCCAACATAGCTGTTGATGTGTCTAGTTCATACTGGGCAGGCTCGTCGATTCAACATATGCTGTCGAAGCAATATATGACTACATATACTGACAATACATTTAAGCCGGAGCAAGCTATTACGAGGGCAGAGGCTGCATCTGCAATTGCTCGGTCTATTCAAACAAACACAGATACTTCGATTTCACTACACTTTAAAGATGTTCCTGCTACACATCCGTATTACAAGGAAATTCAAAAACTTGTAGGCTTAGGGGTTTTACAAAATAGTGATGCCTTTCATCCAAATGAGCCTTTAAAGCGTTCGGAAGTTGCAAAAATGCTAGCACTAGCCTATCAGTTTAAAGTGGATGGTAAAAATAAAAGCAAATTTGATGATGTTTCTCCAACACACTGGGCAAAAAACTATATTGAATCACTAACAGACATAGGAATTATTGGCGGAATAGATGCTAAGCATTTTGCACCCAACAAGTTAGTGACACGGGCTCAAACAGCAGTTTTTGTTGAACGTAGCATAAATTTTCAGCAAAAAGTAAAGAAGCTTGAAGTGGCTTATGATTATTTAGCAAAGGATTATATACCAACAATAAATCTTTCGACAGCTTGGTCAAAAGAGGTCATTCGGTTAATCAATGTGGAACGGGAAGAGAACCAACTAGCACCTGTTGTCTATGATTCAGAACTGACACAAATCGCAATTATAAAAGCCCAGGACATGGTTAAGCGCAATTATTTTGAACATATTTCTCCTTATTATGGTGCTCCTTGGGATTTAGCGACATTATTTGATTATTCTTACACGAGCTTTGGCGAGAATATTGCAAGGTATTTCATATCGCCCGAAACCGTTGTAAAAGGATGGATGACTTCTCCTGACCATCGAGATAATATTATGAAGGAGCATTATACAAATACAGGTGTTGCGGTTACACAGGACCGCCAAGGAAATTATTATTGGGTTCAACTATTTTCGAGTAAATAAATGGTTATGTAACAAAGAGTTGCTAATGTTACATTTATGTTACGAGTGTTATAAATAACCAATAAAATTTTTCCATTTTTAACGCTGATGATGCCAAAAAACGTTGGTATATCAGCGTTTTTGTTTATTCCGGAAATCGTTACACAATTGAAAAATTAAAATACCTCCTTTTATGATAGTCTATGTATAGGCAAAAAAGTTTAGAGGGGGTATAACAAAAGTATGAAGAAAAAATGGTTATTACCGATTTTTGCATCTTTCATGTTATTTACTACAACTCATATAGATTCAGCTGAAGCAGCGACTAAAACTGAAGTCACTGATACAGCTTCTAAATATTTAGGCATTCCATATAAATACGGTGGGACAACTACAAGCGGTTTTGATTGCTCTGGCTTTACTTCTCAAGTATTTGCAGATTTAGGCATCATATTAAACCGCACATCAGGCGCTCAATATCAACAAGGGACAGCAGTTGCTAAAAGTGATCTTCAAGTTGGAGATTTACTATTTTTCAATACAAGTGGCAAAGGTGTCTCACATGTATCTATATACATAGGTGACGGTAAAATGATCCACTCTCAAACTAACCAAGGTGTTAGTTATTCGAACGTAAATGATCCATATTATTGGGGTTCTCGCTACATTGGCGCTAAACGAGTTGCTACATTTGACGAAGAACAACAAGCTGAAGTAAAGAAAGTAGCAATTGATTTTACAGTATATGCTTCACGTGCGGAAGCTGCTTCACAAATTGCGAAAGCTTTAAACTTAGATACATCTGACAAAAATAGTGGTTTTGTCGATATAAAACCAACATATGAGCATGCAGGTGCTATTGCAGCTGTTGCAAAATTAGGTATTTTTGAAGGTGATGCAAGTGGTAAATTCAATCCATCTTCACCAATTACTCGCGCACAAATTGCGAAAGTATTAGTTATAGCGTTCGGACTTGAGAATGCTGGTCAAGAAGTAACATTTAGTGATGTACCACAAGATAGCTGGGCTAATCAATATGTTTCTATTCTTGCATCGAACGGTGTTACTAATGGAGATGGCAATGGCAGCTTTGGTATGGATGAATTACTAAAAATTAAAGAGCTAAAAATGTTTATTGAAAGATTACAATCTAGATAATATTTTCATTGATGCATTGATTGCAAGAAAAGATCTTTTAAATAGCTTATAATTAGAGGAGAGTTTGCAATTGCAGACTCTTCTATTTTTATGATAATTTCACTGAAAAGGAAGTGATTGGAAAAAACAAACGTGAAAAGTGCTGTCGGATGATGATTTATTTAGTTAATTTTGTTAAAATGAATACGTTAAGAGAACAGGAAGGGAGGAAATAAGACATTGAATCTTAAAAAAAGTAGTCTTATTTTGTTGTGCGTCTTATTCATTTCAGCTTCTATGTTTACTATACATAGTGATAGTGTAATGGCAGATACAACTACAAATGTAACATTTGCAGATATCTCCAAAAATCACGAAGCTTATGAAGAAATCAATTATTTAGTGAGCTTGGGTGTTATCCAAGGATATTTTGTAAATGGGAAAAGAGTCTTTGGTCCAAATGATTCTGTAACACGTGAACAAGTGGCAAAAATGGTTGTTGTTGCCTCTGGTAATAAACCATTAGTCGTAAACAAATCAAGTTTCTCGGATGTAACAGTAGGTACTGAAATGTCAGGTTATATCGAAAGAGCTGTGCAATTAGGGTTCTTTTCAACGAATACACAAGGCAAGTTCTTACCAAAAAAGGCTATCACTCGTGATGAAATGAGCCATGTATTAACAAAGGCATTTAACTTAGACACAAGTGAATATGAAAACTTAGATTCACCATTTGCTGACGTAAGTATTACACACCCTTACGTTAAGTATGTAAATACAATTTACTATAATGGTATTACAAATGGTAGTGGTAAAAATTATTTACCAAATAATACTGTTACACGTGCACACTTTTCATTATTTGTAGCACGTGCAAAAAATGAGAAATTCCGTTTAGAGCTACCTGTAAAAGGATCATCTGTACCTGATACAAAAGAAGTTATTGGTCTAGTTAAAGTGACGACAGATGGTCTAAATATCCGCAAAACAGCGGATAGTTCATCAAATACTAACATTGTTGGTACAGTTAATAAAGGCGGCAAACTATCAGTTTATGAAGTTCAGGGCAAATGGCTAAAGGTATCATATAAAGGTGCATATGCTTATCTTTATAAAGATTATGCACAATTTTTAGATGCAGATGGCAATGAGTTAGGGGCTGTCCAAAAAGAAGTGACATCTAATGGGGCTATTAACTTATATGTCAAACCAACTTCTTCAGCAAAAATCATTCAACCTATTAAAGCGAATGTAAAATTACCAGTTTACAAAACTGCTGGCGGTTATCATTTAACGCAAGTAAATGGTTTACCAGGTTACATTGTAGCGAACAGCACAACAGAAACGGGTAAAGACGAACAACCTGATCCAACACCGCCTCCAACACCACCTACAGCTTCAGGTGATGTATTAGGACGAGCAACTGTTGGAAACCTAAATGTCCGTAGTGAAGCAAATGCAACTTCTACAGTGCTATTTAAGCTTAACAAGGGCGACTCTGTTAAAGTTAACGGAATTAATGGTTATTGGGCAAGCATCGAATACAATGGTAAAGCAGGGTATGTCCATAAATCGTATATAAAATTATTAAATCAAAATGGCAAACCGTTGCAAAATCGTATTATTATCCTAGATCCAGGTCATGGTGGTAAGGATCCAGGAACAGTACTAGGTTCATTCTCTGAAAAGAACATTACATTAAAAGTGAGCACACTAGTTAAGCAAAAGCTTGAGAATGCTGGTGCAAAAGTGTACATGACTCGTACTGCTGATACGTATCCAACTTTACAAGATCGAGTAAACTTTACAAGTGCAAACTTTGGTGAGATTTTCGTGAGTGTGCATGTAAACTCTGCTTCCAGTACATCAGCATCAGGTACTGAAACATATTATGCTGCTTCAGCTGGAGATATGTATCAGGAGGATATTGAGTTAGGCACTTTTGTAAATAATCAAATTGTCAACAATTTAAATATGAAGAATCGTGGCGTTAAGCAATATCCATACTATGTCATTAATAATATGAGCATCCCATCCATTTTAGTGGAACTTGGCTTCTTAACAAATGACGGGGATCGCCAAAAAATGACAACTGATGAATACGTAAATAAATTTGCAGATTCTATCTATAACGGAATTGAGCAATACTACAAAAAGCAATAATTGATCAACATAGAAACTGTCCCAAAGTGATTAACTCACTTTTGGGGCAGTTTTTTATTGTTAAGGAAAGGTAGGGCGTGATATGAAAGTAGTCTTTATCCCTGGCATAGTTGATATATGATAGATATATTTTATCCACTGATTATTTTTATGTTTGCATGTAGGTTTTTATGTATAGATAAATATATTTTGTTTGGGGCTAAGAAGGGGGCTGTTTTCAAAGGCTCAAGTAGGTTAGGGAAGTGTTCGGCTAGTGTCAGATAGGAGAAAGAAGTTATAGGCTCAGACAGCTTGTCATAGAATCGGAAAGGTGCTTGTTGGGACATGAGATGTATCAAACTACCCGAGCATATACCAAGTTGTTCGATCATGCTCGTAAGGAAAAGTATGATGATTGGATGGAAAATAACCTTTTATATGAAGAGGGAGACTTGTTTAAAGGAGGGTGTTTTCTCAAAGATTGTCGCTGTTAAAACTAAAAAGACAGATTTAATCTACGAAACGGTAGTGACCCCTTAAAGTTAGAGTTTTCATGAATCGAAAATTTAACTAAACTTCCGTTAGTTGAATAGGAAAAGAATACTTATTCCATAATCGCGCCCTTTTGATGAACAACGTTATTGAAGTAAAGCGCCGTTAGTTTAATCTTCGCTTTTTATTCTTTTCAAAGCTTGTTCAATGGTTTCATACTTAATGTTATCGTATTCCCATTTCAAAACAGGAAATGTATTTTTTCGAAGCCTGAGGAATAAGTTTGATTATATCGTCTCGGAGAGGATGTTGTACGTGTTTTCTTATCATTCGGGGGAAAATCAAATTCCAAATTCTGATTACCAGTTTGTGCCGCAGGGACAATATTGTAATCCTTATTCCAAAGCAGGCTGGTTGTGGGAGTATTATCCCATAGAATTGGAAGGAAGTTTTAGGCATTCTCAACGGCTCACTTTTGTCCTCGTGCATGGTTCCTGGGCTGATGTTCACTTTTGGGATGGCGTAGCTACGGTACTGCGTAGTCAAGGGAACATAGTTTACACTCCAGAATACGCAGGCCATGGAACTGATCCAAATAAAAATGTCACTCATGCAATGATTACAAAATCAGTCGTTGATTATATTAGACACCTGAACTTGTACGATTTTATTCTCGTTGGGCACAGCTTTGGTGGAACAGTCATCCAAAAAGTTGCTGAACAGATACCTGATCGTATTAAACGTTTGGTCTTCTGGGATGCGTTTGTATTAAAAGACGGAGAATCGCTTGTTGATGAGTTACCGCCTCAAACGAGAAAAGGTTTTGAACAGCTTAGAGCCATGTCCAATGACGACACAATCATGCTTCCGTTTGATTTGTTTCGAGCTTTGTTCGTAAATACTGCCACCACCGAGGATGCTAAACTTTTTTATAAAAGTGTAGCTCCGGAGCCGGCTAAACCGCTTTTTGAGAAACTGGATCTTAAAGCGTTCTATGCGCTACAAACCCCAAAAAGCTACGTATACTTCTACCAAGATAATGTATTGCCTCAAGGGGAAGGCTACGGTTGGAATCCTCATATGTCAATACGACTGGGTCTGTTCCGCCTGATACTTGGCGATGGGGACCACTTTACAGATACACGCACAAGACCGGCTTATTTGGCACAGAAGCTTTACGAAGCAAGTCGGGATTGATTCACTCAAGCGTAAATATGCTTGAGTCTTTTTTTGCCAAGGAATATGCTATTCTGCCTCGTTAGCTCAATTAACTTAATGCAATAAAATGGCCCGATTATTGAACACAAGTTAAACAACGCTATTCAACTAACCTGCTCAGTTTAGTTGAATAACAGTAAACCGCTAAATCTGTTTAAAAAGCATCTGATGAAAAGTTAACTCTTTCAAATCTCTAAATGCATCTTCTGGGAGATAATTTAAATATGTATAATATCTATTTCTTAGGCAATCGTAAAAAGAAAAAAAGCAGCTAGTTTATCTTTGAATAGATTAGCTACTTTTATATTTAACCTACAAACTTTGAGGCAAGAAATTATAAAAAGGGTCACTGAGTTGGAAGTGACCCTAGGTGACAAATGAGGGAGGATGTGACGGTCAACCAACGCCACAGCCTAGTAAGTGCGTTTAATACACTCAACATTAATTTGTGCAAATAGATGTTACCTATACATTAAAAAAATAGCAGCACCGTCAAATGAATAAAATGTGTATGAAGGCTAAATTATGTATTAGCGGGATAGCGTAGTGCAATAGCAAATTGGGGCGATGCAATGCAACAGATTGCTATCCCAAAACTAATATATGTAATGGTATTTAAAATATTTATAACACTATAAAAATGTGAGAAAAGGATTAAAAAGAGAAAAAGAAATGGCTGAATAGTAATTAGGGTGTGATCGTAATAGAGAGACTGAAAAGCTTGTTTGCTAAACATGACTATAACTATGTTGAAATTATAGTTTTGTATAGTTGATGGACCCGGAAATTAAAATAAAAAAGCCGCATAAAATCGCCGTGTTCATACGGTAACGGCTAACTAACCAAAACGATGTCCTGTGGCATTACCGAAAGGAGAGACATCGTGACGGCCCTCATACAGGCCTAAGCACAATGCCGATTCAGGATGAAATTATATCGAGACATAATTGATAGAATCATTCAATTTGCCATTGGTTTTGGTAAAGGTATCGAAAAAGGCTGTCCCGAAAATATTCGGAGACAGCCTCTAATTGCTACTTCACGGTATTAATGATTTTAACATACTCTTTATTGATGTAGGCTGGTTGTGGGTGGGGTTTATCAGAAAGTACCTCATACCAACCATTAACATTCGTATCGGTAACAATAACGGGCATACCGCTTTTATTAAATGTGAAAAGTGGACTTTGACTTGTTGATGCATCTGGACGAACATTCAGACCTGCTGTTGTCGTACGGGCAATTTTGTATGGATTCTTTGCATCTTTAAAGCCTAAAGCTTTTTCAGTACGGTAGTAGTGTCCAGCAATTTTAGCACCCCAAAATGGATCAGATGCATACTTCACGTTAAAACCGACTTCCTTAGAGCCAACCACTGCACCATTCGTGTAAGGACCACCTGGTGTAATGTAATTCGGCTGCAAGAACTTTTCAACAAGCTCATTAATATTGTCAGCAACACTATCAAACTTTTTATTTAGTGGATTCGTGTCATATACATATAAACCAAATAAGTTGTTGAGATTTTGAGCATGGTCACTCATACCATATGCACTCTCATGCTGGGCAAGCGATAAAATAAGCATGGCATTAATGTTAGAATTTGCTTCTACCTCTTTTAATACTTTCCCTAAACCGATTAACTTACTTTTCTTTGTCGCATTTTTATAAAGACTAGCCCCTGAACTTTCAATCTCAGCTAACTTTTGCATAATGTAATTATCTAGTTCTGCTGCAGTATATTGAGTTTGGGCACGTGCAGGTAAAAATTGATAGTAATTATAAGCTTCACCTTTTGAAGAGCCACTAGCATTTGTGAAATTAATGCCATTCCAGCTAAAGTACTTTTCGCCCTGCTTCATGAAGTCGGGAGCTTTTCCATACACATAGCTAGAAGAATATTTATTTGATTTATAATCATATAAAGTATGTTTAATTTCACCATTCTCGTTTGAATAGTAAGAACGACCCTTACTTAAAGCAGATGGGATTAATGTAACATCGGCATGTTTTAAATACCCAACCTGACCTGCTAAACTAACTTTTACTTGTGTCGCATCACTGCCTAAATACTGCATTTCTGTATTAGCAGCAACAGCGATTTGATCTTTAATTGTTTCAGATTTAAGGGCTACATAATTATTGGTTACAACATACCCAGATGACATTTTCATAATTTTATCATTTAGCGTAATGACAAGTGTATTTTTTGACAAAGCTTTTTCAGCAGCATCGAAACTCGAAAAGGCTTCATTTCCTACAAGATTGCCATTTGAAATTTCTTTTACGATGAACTTAGTAGAGTTACCATTACCAGTTTCACCATTGTTGTTACCGTTATTGCCGTTATTATTGTTGTTGTTACCGTTGTTGTTGTTATTGCCGTTATTATTAGTATTACCACCATTATTTTCAACATCGTCCGCTAGAAGTATTAAGCGAAGTACAAATGTTGAGGCCTCGCCAATTGTGGCATTATCTTTTGGTAAAAACATTCCTTTGGAGCTACCTTTTATAAGCCCTAAATCTGCTCCGATAGCAATGTCTTGGCGGAAGTCTTTAAAAATAGCTGCATTATCCATAAAAGTAGTGGATGGCGTACCTTTTGGGATTTTTAAATAATCAACAGCTCTAATTAGCATGACTGCCATATGCTCTCTTGAAATACGGGCATTTGGTTTAAACGAACCATCTGTATAACCTGTGATAATCCCAGCAGTAGCAGCAAGCTTAATATCCGTTGCAAATAAATATGTATCTGGGACATCTGTGAAACTAATATTATCTTTTTTCTCAAGGTTTAAAGCCTTTGCTATGTAAGTAGCAAATTCACCGCGCGTGACAGTGTCGTTTGGACGATAGCTTCCATTTGCATCTTGCAGTAATGCATCTTTGGAAATTAAATAGCGTAAACCACTTTCATGCATATGTCCTGAGAGCTCATCAGCATATGCCATGTTTGGTTGCCAAATAAGCAAGCTAACAAGTGCCATTAACACCACCGTTAACATTGATAGTTTTTTCATATTTATAACCCTCCTAAGCTTCTATTATTTTACCAAAGTTGGAGAATTAAGATAAGGGTCAAATGTTAGAAATAACATAAAATATGCCAACCTAAATTTACCAACGTTATACTTTTGAGCTATGTTAACTTCCTTCAGCAAATTGTTTTTCGTACCGTAGCGAAACTACAGGTACAGATTCTTAAGCTATTTTCCAGCGGATGTCCAAATATCTGCTGAAAGAAGTTAAGCCTCCGGCGGATGTCACGGAATCAGAAAGGAGTTCTTTGTGCGGGCACAAAGCAGATTCCGGACGCAATTATGCCGAGGCATAATTGATTGAAATAGTTGGATAGACAGTAAGGTGAAGGACATTTGCGTATTGAGGATTGGTAAAGTATTTGATGAGTAAGACGTTAGCGTGTATATCTTCAGCTAATAATTTTAATGCAAGAATAGAAAAAAACCTCCCACCGACATTAAGTAATGAAACTACTTAAATGGTGAGAGGTATTTTTTATTTTTTCATTATTATACGCTGATAAAAACCTTGCTGCGCTTTGTTAGCATTTTGTGTTTTTGGATGGACAAGGATCATATATTCTCGCCCAGCAGATAAAGGTTTTGATGGGGTTACGATTAATGAACGACCCTCTACTTTTGCTGTCATAGGCACTTCATTACCACCTAAAGCAATTAGCTGAACCTTATCCTCAGCCATTTGTGAAGAAAGTGCAGAAGGAACTTTCACTGTTAAACTTTTAGGATCCGCAACATTTTTTAAGCTTGCCAGCTCTTTATATTTTGTATATTGAGCTTTTATAGCATCATAATGTGCCTGAAAAATAGGGGCAGTCTTTGTTTGAATGTCTGGTTTTACACCGACCTCATTAATTGTTTTCCCTAAAGGACCTGTAAAATTACCGATCGTAAGCTTTAAATAGCTACCATCCTGCAGTTCAAAAAAGCCCTGCATACAGCCTTTTCCGTACGTAGTTTCTCCATATAAGATAGCAGCTTGCTGATCTTGTAATGTTGCTGCTAACATTTCAGAGGCGCTAGCACTATAGCGGTTTACAAGAATACGTGTATCAGCAGGTAATTTTTCGTCTTGATAGACTGCACGCACTTTATAATTGGCATGCGCTTCTTCCAGTAAAAAGGCGATTTTTGCTTTTGGGAAAAACCCTGTAATCTCCTGAGCCGTTGTTACATAGCCTCCACCGTTGTTTTGCAAATCCAAGATAAAAGAAGTTGCACCACGCTGTTTTAACTGAATTAGTGCTTTCTTTACAAGCTCTGCACCGTCTTCAGAGAAGGATGACATAGAAATGTATCCAACATTCCCAAATAGTAATGCAGATTCTACATTCGGTAATGTGAATTTTTTTCGTGTAATCGTTGTCGTAGTAGTTGTACCATTTGCATGTTGGAGTGTCACGCCTAATTTAGTATTTTCATCACCAGTTAATAGGGCAGAGACTTCTTGCGTGGAGCTTCCTACAACGGATTGTCCGTTAATGGCAGTAATAATGTCTCCAGCAACGACACCTGCATCTGATGCACCGCTACCCTCAAACACTTGTAAAATATGAATGCCATCTTCATGTTCTTCGAGAATCACACCAACCCCAATTGTTGATAGATCGATGCTATTGATAAATTCCTCGAATTCCTTTTTCGTAAAATATGTAGAATAAGGATCTAGCATTTCAATGATTTCAGGAATCGTTTTAGCCTTTTGCAAATTTCCGTGGATAGTTCCCACATAATTTTCCGTAATAATTTCCTTGATTTCCTTTACAAGCTGTTGTTCATTGCTTGCAGCAGAAGCATTTGTTAACGGAAAGATGAAAAAGCTTAAAACGAATACAAATGACCACAATATTCTTTTCATAGGACACCTCTTTTCTAATATATAGTATACATGATTTTCCATATAACTGTAATAGGGCTTATCACCAAAGTTGTAGGTGACATTTTTCCTTCTTCACGCAATGGACGGGATTTCCTACAAAAAAAGAATCTGCTAGCTTTTTGCGAAAAAGTAAAGGATGCAAGATTCTTAGACAGTCGTTGTCTAAAGTCTTATTCGCAAAAAAAGCAAGCAGATTCTAGTTATCTTATAGATGAAGATATTTTATTTTTTTGTTAGCTTATGAATAATAAAGCCGAGAAGCGCACCGACTATTGCAGGTACAAGCCATGCCAGACTTTGTTCATATAATGGTAAAGTTTTCAAAATGTTCACATACGGTGTAATAGTAATCTCCATTTGCTTAAAACCATCATTCAGACTAACGAAGAATGTAGGAATTAATGCTAAAATGTAAACGATTTTTCCACCTTTAAAGAAGTTATCGAAAAGTGACAGAACCATTAACACCATCGCTAGCGGATAGATAATTAATAATACAGGTAGTGATGCACTAATAATTGTTTCAAGACCAACGTTTGTAATTGCTGCACTGAATATTGTGAAAATTACTAAAAACGTTTTATACGAAACACTAGGAAATAGTTTATTGAAAAATTGAGCATTGGCAGTCAATAAACCTACAGCAGTAGATATACACGCTAGTAAAATTGTGGCAGATAATATAATAGTCCCAAGTGTACCAAAAAGAGCTTCAGCTGACTTCGCTATAATAGTACCACCATTATCAAAAGCGCCTATTGCATTAATACTAGTGTTACCAATTTGTCCAAGTGCGATATAGACAAATGATAAGCCAATAGCGGCAACAATTCCAGCGAAAATTGTCGTTTTGACTTGCTTCTTAGTATCTGACATACCCATGTCGCGTAATGCTTGCAAAATAACGATTCCGAATACTAATGCACTAAGTACATCCATTGTTAAATAGCCTTGAACAAAGCCTTCAGTCAATGGTGACGAAGTGTATTTTCCTATAGCTGCCCCTGGTTCACCCATTGGGGAAATAAAGCTTTTAATAGCTAGTAATAGAATAACACCTAATAGAACAGGCGTTAAAATTTTCCCAACGCGATCAACAAGCTTTGAAGGGTTAATTGCTAAGACTAGTATTAAGGCGAAAAATATAACAGAAGTAATCAAAAGTGGTGCCCAATGATCTGCTGCTCCCTCTGGAAGAAATGGGACAATCCCGATTTCGTAGGAAACAGAACCCGTACGCGGCACTGCAAAAAATGGACCAATTGCTAAATAAACAATTGATGTAAAAATAATACCAAAGGTAGCACCAACACGGTTTGCTAGTATTTGTAGATCGCCACCCGCCTTCGCAATCGCAACGATGGCTAATAGTGGTAACCCAACACCTGTTATTAAGAAACCAATCATTGCTGACGTTATATGCTCACCAGCTTGTTGACCTAATAATGGGGGGAAGATAATATTTCCGGCGCCTAAAAACAAGGCAAATAATAGTAAACCTACTGCTAAATTCTCTTTGATGAAAAGCAAAATGTTTTTCATAAAAATTAAAACTCCTTTAAATTTGAAAAGATTAAACTTTCTAAAAATTTTAAATACAGAAGTGTATGTTATCATACGAATACTATTCTTGCAATCAATAATCTCTTATTATCTGTCAGAATATGTCGGATTCATTAAGATTCATAAATTGTTTGAAAAATAGTCAGTTTTTCCGATTTCTGATTACTAAAATATCTAGTATGATAGACACACAAGGAAATATTTTAGCACGAATGGAGGCAAATTGGTATGAAAAAAACAAAAAAATTAAGAATCCTTGCTTTAACTACTATTGCTACTTCTTTTTTAGCATTACAGACCGCAGAAGCAGCTACTTATACCGTACAAAAAGGAGATACTTTATCTAAAATCGCTACAAACCATAAAGTTACAGTACAAGACATAAAAACATGGAACAATTTAAAGAATGATATGATTTATGTCGCACAAAAGCTTGAAGTTTCAAAACAAACGACTAACGAAACGGTAAAACCTTCAAATCCATCAACAACAACACCATCAAAACCTACAACTACTTCCCATACAGTAGTTAAAGGCGATTCCTTATCCAAAATCGCTAATCAATATAATTTATCAGTAAAGGAAATCAAAGACTGGAATGGGCTTGCGACAGACACGATCTACATTGGACAAGTGTTAAAATTATCTGCGGGAGCTTCAGTACCTGGGAATGAAACAGTACATAATAACGGATCTTCAGGTGCAGGAACATCAAAAGATCCTACTGCAAATGGACAAGCTATCAATAAGAAAACAGTAGAAGTAGCTAATTCATTAGTAGGGACACCATATCTCTACGGTGGCAACACACCTGATGGTCTAGATTGCAGTGGCCTTATTTACTATGCCTTTAATCAAGGTGGATTAAAAATAGGCAGACACAGTAGCGAAGGCTATTTCGGTAATTCAACACAAGTTAATAATCCGGTATCAGGCGATTTAGTATTCTTCGAAAATACGTATAAACAGGGTATCTCTCACATGGGTATTTATATAGGCAACAATAAATTTATCCATGCAGGGGCAGACGGTGTTGAAGTCTCAGACGTTACATACTCTTACTGGTCTACAAGATTAGTAGCTTATAAACGTTTCGACGCTATAAAATAAAAATAAAGCGATTTTTTGCATATACAGCAGAAATCGCTTTTTTTTATGAGCGGAAGGAAGGGGAATACCCGCGGGAGGAAGGGGAATACCCGCGGGAGGAAGGGGAATACCCGCGGGAGGAAGGGGAATACCCGCGGGAGGAAGGGGAATACCCGCGGAAGGAAGGGGAATACCCGCGGAAGGAAGGGGGATACCCGCAGAAGGAAGGGGAATACCCGCGGAAGGGAGGTGAATACCAGCGGAAGAGAAGCAAATACCCGCGGAAGGAAGACGAATACCCGCGAAACGAGCGAACACCCACGCGAAGCAGAAACACCTGCACAAGGCAGATCAAAAAAATCCCTTCTTTTTTAAAAAAAGAAGGGATTTCGATAGTTTATTGTGTTACGCGTGCTGTCCAACGAGATAGGTCGGCGTCTTTTGCGTCAACAAGTTCTGCAGGGAAGACGAATGTCCAAGGTTTCGTTGAGTTTGGTTGTACAGTTAATACTGGATCCATGTTGAATGAACCGTTAGCAATTTGTTTACCTGTAGCATCTACAATTTCTAGTGGTAATTGTTCTAGATTAATAGCTTTATTGTGTCCGTTTCGGATGAAAATCGATACATTTAGGTTGCCGTTGTCAGCTAGTTTTGCTTGTAGGCCGGTGAAGTTTACTTCAGTTTCACCTAGTTTTGGTAAAGTCTCGACGATTTTTGCTAGCTCTTCTTTTTGAGCTGCTGGTAGTTGTTTTTCCCATGATGGGTCAAGTTCTAATTGGTGGCCGCGAAGGGACACGAGGTTGAAGGCAATTTTCCAGCCATCTTCAGGGATTTCGTCTACTTTAATTGCAGATTTATCGAATTCAAATACCCATGGGCGAGCGCTTTCTGCTGGAATTGTGCCAAGTGTTTTGAAATCGAATTTTTTAGATGCTACTAGCTCGTCATTTTTATCCATGATGAAAAGCTCGATTTCTCCCAGCTCGATTGCTTGTGGTAAAGATGAGCGGAAAAATGCGCGAACATGCCATTTACGTTTGTTTTCTTCAATACTAATAGAAGAAAGAGATAATTGATTTGGTTTTAATGGTTCAAGTTCGTTTGCTAGGAAGTTGAAAATGTATTTTTGCTCCTGTGGTACATCCCAATCTGGATGGAATGAAAGCTTTGTTTCAACATCGCGATTATCGCCTGTATTTGTAGAAGCTTTTCCTAGTAAGTCTTTTGAGTCAATTGTGTTTTCTTGAACGATTTTGTCTGATTTTTTAAAGAATGAGAATAAGCCCATTATTGTACCTCCTGTTGTGCGTCAATTTTTTTCATGAAGCCGGTAATTTCTATAATAATCGAACGACGTAATTCTTGGAAATTTTTACCGAACAACTCAAGTCCCTCGCGTTGGTAAATTCGCATTGGATCTTCTTGCTGGTAATGACGTAAGCCAATACCTTCTTTTAAATGAGCCATTACTTCCAAGTGTTTCACCCAGCCACTATCGATGAAACTAAGCATGATTTGTGGCAGAACTTCTAGTACTTGTTCATTTTCAGCGAATTTCTCTATATGATTGAGCAGTTCTTGTTCAGAAGGTTTAATGTCTTCTAAAATTTGTTTTACTCTGCCCACTTCTCGGTTAATTGTGACAGGTGTAATGAATAGTGAGTTAAGAGAACTCTCCATTTGATCATAATTCCATTCAACAGAATTTACTTCTTCTGGTGCAGCGTCAAGAACAGCAAATTCAACCGTTTCACGAAGCATTTTTTTAAGCTCGCCCATCAAGTCATTTTCAGTTAAGATTTTGTTACGTAGACCATAAATAACTGTACGTTGGTCATTGATAACATCATCTAATTTTAGGTTGTATTCACGCATACCGTATTGGGAACCTTCAACAATTCGTTGTGTACGGTCAATGAGTTCTTGAGCATCTTTATTTTGAATAATACCTTGATCGTTGACAACCATTTTTGCAGAGAATTTTTCAACTTCTTCTTTTGCGTAGCGACGGAACATATCATCTTCAATAGAGAGAATGAAGCGACTTTCACCTACGTCGCCTTGACGACCTGAACGACCACGAAGCTGATTATCTACACGACGGCTTTCATGCTTTTCGGTACCGATAACATATAGACCTCCAAGTGCATGAACTTCTTCGCCTAACACAATATCTGTACCACGGCCAGCCATATTGGTAGCTACTGTAACACGCCCTTTTTGACCTGCTTGAGAAATCAGCTCAACTTCTTGCTCAACTGTTTTAGCGTTTAGCAATTGGAATTTTAAGCCTACTTTTTTCAGGCTATCGGCAACTGTTTCAGATTGCAGTATAGACGTTGTTCCGATTAAGACGGGTTGTCCTTTTTCGTGACGACGTTTCGCTTCAGCGGCTACATACTTATATTTATCTTCTTGCTTGTTGAAAATAACATCAGGCTGATCGACACGTTGACGTGGACGATTGGTTGGAATTTGAATAACTTCCATGCCGTACACTTCTCGAATTTCTTTTTCCTGTGTTTTCGCAGTACCTGTCATCCCTGAAAGCTTCGGATACATACGGAAATAGTTCTGAATTGTAATTTGTGCCTGTGCTTTATTTTCATCGGTAATCGTTACATTTTCTTTTGCTTCAATCGCTTGATGTAAGCCATTAGATAGTGAACGACCTTCTAAAATACGACCTGTGAACATATCAACAAGCTCGATTTTGTCATCCTTTACGATGTAATCAACATCACGTTCAAACATGACATGAGCACGAACGGCTTGGATAACATAATGGAAAAGTGATTGGTGCTCTAAGTCGTACAGATTATCTATATTGAATGCAGCCTCAACTTTTTCAATACCTTTATCTGTTAGGGAAGTAGCTTTTGTTTCATCATCAAAATCATAATCTTCATCTACTTTGAAACGTTTTGCTAACATAGATGAGATGCGATGCAATTCATCGTTAGATGGCATTTTACCAGCGATAATCAGTGGTGTTTTTGCCTCATCGATTAGTACACTATCTACTTCATCAATAATGGCGAAGTGATAAGGACGCTGTACTTTATCAGCTAAGCTGTATGCCATATTATCACGCAAGTAATCGAAACCGAATTCAGTTCCAACTCCATATGTAATATCTGCATTGTAGGCTTCCTTTTTCTCGTCTGCTTCCATCATTGGTAAATTCAAACCAACTGTTAAACCAAGGAAACGGTGAATCTGTCCAACTAGTTCAAAGTCACGTTTCGCTAAGTAATCATTGACGGTAATAACATGAACACCTTTGCCTTCTAATGCACGTACATAAGAGGGAAGGGAAGCAACTAGCGTTTTACCTTCACCTGTAGGCATTTCAGAGATATTGCCTTCAGTTAAAACAAGACCACCAATAAGCTGTACATCAAAATGACGCATTCCTAATACACGTTTTGAGGCTTCGCGTACAACCGCAAATGCATCTGGGATGATGGATACAATAGGCTCACCTTGTTGTAAGCGATCTTTGAAAATAAAAGTCATTTCTCTTAATTCTGCATCTGACTTATTAACATATTTTTCTTCGAGACTATTAATTTGTTCTACTATTTTATAGTAGCGTTTTAATTGACGAGCACTCGTTTGCTCTTTATTACTTTTGAAAATTGAGAACATGAAATATACGCTCCTTTAATGTTGTCTAACTGCTAGACACTACATTATTCTATCAAATTTTACGTATGGTGACTACATTTGGCATACAGCATTCTTCCAATCTGCAAAAGATGGAAAATATTTGTGAAATGGTGGAAAATAAATAGAAAAAGTATATTTCGGCGCCGGTTCGTGCTATAATCAATTTGGATTTAATGTAGATTATTTTTTGAGGAGGAGAGACATGCTCTACGTGTCTATAATAGCAGCATTTGTTGCTTCAATATTGTTAACTCCACTAGTTAAACGATTAGCGTTCAAAATAGGTGCTGTCGACGCACCAAACTACCGAAAAGTACATGCACGAATTATGCCAAGACTCGGGGGATTGGCGATCTTCCTTTCTTTTTTAATAGCTGTGGCTATATTTCAGCCGATTTTGATAATCAATGAAAATGGTAGTAACTTTTTACTGGCAATTATTATTGGTGCTTGCATTATCGTAGCAACAGGTGTCGTAGATGATATGCGTGAAATTTCCGCAAAGGCCAAATTAGTTGGCCAGCTTATTGCGGCACTTATCGTTATCTTTGTAGGTGGCATTCAAATTGATATGATTACCCTACCATTTGTAGGTGAATTAAACTTTGGATTGCTAAGTATTCCTTTAACAATTATTTGGATTGTTGGTATTACCAATGCCATTAATTTAATCGATGGCTTAGATGGTCTAGCGGCAGGCGTTTCAACGATCGCCCTTATAACTTTAGCTGTCATGGCAATTATTATGAACAATATGTTCGTATTAGCAATCGCAGCCATTTTAGCAGCAGCAACATTCGGATTTTTATTTTACAATTTCCACCCAGCGAAAATCTTCATGGGAGATACAGGAGCCTTATTCCTTGGCTTCATGATATCGGTCCTCGCATTGCTTGGATTTAAAAATGTTACAGTCGTTTCATTAATTATCCCAGTTATCATCCTAGGTGTGCCGATTTCTGATACATTCTTTGCGATTGTTCGTCGTGTACGCATGAAGAAAAAATGGTCTGATCCTGATAAATCACATTTACATCACCGTTTACTAGATATGGGCTTTACACATCGACAAACAGTGCTCATTATTTATGGGATTGCAATAATGTTTGGTTTAGCAGCAGTTATTTTCTCTATGGCAAAAGTATGGGGTGCAATTTTACTCGTAGCAGTTATTTTAACAGCAATTGAAATATTGGTTGAAGTCATTGGACTCGCGGGTAAAAACTATAAACCATTATTGAATTTTGTACGGATATTTAATAAATAATAAAGTGAAAGCAATCATACATTTTGTGTGATTGCTTTTTTTGTCGACTCTATTTGCACGATTTTTGGTGAATACCCGCGAAAGGGAAGCGGATCCTGGGGCGAGGAAGAGATGCTCGCGGAAGAGAAATAAATCCTTGGATGAGGAAGAGATACCCGCGGAAGAGAGGCGAATACCCGCGGTAGAGGAGTGAATACCCGCGGGAGGAAGGTGAATACCCGCGGAAAGGAAGGTGAATACCCGAGGAAGAGAGGTGAATACCCGAGGAAGAGAGGTGAATACCCGAGGAAGAGAGGTGAATACCCGAGGAAGAGAGGTGAATACCCGCGGAAGAGAAGCGGATCCCCGCGAAAGCAATACTCCATAGGATTCCATAAAAAAAGCCTTCCCACGAAATGAAAGTGGAAAGGCTATAAGTTAAGCTAGTTATTTACTGAAGATTCTTCACTTGAATCGCTGTCAGTATCGTTATTTGTGAGGCTTGTTGAATTTTCATCTAAGCCAAGGTGGTTTTGCAAAGTTTCTTTTACTTCATTAACTGACGCTGGATCTAATTGATAATAATATACACCAGTAGACATATCATCAGTGCCTTCTAAATTTAAAGTGTCAATGCGTGGTACACCTTTTGTTAAATAAGATAAGAAGGATTTCATTTCATCAAATGTCATATCCGTCTTCATGTTATTACCAAGTGCCTTAATGACATCATCGTATTTTGAGATAGAACCAACAGAAGAAACTTTATTGATGATAGCTGATAGAATTTCTTGTTGACGTTTACCACGTTCAATATCGCTATCTTGTTTACGCGTTCTTGCGAGTGCAAGTGCTTCACTACCGTTTAAATGTTGCATACCTGGCTTCAGGTTGATTGTAAATTTGTCGAATTCGTCTAATTCGTGTAAAGCATAAGGTACTTCAGCTTCGATGCCACCTAATGCATCAACTACGTCAATAAAAGCATTGAAGTTCATACGTACATAATAGTCAATTGGAATATCTAATAATCCTTCAACTGTCTTGATTGTTGTCAGTGTACCACCCATAGCGTGTGCATGGGTAATTTTATCTTTATATCCTACTTTAGGAATATAAACGTATGAATCACGAGGAATGCTTAGCATTTTAATCGTATGCGTTTTATTGTTTAATGTCGCTAAAACTAGTGCATCGGAACGTGAATGATCAGAGCCTTGCCCACGATTATCACTATCGTCTACACCGACAAATAAGATAGATACATTATCATTTATCGGCTCTACTTTACTTTCGCGAAGTGCAGAAACGTCGCGGCCTTCTAATTTTTCATGTGCTGAGTCAGCTGCGTGTTCCACTTGTTTAGTAAGGTAAACACCATAAGCAGTAACACAGATTGCCAAACTAGCAACAAGAAGTAAGGAAACTTTTATAAATAAGGAAGCTTTAGAAGACCTCTTTTTGTACTTTTTATTTTTCATTTATATTCTCCTCTAAGTTATGGGGATTATATTACGATTAAACTAAAATTTATGCAAATACATGTAATAAATAGGCAGTTTATAAAATAGCTTAACGTTAAAATTATACTATGCATAAATAGTTTCGGCAATTAAAACTATTTATCTACAATAAATTCAATAAATTGAGCATTCTCAAACGTAATGTTTGCCTGTCCGTTTGTCATTTCTGTTACCCAGTTTCGGAACTGTTCTTCCTCCTCTTTTAACACGGATACAATAATGTCGACGCCTTCCAAATAGCGAATTTCCTCTAAAGTATACGAAGAACTGCGAATTTCATTTTCCACTTTGCCAAGCCATGTGTAATCAACAGAAATTTTCATAAAATGATGAAGCTTGCGTTCGACAACCTGGGCAGCGAGTAAACCTTCTGTTGTCGCTTTTCCGTAAGCACGAATGAGACCGCCACCGCCAAGCTTAATGCCACCAAAGTAGCGTGTGACGACAACGACCGTATCTTTTAATCCTTGTTTTTTTAGGACTTCTAACATAGGGACGCCAGCTGTGCCACTAGGTTCCCCATCATCATTTGCTTTTTGAATATGATCATGCTCACCAATCATATAGGCTGAACAATTGTGTGTCGCGTTATGATGCATTTTTTTTATGCGTTCAATAAAAGAAATTGCATCCTCTTCCGTTTCTGCGCGTTCTATATAAGTAAGAAAGCGAGATTTAGAAATAACAATTTCGCTTTCGCCGTATCCTTTTACTGTTAAATAGTTTTCTCTCATCCGTACCAATCTCCTTTTAGGTAGAGTTCTATTTGACTTCTATTCTATAATTTTCATAAAGAAAAAGCATTAAATTTTAACAGCGGGATGATATAATGGGTGTAGACTATGTAATTGGTCTATTGAAATGGTAAGTAATCATAAGACATTAGACTGGGGAGTATACTATGTTTTCAAATGATACCTTCGATTTAAAGTCGCTTGATGACATATTTAATCGAATGTTAGAAACAATCATGAGCTCAAAGGACGATATCTTTATTATAAGTGAGCAGAGCCGTAGAAGCTTCGAAGATATGCAAAGAGAGCTAGAAATTGTTCGAAAACAAGTTTCAATTGTTATTGATGAAGGCGATGCTTTAGAAAAAAGCACACAGCTTGCCAAGCAAAGACTTGTGTTAGTGAGTAAAGCTTTTGATAATTATACCGAAGAACAAGTTAGAGAAGCGTATGAAACTGCACAGGATTTTCAAGTGAAGCTCTCCGTTATTAGAACACAAGAAAAGCAACTACGTGATAAACGAGATGATTTGGAGAGAAGGTTAAGAGCATTACTCGATACGATTGAACGTGCAGATCATATTGTCAATCAGGTAAATGTCGTTTTGAATTACTTAACTTCAGATTTAAAAAATGTTGGTTTAGCACTTGAACAAGCAAAAATGAAACAAGATTTTGGTATACGTATCATTGCGGCGCAGGAAGAGGAGCGCAAACGTCTATCTAGGGAAATCCATGATGGACCTGCTCAGATGCTCGCAAATGTACTAATGCGCACTGATTTAATAGACAGAACGTATCGTGAAAAGGGCATTGAATATGCTTTGGCAGAAATTGCTGATTTAAAGAAAACGGTGCGTAATGCATTATCAGAGGTGCGACGTATCATCTATGATTTAAGACCAATGGCACTTGATGATTTGGGAATTGTTCCGACATTAAAAAAGTACTTATCAACAGTGACTGAATATAATCCGGGTGTTGAGGTTCATTTCCAATCAAGAAGCACCGAAAAGCGTATACCATCAAACTATGAAGTATCTATTTTCCGCTTAGTGCAGGAATGTGTAACGAATGCCATGAAGCACGGAAAATGTAAGGATATTTGGGTCAAGCTTGAGTGGTTGAAAGATGCCGTAAATATCGTTGTAAAGGACGATGGCATAGGTTTCGATTCCCAGAAAGTTAAAGACCATTCCTTTGGGATTTTAGGTATGAAAGAACGTATTGAAATTTTGGATGGGACAATCTCAATTACAAGTGAGATAAATCGAGGTACGACGGTTGTATTTAAAATACCGTTAGAAGTAGAGTAAAACGATTGTTTGAGGAAATTTAGGGGGTAAAGACAAATGACGAAGATTATTATTGTAGACGATCACCAGCTATTCCGCGAAGGAGTAAAGCGTATTTTAGATTTTGAAGATACGTTTGATGTGGTAGCAGAAGGTGATGATGGTACGGATGTAGTATCTTTATATGCTGAAAATCAACCTGATGTTGTACTAATGGATATTAATATGCCGGGGAAAAATGGCGTAGAGGCAACAGCAGATTTAATTAATGAGTACCCAGATGCAAAGGTTATTATGCTTTCTATCCATGATGATGAAACATACGTAACACACGCACTAAAATCTGGCTCACTAGGCTATATGCTGAAAGAAATGGATGCGGATGAAATTGTTGAAGCTATTAAAGTAGTTGCCAATGGTGGATCTTATTTACATCCAAAAGTAACTAAAAATTTAGTAGCGGAATTCCGTCGCCTTTCTGAGCATGAAAATAAAGGTAACTTCCATCAAACAGAAATTCGTCGCCCATTCCATTTGTTAACAAAGCGTGAATGTGAAGTGTTACAATTATTAACAGATGGACAATCAAACCGTACAATTGGTGAGACGCTATTCATTTCTGAAAAAACAGTTAAAAACCACGTTTCAAGCATTTTACAAAAAATGAATGTAAACGACCGTACACAAGCTGTTGTTACAGCCATCAAAAATGGCTGGGTTGAAGTACGCTAATAGTATATATTGTATTTAACTTCTTTGAGGAGAACTAAAAGAAGTTAGAGCCTCCGGCGGATGTCACGGAATCGGAAAGGAGTCAGGCTAACTGATCTAGGCCCTAGCACAAAACCGATTCCGGACGCAATTATGCCGAGGTATAATTGATAGCTGTTTTTAAAGGCTACTATATTATTTAGTAGTTTTTAAAACAGTTTTTTTTATGGGAATGAATTGTCGAAAAATGTAACAATTTATACATAGAGAACGATTAACTACTTTCAGCATTCATCTCCTACCTCTATATGTGGTGAGATGAATGAGGTTTTAAGTTACTTTTCAGTGGGTATCTAAACATCCGCTGAAATATAGGAACTCAGTCTAAGAACGCCACGTCCTGTGGCAACGACTGAGTGACCAACATCACGTTGGCCCAAAGCTCCGGCGGATGTCACGGAAATCGGAAAGGAGTTCACATAGGATGTTAGCCTAAAACCATCGCATCCATGCGATAACGGCTAACTGACCTGCATCGTGCAGGCCCAAGCACAAAGCCGACTCCGGACGCAATTATGCCGAGGCATAATTGATTTAGTGCAACATTTTATAAGCGTGGGCGTCATAAGGAAGATATAGCACCTAAATGTTGAAAATACACAACAAAATTCCTACAACGGGATTTATATGCTACAATATGCGCGGGAGGTTTTTTGATGTTAAAGAAAAGTTTTCTAGCAGTTCTTACTTTATTAATGTTAACTGCCTGTGGTAATAAAAAAGATGAAATGAATGCAGAAGAACGACAAAAAATCATTGATGATGGAACCGTCGGATTTGAAATGAATGGTGGGCAAATAACGAAGGCAGAAAATGTCCCTGCTAATGAAGGAAAAGCAATTTTACTAGCCTTTAATGAATATATTGAAACTTTTAATTCAAAAGATATTGATCGTTATATGCAAACGCTCTCGAAGAATCCAAAAGGTTTCGACTATGATGAAGAAAAAGAATTCACGACAGAAGTATTTAAAGAGTCAGACGTTAAACGAGATGCTAAAGATACGACAATCATAAAATATAACGAAAATGAAGCACAGGTCCATTCCAATATAACATTACATTTAGTGCAAACTAAAACAAATGTGAAGCATGAAAGTGCAGGACAACAAGTTACAGTACTCGTCAAAGAAGATGGGGACTGGAAGGTCACTAGCGTCTTTTATATGGACGACACGAAATCAAGTACTGGCAAATAAAAATGAGGATCTCTTCATTCAGGCTAATCACTAAAAGTTGAGGTTGGGCGATTTCCTGGGCATTAGCGTCAAAGACAAGCCCCTAGAGCGAGCGCAGTAGTAACGATGGCAAAAAGCATCACGCCTAACTGCTTATTGGACTTGCTTCATAAGAAAGGAAATCAACCCCTCTTTATGGTGATGAGCCTTTTTTTATTCAAAGAAGGATTAATAGGGTGGAAATCAACCTCGTTTGGTTATGGGGAGATTTATATATAAGAAATGAATGTGAAATGAATGCTAAGTTAAAGCTTCGGACCCAATTATGCCGAGGCATAATTGATTAATTTAGCAGTTGTCTAGAATGTTGAAAGAGTGAAGCGACTTCCTCCTATTCGACGCTTAGACAAGATTACGTTATGTCGTAATTCATTTCATATTCATTTCTTTTTATCTTCTCAACAATTGCGTCGAGGCGCAATTGATTGTAAACTAGTTAGAATAGGAGAGTGGACATGGATGAGGACAGCAATCGTAACAGATAGTACTGCATATATTTCGGCTGAGGAACGAGCACGCTTAAACATTCATATGATTCCGTTAAGTGTAAATATCTCAGGTCAACTTTTTGAAGAAGAAGTAGATATCACGGCATCTGAATTTTATGATAAAGTACGTGGGGCAAAAGAATTCCCGAAAACAACCCAGCCTCCAATTGGAGAATTTGTCGCTCTCTTTGAAGAGCTGGCAAAAGAGTATGATGAGGTAATATCTATTCATTTATCTAGTGGTATCAGTGGTACATATCAGGGGGCCATTCAAGCTGGCGATATGGTGGAAGGCATTGATGTGTCCGCTTTTGATAGTGAAATATCCTGTGCGGTGCAGGGTTTTTACGTTCTACGAGCAGCTGAATTGGCGGCTCAGGGCTTGTCTGCAAAAGAGATTCACGCTTCGTTGGAGGACATGAAGCAATCAGTTCGTGCTTACTTCATTGTAGATGACTTAGCGCACTTACAACGTGGGGGACGTCTGTCTGCAGCAGCGGCATTAATCGGCGGCTTATTACAAGTAAAACCGATTCTGCATTTTGCGGACAAGGTCATTGTACCTTTTGAAAAAATTCGTACACGTAAAAAAGCATTAAAGCGTGCGGAAGAGCTACTAGCTGAAGATGCTAAAAAGTATGAAGCAATGGACGCTGTTGTAATCCACGGGAATTGCCTGGCTGAAGCAGAAGAATGGCTAGCACAACTAGCAGCAACCTACCCGAACGTTAACTTTAAAATGAGCTATTTCGGTCCCGTTATTGGCACACACTTAGGTGAAGGCTCAATGGGTCTAGGTTGGGCAAAAAAATAATAGTAAGTGAGACAGTCTCTACAGGAAATGTGTAGAGGCTGTTTTTTTTATTTAGAAACTTTTTACCGAAAAAAACGACATGAAAGGGAGCGAAGCGATGACATACAAAGGTTGGTTGTTGCCACCTGCATTACGAGATTTCCATGAAGGACGTATTTGGTTGAAGGAGCATGCCCCATTTTCCAAGGAAGATATTGAGAAATCAATCAAGAATAAATTCTTCCATATAATAGAAGGAATTCAAAAAGAGCTACATGTAAAATGCAATCGTTGCCATAATGAAGATCTTCAGCAATTTACAACGTTTGATTGTTCAAAGTGTCTGCAGCAATGTATATATTGTAGGCATTGTCTGAATATGGGCAGAGTGAGTAGTTGTACACAATTGATGATTTGGACAGGCCCTCGCGCAATTAGGACAAAAAAGCATTCACTCGAGTGGGCGGGGCAATTGACAGTGCTTCAACAGAGGGCGGCAAATGAAATGCTAGAAAGTGTGAAGGGAAGGAGCTCCCATCTTTTGCATGCGGTATGTGGGGCGGGTAAAACAGAGCTACTTTTCCCGACTGTTCATTATGCGTTAGAGCAAGGCATGCGAGTATGTATCGCTACGCCTCGTACAGATGTAGTGTTAGAGTTATATCCACGCTTTCAAAAAGTTTTCCCGCAAACGATAATCCATGCATTATATGGTAAATCACCAAAGCAGGAGGGCTACGCCCAGCTCGTGTTGGCGACAACACACCAGCTTTATCGATTTGACCGAGCGTTTGACGTCATGATTGTTGATGAAGCTGATGCCTTTCCGTATACATTTGATGAAACGTTGCAAAATGCAGTCCAACAGGCAAAAACAGAAAATGCGCCACTATTGTTGGTCACGGCAACCCCTTCTCCTAAACTACTTACTCAGTATCAAAATGAAAGCTATTCATTTATCCCGAAGCGCTATCATGATCGTCCATTACCAGTCCCTCGATTTCATTCCCTATGGCGCTATGAAAAAAGCTTGAAACGAGGGAAAATTCCTCGAAAGCTAAAACAATGGACAGAGGAGCGCCTTGCACGCAAAGAGCCATTTCTATTATTTTTTCCAAAAGTAGAGTTAATGAAAATAGCAACACCTCTTTTTCAATTATTAGATGACAGCATCATGGCAGTACATGCGGAAGATCCGGAGCGTAAAGAGAAGGTGCTTAAACTACGTGATAAAGAAGTGCCAGGTTTACTGACTACGACTATTTTAGAAAGAGGGATTACGATCAAGAATGTACAGGTTGCAGTGATTGGGGCAGAATCGACCATTTTTACTTCAAGTGCACTCATACAAATCGCAGGGCGAGTTGGCCGAAATGCCGATTTTGCAGAGGGAGACGTCGAATTTTTTCATCATGGGATTACGGCTGAAATGGATGATGCTCGGACAAAAATTCTTTATTACAATAAGAAAGGATTTTTATCATGAATAAAATTGAAACACTGTGCTTATTATGCTCACAGCCTTTGCAATCAGCAATCTCATGGAAACTACTTTTAACAAAACAATTTCAGCCAACTATCTGTGATAGGTGCTCTGCTCAGTTTGAATATTCCTCAACAGCAACGGCACTTTACCAATATAATGATGCGATGAAAGACTTTTTACACCAATATAAATTTCTTCAGGATGTTGCACTTGCTAAAGTATTTCGGCAGGAGCTACATGCACGATTGAAGCATGAAAAAGTAACCATTATACCGATTCCTATGCACCCCGTTAAGCAAAGGGAACGTACATTTTCGCATATGGAGGAGTTATTGAAGGCTGCGAATATTCCTTTTATACAACTTTTAGAAAAGACGACGACAGAAACGCAAAGCTCCAAAAATAGAGAGCAGCGAAACCAAGTCGCATCTCTTTTCCGTCTGATGGATGGAGCCCATGTAGAGCATAAAGAATACTTTCTTTTTGACGATATAAAAACGACGGGGACGACTTTAAGGCATGCTACTGAGGTTTTATTAAATGCAGGCGCCGAAAATGTCAAAAGCTTCACACTAATTAATGGATGAAAATGCTAATGCATTGTGTATAATAGATTACGAGTAAATAAGGTTCGTTTAGCTGTTATTATCTTCATTCAGACACTTACTGAATGAGGAACTCAGTCTAAGAACGCCACGTCCTGTGGCAACGACTGAGTGACCAACATCACGTTGGCCTAAAGCCTCCGGCGGATGTCACGGATTTTGAAAGGAATGAATGGTGCCCGGCACAATTCAAAATCCAGACGGAATTACGCCAAGGCGCAATTGATTTAAGAGGAGGAAGAAAGATGGCAGAGGTTCGCAATTGTCCGAAATGTAATGAGTTTTTTAATTATATAGGGGTCAGAGAAGTATGTCATAAATGCGCTCAATCAGAAGAAGAATTATATCAAATCGTTTATCGCTTTTTACGTAAACGTGAAAACCGTGCGGCGACAGTAGAACGTATTGTTGAAGCAACAGGAGCTGAAGAGGAACTGTTGTATAAATGGGTACGAAAAGGACGCTTACAGCCTGCAATGTTCCCGAATCTTGGCTACCCATGTGATAACTGTGGTCACTTAACGACAACAGGCAAGCTTTGTACAAAATGTCAGGATGAATTGAAGGCGGATTTACGTACATTTGAGGCAGCGAAGGAGTTCCGTGACAGTGTGGCAGATCGTGATCGTGTAACCTATCATGCAGACCGAAAACGTTAACTTATTTCAGTGAGTGTCCAAACACCCGCTGAAATAGAGGAACTCAGGCTAAGAGCTTCACATCCTGTGAAAACGCCTGGAATCGGCTTTGTGCGTGATCCAGGTCAGTTAGCCGTTATCGCCTGGAATCGATGATTTTAGGCTGATATCTTATATTGCAATTATACCGAGGCATAATTGATAGGTCTAAAGTGTGTTAATTTTAAACAAAATTAGCACACTTTTTTCTATTTGAAAACTTAACATTATGTGAGACAATCCGAAATAATAGTAAGATAAGCTTTTAGACAGGGGGGATTACATGAAAATTACATCATATGGTATTAATGCAGTGAACGCCTATAACAATCAGGTGCGCAATGTAAAATCAAGCACTAACAAGGCATCCTTCACAGATAAAATCGAAATTTCAAAGACTGCACAAGAGATGCAAGGGATTTCAACATATAACACAGAGCGTGCAGACCGCGTAAAACAATTAAAAGAAGATATCGCATCTGGTGAATACAAAGTAGACGCTCGCAAAGTGGCAGAAGATATGCTGAAATATTATCGTTTCTAAGGAATTTCAGAAAGGGTGCTTCGCAATATGTCTGTAGAAACGATTTGTTCTACACTAACAAAACTAGAAAGAATGCATAAAAGCTTACTTGAATTAGCTATAAAAAAAACTGAAATCATTACAGCTGGCGATATTGAAGCACTGGACCAAATGCTCAAGGATGAGCAGGCACATGTAGCAGCCATCGACAAGCTCGAGCAACAGCGTCAGAAACAGGTAACGGATTACCTTGGGGCAAAAGGATTTGCTTCAACTGACAAAGCAACTGTCGCTGATGTCATCGAGGCCGCTGAACAACAGACTGAAAAAGACACGCTCTCAGCTGTTCGCAATCGATTATTGCAAATTGTCAATGACTTAAAAAAACAAAACGATTTAAATCAAAAACTCGTGTTCCAATCACTACAATTTGTCAATCTGACAATGGGTTCCTTACGACCTCAGAACGAGCAAATGAACTACTCTGGTAGTGAGATACGTGGAACAAATAAGGTTGCTAAAAAATCATTTTTTGATTCTCAAGCTTAGTTTCTTGCGCCCATGCAAGAAACATTTGCTTGGAATTATAAATGTTCATAAAAAGGAGGAAAAAGAATGCGCTCAACATTTATGGGCTTAGAAGCTAGTAAACGCGGTTTATTTACACAACAAACAGCTCTATATACAACAGGACATAATATTTCCAATGCAAATACATTAGGTTACTCTCGCCAACGAGTAAATATGCAAGCAACACAAGGTTTCCCACAAGCTGGTTTAAATCAACCTAACTATCCAGGGCATCTAGGAACTGGGGTTGAAGCGGGATCGATTCAACGTATGCGTGATGAATTTGTTGATCGTCAATTCCGTCAAGAAACAAACAAACTAGGCTATTGGGAATCACGTTCAAATGCGATTTCTCAAATGGAAGATATAATGGACGAACCGTCTCAATATGGTTTAAACGCAGCATTAGAACAGTTCTGGAAAGGTCTTCAAGATGTCAGCACAAACCCAGAAAATACAGCCTCCCGTAAAGTAGCGATACAACGTGCTGACCACCTAGCTGAATCATTTAGATATATGGACAAGCAGATAAAAACAATTCAAGGCAATTTAGGAAATGAAATTAATGTAGCGACGAATCGTATTAATTCGCTCTTAAAGCAAATTGCTGCCATCAATAAACAAGTGCAGGAAGTAGAACCGAATGGTCATGTACCGAACGACTTATACGATGCACGTGATGTTTTAATCGATGAATTAAATAATTACATACCTGTATCCATTAAACGTGTCCCATCAGGCGGAAATGCTAGTGCTGTGGCAGAAGGAAGCGTGACAGTTGTATTCAAGCCATATGGTACAGATAAAGAGATTGAGCTAGTGAATGGTAGAGACTTTGCTACTATTGAAGTAAATGGCACTGTCGCAGATCCAAGTGGTTCCAAGCAAATTAATGGCAACGACTTGTCCAATGTGTTCTCATCTATTCAAGTAAGTGGACTTGGTACATCAGAAACCATTACATATGACCAGTTAGAACCAGGTAAAGGGAAAATGTTATCTCTTATTGATTCGTACGGATACGATAGTCCAGGTGGACCAAAAGGGTATTACGTCGAAACATTAGCTGACCTTAATAAATTGGCAGTTAAATTTGCTGAAGCCTTCAATAAAATGCATAAGCAAGGTTATGATTTAACAGGTGTTCAAAATGGTTTAGATTTCTTTACTACGGAAGATGGATTACCAATAACTGCAGGCAATATTAAGGTAAATGATGAATTTTTAAAAGATCCTTCTAAATTAGCTGCATCTGATGCGGCAAATGAAGAAGGAAATGGTAAATTTGCACTTGAACTCGCTAATCTTCAATCAAAAAGCCAAGCCGATTTAGATGGTGCGACGTTTAACTCCTTCTATCAAGGGATGATTGGAAAACTAGGAACTGATGGTGAAGAAGCTTATCGCTTAAACATGACTTCTCAAAAATTATTAGTAACACTTTCAGGTAACCGTGCTTCAGTAAGTTCTGTGTCCCTTGATGAGGAAATGACAAATATGATTACGTTCCAACAAGCATATAATGCCAACGCACGTATGATTACAGTTGTCGATGAAACATTAGACAAAATCATTAACGGCATGGGCCGTGTAGGACTATAGAAAATACTCTAGCATTAAGATAGAAAGGGGCTTTTAAAAATATGCGCGTAACACAATCCATGTTATCCAATAACATGCTTTTAAACTTAAATAATAGCTACAGTAAAATGTCTAAGCTGCAAGATCAAATCATGTCAAGTTCTAAAATTACTCGCCCTTCTGATGATCCTGTAATAGCAGTAAAAGGAATGGGCTATCGCCGTGATTTAGGTCAAGTTGAACAATATACACGTAATATGAATGAGGTTAATAACTGGTTAGACACAACAGACGAATCGCTCAACCAAGTTGGTGAACAGATGAAGCGTGTTCGTGAGCTCGTTATTCAAGCGGCTAACGATACGAATACACCGGACGAGCGTGCGAAAATCAAGTCTGAAATTGATCAAATTCGTCAGCAAATTCAAGATGTAGGAAACACAAAGATTGCCGATCGTTATATTTTCAGCGGAACACGTACTACTCAGCCGTTGTTTGAAAATGGTAAAATTGATCCAACAAAAGTAAACTCAGAAGATGTAGTTATTGAAGTTTATGATGGTATTCAGATGAAAGTGAATACTCCTGGAGCTGAACTTTTTCAAAATGTTGATGACATGATGGGGAAAATTTCAGATCTTTTAGATCCTAATCGTGCTGGTGGGCCAGCTACTGGTGAAGAAATCGGTAATGCGCTTGGGGGAGTAGCTGAACAAAGTAAAGGCGATGATATTACAGCGATGCATAATAAAATTCTCGAGGCTCAGGCTGATGTTGGGGCACGTCAAAATCGTGTAGAGTTAATGGAGAATCGCCTTTCTATCCGTGAGGTAAGTGTAACAAAGCAGTTGTCCGATAATGAAGATGTTGATTATGCGAAGGCTATTACGGAAATGGTTACTAGTGAATCAATTCATCAAGCTGCACTTTCTGTTGGTGCGAAAATTATTCAACAAACATTAGTAGATTTTATTAGATAAAACAGTTTTACCTATTTAAATTCGACAATAGATCTTAACGAATAAGATTAAAAGAAGCGTTTGGACATTTTGTTCAGACGCTTTTCTTGAAAGGAGAGAAGCAGATGAGACTCCCACAAATTCAAATTCATACAACAGATGCAAAATTAAGTCTTAATATATCAAAACCACAACAATCTATTAAACAACCAAAAGCAACACAGCATATTGAACAGCCAGCCGCTATTTTAGAAATTCGTACGACTAAAGGCATTTTAAAAATAGACTCTTCTCAGGCAAGGCGGGATATTGGGATGATAGGTCCATTAGAATCAAGTGCCAACTACGCAGAAAAAGGAAAACAAGAGAATCTACAGGGAATGGCACGTAGAGCGAGAGAGGGACGTCAAATGATGGTCAGCGCTGGTAAAGACCAAGGCCGTGCAACTATCCAAAATATCGCTAAACAAAATCATGGTCCACACCGTACCCCATTTAATATTAAATTTGTACCATCAGTAGGTTCTGTGAAAATAGACTATACACCAGGTACAACTGATGTCAATATTCAGCGGAGAGAGCCAATAATTGACGCAAAAGTGAACAAACCAATACACGAATACACGCCAGGAAAAGTAACTGGTACAATGGTACAAAGACCGGATGTTGATATCAATGTCGTCATTTAAAGGAGCGTATAAAAGAATGAAAATTGCTACTAAATTTTTAGGTGAAATCGAAATTGAGGAACAGGACATCTTAAAATTTGAACATGGTTTACTTGGATTAGAGAATGAAAAAAAATTCGTATTATTACCTATAGATGCAGAACTTCCTTTAGCGATACTGCAATCTGTTGATAATGCAGAAATTGGCTTTGTAGTTGCCTATCCGTTCGCCTTCAAAAAAGACTACAGTTTTGATATAAGCGAAGATGATCGTAGCCAACTACAAATTGAAAAGGAAGAGAATGTACTTACATACTCTATAGTTACAATGAAGGAAACATTCCAGGAATCAACGATTAATTTGCTTGCACCTATAATCGTTAACATGGATAAAAAGTGTGGTAAACAAATAGTCCTGCAAGATAATAAATCCTATCCACTACGCTACCCAATGCAAACATTGGAAGGAAGTGCGGAATAATGTTAGTACTTTCTCGAAAAAAAGATGAATCTATCATGATAGGCGATCAAATTGAAATTAAAATATTGGCTGTCGAAGGTGAGCAAATTAAAATCGGCATTGTTGCGCCAAAAACAGTTAAAGTACACCGCTCCGAAGTTTTTGAAGCTATTCAAGCGCAAAATAGAGAAGCTTTAACAGCATCCTCAAGCTTCTTGGAACAGCTAAAGAAAAAATAAAGACTACGTTTTTTAGTGATAATTTTAAATTAGTAATCTATTACATAAAAAAATAAAAAAACTTTCGAAAAACTATTAAACATTTCCAACTAAATACGATATATAAATTGTAAGGGGCAGGAAGTACATACATACTACCTAATCCGAACATTCCACACGGATGTGGAATGACAAAAACAAACATTCAAGGAGGAATTCCAAATGAGAATTCAACACAACATTTCAGCTTTAAATACACACCGTAACCTTGCTTTCAACAACACTCAAGCTTCTAAAAACCTTGAGAAATTATCTTCAGGTTACAAAATCAACCGTGCTGGCGATGACGCTGCTGGTTTAGCAATCTCTGAAAAAATGCGCGGACAAATCCGTGGTCTTGACATGGCAACTAAAAACGCTCAAGACTCAATCTCTTTAATCCAAACTGCTGAGGGTGCTCTTAACGAAACTCACGCTATCCTACAACGTATGCGTGAACTATCAGTACAATCTGCGAACGATACAAACGTAACTTCTGACCGTGCTGCACTTCAATTAGAAATCAACTCTTTATCAGAAGAAATCACTCGTATTTCTACAGACACTGAGTTCAACACTCAAAAATTACTTGACGGTAAATTTGGTGGTAAAATCGATTCAGCAAACTTCGATATCAACAATGCAACTGCAAAAGGCGGAAAAGTATTCCATATCGGTGCGAACTCTAGTCAATCAATCAACTTAAGCATTGGTGATATGTCTGCAAAAGCACTTGGTGTAGATGCAATTACAGGAAAAGTAGATGCATTAGCTTCTACAGACAAAATCGGTAAAGGTGTTAACATCTCAACTCAAACATCTGCTAATAACTCAATCACAGTTATCGATAAAGCATTAAACCGTGTATCTGAAACTCGTGCATCTTTAGGTGCGGTTCAAAACCGTCTAGAGCACACTATTAACAACTTAGGCGCAACTTCTGAAAACTTAACAGCTGCTGAATCACGTATCCGTGACACAGATATGGCTAAAGAGATGATGGGCTTCACTAAGAACAACATCTTAATGCAAGCTGCACAATCTATGTTAGCTCAAGCTAACCAACAACCACAAGGCGTTCTACAATTATTAGGTTAATTTTAAACGCTAAACCTCTAGCTTTGGCTAGAGGTTTTTTTAAATATTTAAATCAATGTTGATAGAAGTATTGAGGTGATACGTTTTGAGTATAAATGTTGAGTTCTTGCAAGCTAAAAATGGTGATGAGACATTAAAAATAAATGAGTATTTTATACATAGTAAATATAACCCTGTTAAAGAAGCTGAACAATTAGTAGATCGCCAATATACACCACATCACACTCATATCATTTTTGGTTATGGATGTGGTTATATTGTAGAAGCGTTATTAAATCGTAGATCATTTGAAGAAAATATAATCGTAGTAGATCCTTTATTTAATAACCAAACTTTAGAACTTAAACACCAAGCATCTAATCTATTTGCGTTTAATAGTACGGTTATTCCTATATTCGAGCTTTATATAAATGAGATTGCTGCAAATACACGTGTATCATTTAAAACGATATGTACTCCAAATTATGAAAAAGTATTCCCGAATGAGTACAAAGAATTGCTGAAAAAAATAGTTGAACTACAATATAAAAATAGGACAAATGATTATACGTTAATACGCTATGCGAAAGAATGGCAACGTAATTTTATTGAAAATTTACGTAATCTTAACGAAGATTGTACAATTGAGAAATTACATAAACAATATAATTGCCCTGTAGTGATAGCTTCTGGGGGCCCTTCTTTAACGAAACAAATACCTTTATTAAAAAAATATAGAAATAATATGATATTAATTTCAGCTGGCTCAACGACTAATTCATTATTAAGTAATGATATTGAGCCTGATTATGTTGTAACAATAGATGGTGGCGAACCAAATTATAACCATTTTAAACAATTGGACTTAATAAATGCTGAAATAATTTATAGTATGCAAAATCACTATAAGGTTAGAGAATCTTTCTCGCAAAGAGGATATTTAATTGGAACACATAGTTTCAATAAATTATCAAATTACCTTGAAAAAGAGTTAAATTTAAAATTGCCTACTTTAGAGTATGGCGGCAGTGTGGCACATGCTGCTTTTAATATCGCCCATTATATTTCGTCTGGGCCAATTGCATTAATCGGTCAGGATTTAGCGTATACCGATAATTTAACACATGCTGCAAACAATAAAAATGCTAGAAAGATTGATGAAGCATTTATTAAAGAACAAGAAGCTTTTCAAGTTGAAGGGTTTTATGGAGAGCCTGTTTGGACAAATCCTGTCTTCCAATCAATGAAATTAGATTTTGAAGCCCTTATCATGGTAAGAAAGCCAGATGCACCTTATTTTAATTGTACTGAAGGCGGTATTAAGATAAATGGATTTGAGCAGCTAACTTTCGAAGGATTTCTAAAGAAATTTGCAAGTGATATAGAAATATCTAAAGTAACAAAAGTAAATGATACTAGCCTACACTTGGATATTCATGATAAATTAAAAAAAATTACTATTAATTTAAATGAACTAAAAGAATTATTAATTAAAGGGTTAACTATTGTAAAAAAAATAGAGTCATTAAATCAGATCGATCAAAAAGCTCTAAAGAAATTAGATAGTATAGAGAAGAAAGTTAATAAACTTCTTGATAAAATTCCTATGGAGCCAATGACTAATTCTATTACAATAGATATATTAAATCATTATTTACCAGTGGAAAATGAAACTACAACTGAAACGTTTAATCGGGTTAATAGGCAAACTAAAGCGTTATATACACAGCTACAAGATGCTATAAATTATACAGAGCAGTGTATCAAAAATGTATTAGAAAATAGTGAGGTTGAAAACAATGAGTGAAGTAATGGAAGTAGTTAATAGTTACAATGAATATATTTTAAAAGTATCTTCAGGAAGTATTCAGATTGCAGAACATTTACGTAAAGATGAAGTACCAGAAGCTATGCAAATGATTTTACAGTTTTCAGAAGGAATGGGCTGGTTAGTGGAAGCAAGCGATTTACTTTCTAAAAATAAAGTAACAGTTAACTTACCAGTTGAACAAATTCATGAGTTTTTAAATGAAATAAATAGTGGGCTAGAACTCCAAGATTATGTATTAGTTGCAGATATGTTTGAATATGAAATTGCACCATTTTTTGAACAACTATCGCCAATTGAAGGGTTTGAAAACTAATGAACTGGGAAGTTGCTACCGCGAAAAATGGAGAAGCAACATTAACGTTAAATAATTATGCGGTTTATAGTAAATATAGACCTAGGGAAGATGCTTGGAAATGGATAGATAGTGAGTTTGAGGAATCCATGGACCAATATTTCTTAATCGGTCTAGGTCTTGGCTATCATGCGGAAAGATTAGCACAATTAGCAAAAGGTAAAAGAGTCATTGTATATTTCTTTGAAAAATTAGAATATGAATTATTTTTGAATAACAAAGAATATGATGATTTACTATTAAAAATAGAAGTTATTCATGATTTGAAAGATTTTATATTGAATGAAAAGACCCAGGTGCTGATTCCCGGTAGTTGGATAAAAGCAATTGGACAAGACCATCCACTATTTACATATTTAGAAGATATAAAAATTAATCAAGTAACCTATAAAAGGTCTGCTGATTTGATGGAAAATAATTTCAACTGCAACATGCAAATATCTCCCAAAATACGAAATTACCCAATATATAAAAAGAAAATTGCATGTATTGTTGCCTCAGGCCCATCACTTAATAACACAGTAAGCTGGTTAAAGGGGATACAGGATAAAGTTGAAGTATTTGTAGTAGGCTCTGCATTAAAATTATTATTGCTAAATGGAATAACACCGACAGCAACTGTAATTTCAGATGCAAAGCCTGACATTATTAAACAAATTGAAGGTTCAGGATATCTAGGGCCATTATATTTTTTAAGCACTGCTAATGCCGAAACTGTTATCAATCATGAGGGAGACTCTTATATAATATTTCAACAAGGGTATCCTTTAGCCGAGGTAGCTGCAGAAAAACATAAAATGCCTTTGCTTGAGACGGGGGGCTCTGTATCTACAGTTGCTATTAGCTTACTAGAATATTTGGATTTTGAAGAGATTATTTTATTTGGACAAGATCTAGGTTTTGTAGGTAATCAAACTCATGCCAAAGGTTCTACATCTGGACGGGCAGTGAGTGATGATTTAAATATAAGAGAAGTTCTTGCTAATGATGGCTCTTTAGTTTATACGACACCGAATTTGCAAGTCTATACAAGATGGATAGAAAATAAGGCTAAACGAATGTCAATAAAACTTTATACTACATCAGTGCAAGGTGTTTTTATACCTAAAGTACCATGTATAAACCAAAATGAACTGAATAGAATTGTTAATTCAAATTAAAAGCCTACTGAGATGTAGGTTTTTATTTATTATTGAGGAATTTTGTCGATATATATAGTTAGAAGTTGGTTATATAATAAAATACATAAAATGAATGAATTAGAATGGAGATATACGCACTATGAACGTATTAAAAAATAAAACAGTTCTTGTCACAGGTGGAACAGGTTCATTTGGGAAGAAATTTATACATAAAGCATTAACACTTGGTGTAAAAAAAATAATTGTTTTTAGTCGTGATGAACTAAAGCAGTATGAAATGAAACAAGAGTTTCATGATGATCGAATTCGTTTCTTTATCGGAGATGTTAGAGATAAAGATCGTCTATATCGAGCTTTTAACGGTGTAGATATTGTTATTCATGCAGCAGCAATGAAACATGTTGATGCTTGTGAATATAATCCATTTGAAGCGGTCAAAACAAATATACACGGTGCACAAAATATTATTGAAGCAGCTATAGATTGTGGAGTGGAAAAAGTAATTGCTCTTTCTACGGATAAAGCATGCAGTCCTGTAAATTTATATGGAGCGACGAAACTAGCTTCAGATAAATTATTCGTAGCTGCTAATGCCTATGTTGGTGATAAAAAAACAAGCTTTGCCGTTGTTCGTTATGGCAATGTAGCTGGTAGTCGTGGTAGTGTGGTGCCTTTCTTTAAAAAGATAAAAAAGACAGGGACATTGCCAGTTACAGATGAACGAATGACAAGATTTTGGATAACATTAGATCAAGGTGTACAGTTTGTGCTCGATAATTTAGAGCGCATGCATGGAGGAGAAATTTTTGTTCCTAAAATTCCAAGTATGAGAGTTATAGATTTAGCAAAAGCCATTGCACCAGAGTGCAAAATAGAGATTGTTGGTATTCGCCCAGGAGAAAAATTACATGAAGCGATGATTATGGAAGATGATGCTCGTCATACGGTGGAGTTTGATACATACTATGTTATTCAGCCTGAGTTTCCTTGGTGGTCAAAGACGTTTGCAGAAGGAGGTAAAGAATTACCTATGGGGTTTGCATATACGAGTGATAAGAATAAGGAATGGTTAACGATTGAAGAATTGCATGAATTCATGGAGGGCATGTTATAGTGAAACGGATTTTAGTAACAGGCGGAGCAGGCTTCTTAGGGTCACATTTAATTGACAGATTACTTGAACAAGGGCATGAGATTGTTTGTATCGATAACTTAAAGACAGGTTCTCTAGATAATATTGAGCATTTTCTTTTTAATGAGCGAATTACATTTATCCAACATGATGTTACGGAGTCATTCCCTGAACTTGGTCATTTTGATGAAATTTATAATTTAGCATGTCCCGCGAGTCCAGTACATTATCAATCTGACCCGATACATACATTTAAAACGAGTGTACTTGGAGTATTACATTTACTTGAACTTGCTCGAAAGACAGGGGCAAAAATTTTCCAAGCTTCTACATCGGAGATTTATGGTGATCCATTAGTGCACCCACAAACAGAGCATTACTGGGGAAATGTCAATCCGATTGGTATTCGTAGCTGCTATGATGAGGGGAAACGTGGCGCAGAAACTCTATTTTTTGATTATGCGAGAATGTACGATATCGAAATAAAAATTGCCCGTATTTTTAATACATATGGACCACGTATGGATGTAAAAGATGGACGTGTCGTAAGCAACTTTATCGTACAATCATTACAAAATAAGCATCTTACTGTATATGGTGATGGTCAACAAACACGTTCATTTTGCTATGTGGATGATCTTATAGAAGGCTTCTTGCTCTTAATGGAAACACCAAAGGAAATCACAGGACCTTTAAATTTGGGTAATCCAAATGAATTTACAATGTTACAGTTAGCAGAGAAAGTAATGAGATGGACAGGTAACGATACAACACTACAATTTAAGCTACTGCCCCAAGATGATCCGAAGCAGCGCAAGCCAGTTATAGATGAAGCAAAAAGACTGCTGAATTGGGAGCCGACTGTCATGCTTGATGAAGGGCTTCAAAAAACAATTGCCTATTTTAAGGAGCGGGTGTAAATGCAAAAAGTACGGAAAGCGGTAATTCCAGCTGCTGGGCTAGGCACACGCTTTTTGCCAGCAACGAAGGCGCAGCCGAAAGAAATGTTACCAATTGTAGATAAACCGACAATTCAGTACATAGTAGAAGAAGCAGTTGCATCTGGGATTGAAGATATTATTATTATTAGCGGCCGTAACAAGCGTTCCATTGAAGACCATTTCGATAAAACCTATGAGCTGGAAGAACTACTGATAAAAAAGAGAAAATGGGACGAACTTGAGCAAATCCAAGCGATTTCAAATTTAGCGAACATTCATTATATCCGTCAAAAAGAGGCGAAAGGCCTTGGTGATGCAATATATTGTGCACATCGTTTTATTGGTGATGAACCGTTTGCCGTACTATTAGGAGATATTATTCTACAAGCAGAGAAGCCTGCATTGGCTCAACTCATCGAAACGTATGAAAAGGAACAAACTTCAGTAATCGGTGTACAAGCAGTAGGCATGGATGTAGTCAATCAATATGGTGTCATTAATCCAGATGGTGAAGTTGTAAAAGGCAAAGCTATAGAGGTAAAAGGCTTCGTCGAGAAGCCAAATGCTAAGGAAGCTCCTTCAAATCTAGCGATTATGGGGCGTTATGTGTTAAAACCAACCATTTTTAATGCATTGAAAGTAATTCAGCCTGGTACTGGAGATGAGATTCAGTTAACAGATGCAATTGAGCTACTCAATCAATCGGAGCGAATCGTGGCACATGATGTAAAGGGGATGTTATATGATTGTGGCAGTAAGTTTGGATTTGTACAGGCGACGATTGACTTTGCATTAGAGCGTGAGGATTTAAAAGAGGACGTTTTAACATACTTAAAAGAAGTTGTACAAAAGGTGGGACAATCATGATGAATGTAGCGGTGATTGGTACTGGATATGTAGGCCTTGTAACAGGCGTAGTACTTTCTGAGATTGGTCATACAGTTACTTGTATTGATATTGATGAAAATAAAGTGAAATCTTTAAAGTCAGGCAAGTCGCCAATTTATGAGCCAGGGTTAGATGATTTAATGATGAGAAATATTGGGAAAAATCGATTATCTTTTACAATGAGCCATAAAGAGGCGTTTAAAGAGGCTGAAATTGTATTTATTGCAGTTGGGACACCACAAAGTGAAAGTGGGGCTCCAGATTTAAGTTATATTAAGCAAGCAGCTAAGGACATCGCTTTAAATATTATACGTGACACAATTGTTGTTGTAAAAAGCACTGTGCCAGTCGGAACGAATGATTTAATAAAAACAATAATTGAAAAGCATCTCATAGTGAATGCATGCGTTGATATTGTTTCCAACCCAGAGTTTTTGCGTGAAGGCTTTGCGATTCATGATACATTTCATGCCGATCGAATCGTCATAGGTGCCGAATCAGAAGTAATTGGTGATAAAATAGAGCAATTGTATAAACCACTAAAATTACCAATCATTCGAACAAATCGTCGAAGTGCAGAAATGATTAAGTATGCAGCAAATGCGTTTTTAGCAGTAAAAATTAGTTATATTAATGAGATTGCAAACCTTTGCGAAAAAGTTGGTGTTAGTGTATTAGATGTGGCAGATGGAATGGGTATGGACCATAGAATAGGCCGTGCTTTCTTAAATCCCGGTCTAGGATATGGAGGTTCATGCTTCCCGAAAGATACAGAAGCAATTGCTTATTTAGGAAGAGAAAATGGCAATCCTATGACAATTATAGAATCTGCGATTAAGGTAAACTTTAGACAACAACAGCTATTTTTACAAAAGGTACTAGATTATTTTAATGATGATGTAATTGGTAAAGCAATTGGTATATTAGGACTAGCATTTAAACCAAATACAGATGATTTACGTGAGGCTCCATCGATTTATTTAATTGAAGAATTGAAAAAACGTGGGGCACTTGTGAAAGCATATGATCCTGTTGTAAAACATTTGCCCTGCTGTGTAGACTCAGTGAATGAAGTCATTGAAACTTCTGAAGTTATATTATTGGTTACAGAGTGGAATGAATTTAAAGAGATAGTTAAAGAAATATCTAACGAAATGGTAGTATTTGACGGAAGATATATGTTGAAGAAATAATACGAAAGTAGTTGAGGTATGTGATGGAAGTATCTGTGATAATACCCGCATATAATGCTGAAGAGTATATTCAGGAAACAATAGAAAGTGTTCTTAACCAAACTAAAAAGTGTAAAGAGATTATTGTCATTGATGATGGAAGTGTTGATAAGACATTAGATATTGTTAGGAAATTACAGGTAGAAACAGAATGTATATACATGTATTCCCAAAAAAACTCAGGAGCTTCGGCAGCGCGCAATTTTGGAGCAACAAAAGCTAAGACTGATTGGTTATTCTTTTTAGATGCAGATGACAAATGTGATTCAGAACTATTAGAAATATATGAAGCTAATATAAATAAAGAATTTTCAGCGATTTATTGTCAATTTCAGCAAATTGATTCACATGGTAAAAAACTGACAGGCTTAAATACAGGTCAAACATTAAATGGGGTAATAGGGTTCTTAGAGATGATTAAACGTAACCCGATTATTTCACCATCAGGTAGTTTGGTAAAGAGAAGTGATTTTTTAAAATTAAAGGGGTTTGATGAATCAATAAAATATGTAGAAGATGTGGACTTTTGGTTAAGGCTATTATTAAGTGGGAGGAATATAGAATATATAAACCAACCTTTAACTTATATTAGAAGACATGCAAATAATTTAACATCAAATATTGGGACAACAGATACTGGAGAAAAAACTTTATTAAAAAAATATAATTATCATTTTATTAAAGAGTCAATTGAAAAAAATGTAGCATCGAAAGAAAAAGTAAATTACCTTTTAGATTTTCAAATAAGATTTAATAGATGGAATGAAGCAAAAAAAAGCGCGGGGAATTTAAATAATGAAAATACGAGCATATCTGAGTTATTTTTAAAAGCTTTAGTAGAATTACATTTTAACAATTATTGTGAAGCAGAAGAATTATATAAAAATATTTTAAAAGTAAATCCTAAACATGGTGCTTCTTTAAATAATTTAGGCATAATTCAAGCGCAAAAAAACAACTATGAAATGGCGCAAAAATTATTTGAAACTGCATTAGAATATAATCCAGGGTATTTTGATGCAAAACAAAATTTGATGAAATTAAAAGAATTTAACTCCAAGCAAGAGTATAAGTTTACACTGAGGGAATTAAGAGAAAATTTGTTGCAATATAAATAAGGAGAACTTTATGAAAAATGTGCTTTTTTTAACATATTATTTCCCACCATATACAGATAGCGGTGTTTTTAGACCGTTGAAATTTGTTAAATATTTAAAGAAAAATAAAAATTGGAATCCAATTGTTGTTACTTTAAATCCAGATATTTATCCTGAAAGACCTAGAGATAATAGTTTGTTGAAAGATGTTCCAGAAGACTTAGAAATTCATTATGTTAATACGCTTGAACCAACAGCGAAATCAAATGAGGAATATTTAAAATATTTTTATGAAGTGCAAACACCAGAAGCACCGGTGGGATCATTAATGCATTTTCTATTTAAATCATTAGAAATAATTAATTCTAAAAAGATAGATTTAATATTTGTAACAATTCCACCATATACGTTAGGAATTGTGGGTACGTTGTTAAAACAAATTACTCAAATCCCTCTAATAGTAGACTATAGAGATGGATGGACAAGGAAAAATGAAAATAATAAGTTTAGAACATTAGAAGGAAGAATGATAAATGAATTATTTGAAAAGAAAGTAATTGAAAATGCTGATAGTTTAGTAACTGTGAATAATGAGTTAAAGAGCATGCTTTTGCAAATGGGAGCAGGTTTAGAAAACATACATGTTATAGAGAATGGTTTTGATTACGATGACTATAACTGTAAAGAGGTAGAACCATATTATGAATCTGCAAAAACTTTAGTATGGTGTGGGAAAATATATCCTGCATATTACAGCTACTTTGAAAAAATTATAAATGCTTTAAAAGAAATAAATAAAGATGAAATAAAACTTAAATTTTTAATTTTCGGTGATGGAATAACAGAAAAATTCAAGTTATTATTTGAATTTGATTTTATAGAATATGGTGGATATATAAATTATCTAGAAGCAATTCGAATGAATCATGCTGCTACTATTAATTTACTTATTAACAACCTTGAAGTTGGGGGAACTAGTAAACTATATAATTTAGTGGCTGCAAAACGTCCAATTTTCTCGATAGTAAACGATGAAAATAATTTTGTGAAAGAGTTTTTAAAACCTTATAAAGATTCTATTGTAGTGAACCATAGTTCTTCAATTCATGAAATACTTGGGGGTTTTTCGAAGTTATTGAAGAATGAAAAAAATGGTGTTAAAGAAGAATATTTAATTTCTTATGATAAATATTCTAGAGAATTTCAGACAAAACAACTGGAAAATGTATTCAATAGTATAAATTTAGTAGGAGACACTTTATGAAAGAATTAATGTTAAAAAAGATAAAATCTCGAGATTTTAAAATAGCAGTTATAGGTTTGGGATATGTTGGACTACCTTTGGCAGTTGAAAAAGCAAAGGCAGGATTTAGAACAATTGGTTTCGATATTTTACAAGATAGAGTTGATATGGTAAATCAAGGTGTTAATTATATTGGAGATGTTGTTGATGAGGATTTAAAGCAGCTTGTTGAAAATAAAATGCTTACAGCAACAAATGATTTTACCTGTATTAAAGACGTGGATTTTATAGCAATCTGTGTTCCAACTCCTTTAAATTCTCACCAAGAGCCAGACATCAGTTATGTAGTAAATTCTGCAAAATCAATAGCCAAGCATTTAAAACCTGAAACTATTGTTGTCTTAGAATCAACAACATATCCTGGTACAACAGAAGAAGTATTAAAACCTATTCTAGAAGAAGGTTCCGACCTTATCTGCGGAAAAGATTTTTATTTAGGTTTTTCTCCAGAACGAGTTGACCCTGGTAATTTAATATATAAAACAAAAAATACACCGAAAGTTGTAGGAGCAGTGGGAGAAGAAGCTGCTGAAGTAATTGCGACTGTATATAAAACGGTTTTAGAAAGTGATGTACATATTGTTTCAAGTCCGGCAGTAGGAGAAATGGAGAAAGTTTTAGAAAATATTTATCGAAATGTCAATATTGCTGTAGTTAATGAGCTAGCGATGTTATGTGAAAAAATGAATATAGATATTTGGGAAGTAATTGATGCAGCTAAAACAAAGCCTTATGGTTTTCAAGCTTTTTATCCTGGTCCAGGTGTCGGAGGGCATTGTATTCCACTAGATCCTTATTATCTTTCATGGAAAGCTAAAGAATATAATTTTCATACAACATTAATAGAAGCTTCAATGACAATAAACCATAAAATGCCAGAATACTGTGTAGAGCGTATGAGTAAAATACTAAATAAATTTAAAAAACCACTTGCAGACTCAAAGATCTTGTTATTAGGTGTCGCTTACAAGGGGGATATATCGGATTATCGTGAAAGCCCTGCATTAAAAGTGGTCGAAGAACTTGAAAAGCATGGTTCGATAGTGAATTATTTCGACCCATATGTTGAATCTTTTAATTTGAATAGTGTAGAACATAAATCTGTACAAGAATTATCTATAGAATTATTACAGTGTCAGGATCTTGTAATTATTACTACAGCACATTCAAACATAGATTATAACTTTGTTCAAGAAAATTCCAAGTTTATTTTTGACACAAAAAATGCAATGAAACATGTATTAAACCGTAAAAATATTGAACTAATGTAAGGGGATAGTTAAATGAAATATGCAATAATTGGCTGTGGAAGAATTTCTCCAAATCATATTGCTGCAGCATTAAAAAACGAAATTGATATTGTAGCAATTTGTGATTTGATTGAGTCAAAGATGGACGAGACAATTGAGAAATTTAACCTTTCAAATGCGAAAAAGTATACAAATTATGAACAGATGTTAATTGAACAAACCCCACAATTAGTAGCAATATGTACAGAAAGTGGTTCTCATGGTCAAATTGCAATGAAATGTCTTGACTACAATTGCCATTTAATTATTGAAAAGCCAATTGCACTTTCATTAAAAGAAGCTGATTTAATAATTGAAAAAGCACAAGAAAAAAATTTGAAAGTCAGTGCATGTCATCAAAATAGATTTAATAAATCTATACAAAAGACTCGCGAAGCTATGGAACAGGGTAGGTTTGGAAAACTTTTACATGGCGCTGCGCATATTCGTTGGAATCGTGGTGAAGATTATTATAAGCAAGCACCTTGGCGTGGAACATGGGAGCATGATGGTGGTGCGCTTATGAATCAATGTATACATAATATCGATTTACTTCGATGGATGATGGGAGATGAAATAGTCGAGGTTGTAGGTATGACAGATACTTTAATGCATGGCTATATTGAGGCAGAAGATTTGGGTTTAGCTCTTATCCGATTTAAAAATGGTAGCTACGGTATTATTGAGGGAACAACGAATATATATCCTAATAACTTAGAAGAGACTCTTTATATATTTGGTGAAAAGGGAACAGTTAAGGTTGGTGGAAAGTCTGTTAATTTAATAGAGGAGTGGAATTTTTCGGATGAAATTGATAATCCGGAAAATATAAAAGAAAACTATAAAGAAAATCCACCCAATATTTATGGTTTTGGCCATTACTTGTTATATACAGATGTTATAGAAGCAATTGAGCAAGATAGACAGCCATATGTAACAGCTAAAGATGGAAGAAATGCATTAGAGCTTGTATTGGCAATTTATAAATCATCTAATTCTAAACAAACTATAAAGTTGCCTTTGATAAATTATTCAACTTTAGATTGTGCAGAAGGTGAGGTAACAAGGTGAATTATTCAGTGCATGAAAGTTCATATATTGATAATGATGTTACTATAGGTGAAGGGACAAAAATTTGGCATTTTTCACATATTCAATCGTATTCGAATATTGGGGAAAAATGCGTTATTGGTCAAAATGTAAATATTGCTTGTAATGTACAGATAGGAAATGGAGTAAAAATTCAAAATAATGTTTCTGTCTACGAAGGTGTAACGTTGGAAGATAATGTTTTTTGTGGTCCGTCAGTCGTGTTTACTAATGATTTAAATCCAAGAAGTAAATATCCAAAAGGTTCATCAAAATATGTGAAAACGTTAGTAAAAGAAGGTGCTTCTTTGGGAGCAAATTCGACAATTGTATGTGGTATTACAATTGGAAAGAATGCAATGATCGCAGCTGGAGCTGTTGTTACAAAAGATGTCCCAAACTATGCATTAATGGTTGGATTACCAGCAAAACAAAAAGGTTGGATTTGTGAATGTGGTACTCAATTAGACTCTTCACTGGTGTGTACTAATTGCAATAGAAAATATAGCATAAAAGAAGAAGATTTAGTTGAAATCTAAGGTGATTATATGACAATAGAATTTCGAGATTTAAAAAGGCAATATCAAACTTATAAAAGTGAAATAGATCAAGCAATTGCTGATGTATTAAAAAGTGGTACTTTTGTTGGGGGAGAGCCGGTAAAAGTATTAGAAAAAGAACTGGCTGATTATGTTGGTGTGAAGCATTGTATTACATGTGCTAATGGTACAGACGCATTAACACTTGTTTTACTGGCTTGGGGAATTGGTGAAGGAGATGCAGTGTTTGTACCTGATTTCACCTTTTTTGCAACAGCAGAAGTAGTAGCTTATGCAAAAGCGACACCAATTTTTATAGAAGTAGATGAAAGAACATTTAATATGGACCCACAAAAATTAGAAAAAGCTATTAAGGAAGTAATTTCAGAAGGGAAATTAAATCCTAAAGTGATTATTCCCGTAGATTTATTTGGTTTGCCTGCAAATTATCCTGAGATTGAGCAAATTGGGTTGAAATATGAATTACTTGTTTTAGAGGATGGAGCACAAGGATTTGGTGGACATATTAATGGAAAGCGTGCATGTAGTTTTGGACATGCCGCCACTACGTCATTTTTCCCTGCTAAGCCATTAGGATGCTACGGAGATGGTGGGGCTATATTCACAAATGATGATGAGTTGGCAGAGTTATTAAATTCTTTAAAGGTACATGGTAAAGGGAAAGATAAATATGATAATGTCCGTATTGGGATGAATTCTAGACTTGATACCATTCAAGCTGCTATTTTACGAGTAAAATTAAAAGCGTTTATAGAACACGAAGTGGAAGATGTAAATAAAATTGCTTCTATATATAATAGAGAATTAAATGGAATTGTTGAAACTCCATATATTCCTGAAGGTTATTATTCAAGTTATGCACAATATACAGTTAAATTGCACAATAAAGAAGAGCGAGAAAAGCTACAAGACTTTTTGAAAGCCCTAGAAATACCTACAATGGTTTATTATTCAAAAAAAATAAGTGAACAAACAGTGTTTATTAACAAAATGAAAGAGTATGAAACAGATAACTTAACTGATAGAGTTTTGTCATTACCAATGCATCCATATTTAAAAGATGAAAATCTACATGAAATATTAAAAAATATACAGCTGATGCTGAAATAGAAAGTTGGCAAGTATTCATGAAAGAATTATTAAAAAAAATTAAGGGTAAACGGATTTTTATCACTGGTGGTGCAGGTTTTATAGGTTCAACTTTAGCAAAAGTGTTGCTACAGGACAATAAAGTAGTTATTTATGATTCTTTTGCAAGAAATGCTATTAAAAATACAGAATTACTAGATCACCCCAATTTAACATTAATAGAAGGGGATATACTTGATTTAGAATTCTTAACACAAAGCATCCAGGGCTCTGAATATGTAATCCACTGTGCTGGAATTGCTGGAATAGATACAGTAGTGAAAAATCCAGTGAAAACAATGCAAGTGAATATGATTGGTTCAGCTAATCTGTTAGAAGCCGCAAATACATTAGAAAATTGTAAAAGAGTCGTTTGTTTTAGTACAAGTGAAGTATTCGGTCAAGTTGCTTTTAAATCAGAAGAAATTACACCTACAGTCTTAGGTGCAGTCGGTGAAGCAAGATGGACTTATGCAGTTAGTAAATTAGCTGAGGAACATATGGCGTATGCATACTATAAACAATATGGATTACCTACAGTAACTGTAAGACCATTTAACGTTTATGGACCTAACCAAGTGGGTGAGGGAGCCTTAAAAGCCTTTATTGAAAATGCTTTACAGAATAAAGATATTCAAATACATGGAGATGGAAGCCAAATTAGAGCATGGTGCTATGTAGATGATATGGTTGAGGGTGTGATTCGAACATTAGTATATGATAGTGCTATTGGAGAATCATTTAATATAGGGAATGCCAAAGCAGTAACAACTATTTATGGATTAGCTAGTACGATTGTTCGGGTTTTAAATTCAAAATCTGAAATTAAATTTGTTCCAAAGACTTCCGCTGATATTGAATTACGTATTCCGAAGGTTGATAAGGCAAGAGAATTATTAGGATTTGAAGCAAAAGTCGATTTAGAGCATGGGATAACAAATACAGCAAAGTTCTTTGAAGGTGTTTTAGTATGATTAAATTATCTCGACCAAATATAACTAAAGAAGCAATGCAAGAAGTTTGTAAAGTTTTAGAATCAGGTATGTTAGTACAAGGTGAAAAAGTTCTAGAGTTTGAAACAGAATTAAAAAAATACATTAATGTGGATTATGTATCTGCTGTTTCAAGTGGAACAGCTGCGTTACATTTGGCATTAGAGGCATTAGAGATTGGGCAAGGGGATGCGGTTCTTGTACCTGATTTTACGTTTGTAGCGACTGCAAATGTAGTTGAAATTCAAAAGGCGAGAACTGTATTAGTTGATGTTGATTCATCTTCCTATAATATGTGTCCTGATAAATTAGAGGAGACAATTTCCAATTATAATTATAAAGAACAGCTAAAAGCAATTATTGTTGTACATGAGTTTGGTGCTCCAGCAGATATGACTAGAATTATGGCTATTGCAAAAAAATACAATCTCTATGTTATAGAGGACGCGGCGTGTGCTTTAGGAGCGTATCATAATGAGCAACATGTAGGAACTTTTGGTGATATAGGTTGCTTTTCATTTCATCCTAGAAAATCGATTACTACTGGTGAAGGTGGAGCGTTAATTACTAATAATGAAAAGTTAGCCAGGAAAGTAGAGTTATTAAGAAACCATGGTCTAAAACGTGATGAAAATGGATTAATTGACGTTGATATGCCGGGATATAATTATCGAATGACTGATTTTCAAGCTATTCTCGGTATTTCCCAATTAAAAACATTTCAAGGGAATTTGGTAAAAAGATCTCTACTTGTTGATAATTATTTTAATGAATTATCAAATATTGAGAGTATCAAGTTACCAAGAACTATTGAGGGTCATGCATGGCAGAGCTTTATGATTATCCTTAATGATAAGTTAAACAGAAGCTTTCTCATAGAGAAGTTATACAATAGCAAAATCGAGGCAGGTCAAGGTGCACAAGCTATTTCTAAATTGAGTTATTTTAATAAAAAATATAAAAATGACTATTTGAAAAATAGTAATTCAGAAATTTTAGCCAAAAAAGGACTAGTGTTACCTTTAGATAATACAATGAACGCTGCTGACATAAAATATATATGTCTTTCCTTAGCAGGTGTAATTAAGGCGGGAGATTATGACGGAAATAGTCTTATTAATTAGTAAAAGCTTTGGTTTAGAGTGTTTAAAATACATTATTGATCACGATAAAAAAGTGTTAAATAGAGTATATACCATTGATGATAGAAATGATAAAAGAACAAAATTTCAAGAGATTATAGATTTATGTAAAGAAAATCAAATAGAATTTTTAGCTGTAAGTACTAATAAAGAATTTGAATTGAAATTTAAACAAAGAAGCGATATACCAGATTACGTTATTGTAGTTGGATGGTATTGGATAATAAGTAGAGATGTCTTAAATTTTGTTAAAAAGGAAATCATAGGTTTCCACTATTCTCTACTTCCGAAGTACCGTGGAGGCTCGCCTTTAGTGTGGGCAATAATAAATAATGAAAAAGAAACTGGTGTCACAATGTTTTGTTTTAGAGATGAGATTGATAATGGTCCTATTATTGAGCAAACTAAAATAAGCATAGAAGAAATTGATGATATTAATAGCTTAGTAGAAAAATGTAATAATATTATGCTTACACAGCTAGAAAATAATCTTCCTAAAATAATTGATGGTAAAATGGAGGTGAATTTTCAAAATGAAATGGAAGCTACATATTGTTCAAATAGAATTGAGGAATTCGGAAAAATAAATTGGTATAAGCCAGCTAGAAGTATATATAATTTTGTAAGAGCTCAAACATTCCCTTATCCAGGGGCGTTTGCCTTTTTAGAAGATGAAACTAAAATTAGAGTTTTGAAAGCTAAAATGGTATCGGATGTGTGGTATAGTGTGCCAGGGCAAGTGGTGAGAATTAATAAAGAACAAGGAAGTATCCTGGTAGGCGTAGGAGATAATGAAGTTATTGAAATTTTACAAATCTATATAAATGGGAGTGAAATGTCGCCTGTAAATGTGTTCAAATCCATAAAATCGAGAATATTATAATTCTTGATAAAATAACTAAATGTAAAATATCTTGTTATGGGGAATTAAAACTCGAATATTAAAAAAGTATCTTAGCTGGAAAAAGCTTTTAATTGGTTCTAAAAAAATTAAGCTTAATGATAAATAAGTTTGATGATTTAAATTTTAGAACGGCTTTTGATAAAATGTTAAATAAGTTTGATGATTTAAATTTTAGAACGGCTTTTGATAAAATGTTAAATAAGCATTTATGGGAGAATAATTGAATGGAAAATAAATTAATGAAGGAGATTGTCATGGTGTGGCAAGGAGTGAATGATTGGGGAAAATATAAAATAAACCTCAGAATTCCGTCGGAAAATGTAAAAAGGTTTACTGATGAGTTATACGGGAAAATACAATGATTATATAAATGTAAATTCAGCAACTCCATTAATGTAATACGATATTTGAATGACTGTATACACCCTAATCAATTAGGACACTAAGTATACTTACTTACCATTAAAGATTATTTGAACAATTATATTCTTTAAAGTACAGTCATAAACAATTTTAAAAATATATAGGAGCTTCTATTTATGAAAGTAATTCATACACCTATGGAAATAGCTGGTCAATTAGGATTGTCTGTAAAGGGATTAAGAGAAATTGGAATCAATTCGGATAGTTTAGTATATAAACATCCCTTTGGATATCAAAATGATTTTTACTTTGAATTTTTCGAAAGTCAAGAAAAAAGAAGACAAAGTAGAAGAGATAAATTGAATTTTATAAATGAAAATTATGATGTTATTCATTATAGTTATGGTACACCTATCCTTCATGACTATGAAGATGTTGAATTTTTTCTAAAAGAAAATAAAAAAGTATTTGTTGAGTTTTGGGGAAGTGAAGTTAGAATACCTTCAATTGAAAGTAAGAGGAATAAATACTACATAAATAGTTATAAAGAAAATGAACATGAAAATATTGAAAGAATGAAAAGATGGTCAGAATTTACTAATGGAGTAGCAATTTTTAGTGATCACACTTTTAATGATTTTTTGGCACCATATTTTGATAAAATTCATATAATTGGACAAAGAGTTGATACGGGTTTTCTGCAACCTGTTTATCCAAATCTTGAGGAAAAAAAAGAACTGATAATAGCTCATGCCCCTAGTCAACAAGCATTTAAAGGTACAAAATATGTGCTTAAAGCAATTGAAAATTTGAAGAGTAAGGGCTATAAATTTAAGTTTATTCTAATAGAAAATAAATCACATAATGAGGCAATTGATTTATATAAACAAGCAGATATAATTATTGATCAATTATGTGGTGGGTCACACGGGGTATTTACTTGTGAGGCTATGGCCCTAGGTAAACCAGTGATTTGTTATATTTTAGATGAACATTTAGAGGGCTATCCAAAAGGATTCCCGATTATTAATGCAAGTCCAGATAGTATTGAGAATGTCCTAAAATATTGGATAGAAACTTCACCTGAAGAAAGATATGAACTTGGTACGCGTAGTAGGAAATATGCTGAAGAAGTACATGATATTAAAGTTGTAGCAAGAAAGTTGAAAAAGATATATTCTAAATACTAATTTTAATTTTGAAGGGATTAATATCTTATGTGTGGTATTTCTGCTCTATATTCTATAAACAAAATAAATAGAGATATTATTGAAGCAATGACAGATGTTATTGCTCATCGAGGACCTGATGGAAAAGGTTATGAGAATTTTCTTAATGGCTCATTATGGTTTGGACATAGGCGACTATCTATTATTGAGTTAAGCAGTTTAGGTCATCAACCAATGAGTTATCATAATAAAGAATATTGGATAACTTTTAATGGTGAAATATATAATTACATAGAAATCAGAGAAGAATTATTAGATAAGGGTTATAAATTTTCGACACATTCAGATACAGAGGTTATTCTAGCTGCATATTGTGAATGGGGAGAGGAATGTCTACATCGATTTAATGGGATGTGGGCATTTGTTATCTACGATGTAAAGAGAAATAGAATATTTGCTAGTAGAGATCGATTTGGTGTAAAACCATTATATTATTGGTTTTCTGAAGATGGAATGTTAGGATTTGCATCTGAGATAAAACAATTTACTGTATTACCAGGATGGAAGTCCTTAATTAATGGTTCCCGTACATATGATTATTTGTATTGGGGACTATTCAATCATACGAATGAAACTATGTTTAAAAATGTTTATCAATTAAAGGGTGGACATTTTTTAATATTAGATTTAAATAATGAGAGCATGGATAAAGAGAATTTAGAAATCAAAAAATGGTACTATCCTCCTGAAGAGAATTTTAAAGGAACATATGAAGAGGCAAAAGCAAAGATAAAGGATTTGTTTATTGAATCAATTCAATTACGATTGAGAGCTGATGTTGAAGCAGCTTTTTTACTTTCAGGTGGAATAGATTCGTCTTCTATTGTGTGTGCAGCAGATAAGCATCTGTTAAAAGAAAAATTTCAAACTTACTCTGCTTGTGCCCATGAAAAAAAATATGATGAAAGTGAATACATTCAATTTGTATTGAATGAAACAAAGGCGAAGCCAAATTATACGTTTCCAACGTTAAAGAATTTATTAGAGTCAATGGATAGTCTAATATGGCATCAAGATGAGCCTTTTGGATCGACTAGCATTTATGCTAGCTGGGAAGTTTTCAAAATGGTTGGTAAGGAAAATAAAGTAGTTCTTGATGGACAAGGTGCAGATGAATTGTTAGCAGGTTATGGAACGTATTTTGGAGCACATTTAGTTGGACTTATTAAAGATGGCAGTTTAGATAAATTATTAAGCGAAGTTGATGCATTGAACAATATTCATAATGTAAGCAGAGACTTAGTCGTAAAAAAGTTTAATGAAATTATTAATCCTCAACTTACTGAAAACGTGGAAATTTATTACCCGTCTCCTGTATGGTTGGATTTAGAAAAACTGGGTGTTAAACATAAAGATCCGTATCTTCAGTTGGGTGGAAAAGTTATTACTGTAAATGAACTGTCATATGCACAATTATTTAGTACTAATTTACCCGAATTGTTACAGTATGCAGATCGTAACTCTATGGCCCATTCAGTGGAATCTAGGTTTCCTTTTTTAGATTATCGTTTAGTTGAATTTATTCTAAGTTTACCTGCTTCATTTAAAATTAATAATGGTATTACAAAAGCAGTTTTTAGAGATGCAATGTACGATATTTTACCGGAGCAGATACGAAATCGAAACGATAAAATGGGATTTGTTACTCCTGAGGAGATTTGGTTTAAAAAAGAGTCAAAAGAAGAAGTAATAGAGATTGTCAAGAAAGCTGTTGAAATATCTCACGGTATTTTAAACGAAGATATAATTTTAGAAGTCCAAAAAATATTAAATGGTGAAAAGCCTTTTAACTTTTTAGTTTGGAGAATTATTTGTTTTAAAATTTGGGTGGAGACATTTTCATGTGAATTAGATTAAGTTTTTAGCACAAGCGCTCTTGAAAAACAGTCGAAAAGGTTTGCACCTAGTTTTGGGGGCGAAGGGGAAAAAGTAGGCGGATTATTCGGCAAATTCAGCTTGTGCGAGAGCCAATAATTTTGTCCATCATGCAGGCATATAAGGCATCTTTTCAAGCGTTGGGATATTTGCCTTCAAGTGAGTCTTGTGTGGGCGTAAGAAATTGAAATAAGCCCCAAAATCATCGACAATTAACTTGCGATATTCTTTATTTATAGGCTGTTCCGGATGTGCTTCAACAGCTCGATCAAGAGAAATAATTAATAATTGAGTAATAATTAGTTTTTGGTACTTGATTATTTGGAATAAACATACTAAAAATTGGAGGTATAAAGCTTGTCACTTCCTTTTTAATAGTTGGTGTTGTGTCGTAACTACATCAAACACCAAATTAAGAGGGGTGGCTTGCTTTTTTTATGCAGACGCATGGAACTCAAAGTTTTATTAGCGATTTATTATATATTTTTTGACAATACGTCGGATATTAAAGGAGGTTCTAAATGATTCGTTTTATTAAACTTAGAGAAGAACATCTTGAGCAAGTATTGGAGTGGCGGACTAAGGAAGATGTTACTCAATTTATGAATACAGATATTGATAAAGATATGGAGAAACAAAGAGAGTGGTTTAGAAAAATCTCAAATTCTACAACAGATTTTTATTGGGTAATTGAAATAAAAGAAAAACCTGTAGGGGTGATTTCTTTAAATAATATAGATTATGTGAATAAAAGAACAAGTTGGGGCTTTTATATCGGTGAGGAAAAATATCGATTATACGGTGGTATTATTCCTCCATATTTTTATAATTACATATTTTCGAAATTTGACTTCCATAAAATCACTGCAGAAGTGATGGAAGGAAATGATAATGTCCTTAAGTTGAATTTATTTCATGGCTATCGACTGGTAGGAATGTATAAAGATCATATTTTAAAGAATGGTTCATACAGGGATTTGAATTTATTAGAGCTATTAAAAGAAGATTGGCTACAATTAAATAAATATCAGAAATATATAGGCGAATTTGAAGAGTAAAAAGAATGGAGAATGAGCAATGGACCAATTATTATTAATCATTAATGAAATGCGAGAAGAAGATGGGCGTGCGCCACTTGAGACTTTAGAGGACTCAATGGATTTACGAGAGGATCTTGTATTAGATTCTTTAATGTTAGCAGAATTAACAGTTCGAATTGAAAGTGAGTTTAGTGTGGATATTTTTGAAGACGGCATCGTTCAAACAGTTGGTGAAATTATAGCTAAAATTGAAGGTAAATAATATGGATAAGATTTTTTTAGTATATAATGACACCGTTTATACATATGAACAATTGTTAATGGACTTGAACAGTAAGGACGCAGGATATTCATACTTATATGTGAAAGACAACCATCCGTATGAGGTTTTTTTAGGGATTATTCATAGCTTGATTTTTGATTATCCACTTGAAATATTAGACGGGGATTTTTCGAAGAAAGAGATTAGTGAACTAGGTGTCGATACAAATCTATTAACAACAAAAGTACTGAAACATGAGCGTCTTCAATTTCGAAATATGGATGAAGTGATGCGGAGAATCTACAAAATAGAGCAATGGATGCTAACTCTCTATACATCTGGTACAACAGGACGTCCTAAAAAGATGGGCCATACTTTCGATACACTGACAAGAAATGTAAAGGTGCATGCAAAGTTCGAACACTGTGTTTGGGCATTTGCATATAACCCTACACATATGGCTGGTATACAAGTTTTTTTTCAGGCATTTCTTAATCAAAATCCATTAATTTATATGTTTGGTAAGTCTATGAGTAATATAAAAATATTGATGGAAATGTATCAAATTACACATATTTCAGCAACGGCAACATTTTATCGTAATATCCTTCCATATCTACAGGGAACAACATATCCAATAATGGAAAGAGTTACATTTGGTGGGGAAAAATTTGATTTGCTTTTAGAAGAGAAAATCAAGAATGCTTTTCCTAATTCAAAAATAACAAATGTATATGCATCTACAGAGGCTGGGAGCTTGTTTGCGGCAAAAGGTGATGTTTTTGAAATTAGCCCAGAATATAAGCAATTGGTAAAAATCACTGCACAGAGGGAATTATGTATACATCGTACTTTACTTGGAAAGACACACTCATTAGAAAATGAATGGTTTCAAACGGGCGATTTTGTTGAAACCATTGATGAAACACATTTTAAATTTCAATCGCGCCAATCGGATATGATCAATGTAGGGGGCTACAAAGTAAATCCAATAGAGGTTGAAAATCTACTTATGCAAGTACCAGGCATCATAGATGTTGTAGTGAAGTCGAAAAAAAATAGTGTAACGGGAGAAATGCTTGTTGCAGATGTAATTAAGTACGAGGAATTGGATGAAAAAGAGTTAAAAAAAGAAATAAAGCAATTTGCTACAACTCATTTACAAGCATGGAAAGTACCGCGCATTATTAAGTTCGTGGATGAGCTACTGATTACACGAACTGGAAAGAAGGTTAGAAAATGAAATGGATTATTGTAACAGGTGATTCAAGAGGTGTCGGAAGAGAGATTGTTCAACAAATCCTATCTGAAACAGATTTTGGTGTAATCGGTATTAGTCGTTCAAGCGAAGAAGCAGCAGATGAACTGTTAGCAAAATACCCAAATCGTTTCAAAGCACTTTCTTATGATTTAACAGATGTAGATGGAATTAAGCAGTTGTACATGGATAAGATTCGTAAAATAGGACCAATTCATGGGCTTGTTAATAATTCAGCAATGGCTTATGACGACATTGTTTCTAATTTAAATGTGCAACAATTGCAGCAAATGTTCCAAGTGAACGTATTTTCAGCAATGCATCTATCAAAATATGCAATCAGAGATATGTTATTGCATAAAACACAGGGTTCAATCGTGCATATTTCTTCAATCAGTGCTCATACAGGATATAAAGGTTTGAGCATGTACGCAGCATCAAAGGGAGCAATAGAGGCATTTTCAAAAAATACGGCTAGAGAATGGGGAAGCAAAGGAATTCGTTCTAATTGTGTTGTACCAGGTTTTATGGAAACATCAATGAGTTCGACATTGACAGACGATCAAAAGGCACGTATTTATCAAAGAACCTCTTTAAAAAAGGAAACGGATGTTTCGAGTGTAGCAAGTACCGTACTATTTTTACTCTCAGATCAAGCTAAGTCTATTACGGGAACAGTAGTGCATGTCGATAATGGAACGATTTAGGTAGAAGATTTCTATGTGAACTTAGGATGTGATTTTTTGAAAACAATTGTTATTATTCAAGCTAGAATAGGTTCTACTCGACTTAGAGGAAAGATATTAAAACCTGTAGGAGATTCGAATGTACTGATGTATGTTACAAGGCGCTGTTCACAAATAAAAGGTGTGCAAGAAGTAATTGTTGCAACGACTTCAATGCCTCAAGATGATGCGATTGCAACTTGGTGTTTAGAAAATAATATTCGGTGCTTCCGAGGTTCAGAAAATGACGTCCTATCCCGCTTTGTAGATTGTGCAAAGGAGTACGAGCCAGACTATGTTATGCGTGTAACGTCTGATTGTCCATTTGTTGATTATGAAATGGCGAGTGAAATCGTTGAATTAATGACAAACGAGAAGAAGGATATTGTTCTTATTGATGGAGAACAGCCACGCGGACTTGCAGTAGAACTAATTTCTTACCAGGCACTATTACATATTAATGTAGCAGGTAAGGAAGAAAGGCATCGCGAGCATGTAACGTACTATGCCTATGAATTTGAAAATGAATTTGAGGCGGTGATCTATAAAGCACCTACCAATCGTAATGCGCCACACTTAAGGATTACATTAGACACAGAAGAAGATTATGCACTTATTTATAATGTAGCAAAGCATTTCAACAATCCGCTTGTATCGAGTGTAGATGTCATACAATACTTAAATGATCATCCCGAAGTAGCTAATTTGAATGCCCATATTGAGCAAAAGCCGGTGATATAAGTGAAAGTCATAATTCGAGCAGATGCTTCAATTGAAATTGGTAGCGGTCACGTGATGCGTTGCCTAACTGTTGCTAAGAAAATTCGTGAAGCAGGCTGCCATGTGACATTTTGGATGGAGCCTTTACCTGGAAATTTAATAAATTTTGTGGCACAAGAAGGCTTTGACAATATGAAACAAGCAGATTATGCGGATCTTTATATTATTGATCATTATTCACTTAATAAAGAATGGGAACAAGCAATTCGAAAGTATGCAAAACAAATTTTTGTGATAGATGATTTGGCCCGTTCACATGAATGTGATGTACTGTTGGATCAAAATATTGTACCAAATTATGCAACACGCTATGACGGGCTTGTACCTGAGCATTGTATAAAGTTATTAGGACCTCAGTATTTAATTGTAAGAGATGAATTTATTAAAGTACGTCAACAGCAAAGGGAACGCGGGGGTATAGTGAAGCGTTTACTTGTCTTTATGGGGGGAAACGATCCAACAAATGAAACAATGAAAGTATTACAGGCTCTTGATTATTTTATTTTTGAGCATGTCGATATCGTTGTTGGTAATGGCAATCCGTCAAAAGTACAAATCGAATCTATCTGTAACAAGCGAGGGTATCATTTTCATTGTCAAATTGACTATATGGCAATACTCATGCAACAAGCTGATTTTGCCATTGGTACTGGAGGAGCAACGATGTGGGAAAGATGCTATGTTGGGCTCCCTTCAAGTGCAACAATTGTAGCAGATAATCAACGAGAAACAACTGAGTACGCAGAGAAGCTTAGTGTTGTGAACAATTTAGGTTGGCATGAGGAAGTAACCGAAGATACATATAAGAATTTGCTTAGTAGCCTTACATTTAATGAAATGGGGGCTAACGGGCTTGCATTAACTGCAAACAAGCAAACAAATGCTTGGATGTACAAAATAATGGAGTTGATGAAATGATAAAAATAGGGCATAAAGAGATTGGTCGCCATACAAAACCGTTTATTATTGCAGAAATGTCAGGCAATCATAACCAATCATTGGAACGTGCATTACACTTAGTTGAACTTGCCGCTGAGGCGGGGGTTGATGCATTAAAGTTACAAACATACACTCCAGATACGATTACGCTAGATGTACATACAGGAGAGTTTTTTATTCAGGATAATATCAATATCTGGAAAGGTAACTCTTTGTACAATTTATATAAAGAGGCATATACTCCGTGGGAATGGCATCAAGAGATTTTTAATAAGGCGAAAGAGTTAGGATTACTCGCTTTCAGCTCTCCATTTGACGAAACGGCAGTAGACTTTCTAGAAACTCTTGATGTACCTGCTTATAAAATTGCATCATTTGAAAATGTGGATATTCCATTAATTCGAAAAGTTGCTCGCACTGGTAAACCAATTATTATTTCGACTGGTATGGCAACAGCAGCAGAGCTTGATGAAGCGGTTCGAGCTGCAAAAGCCGAAGGAAATCATCAAATTGTATTATTAAAGTGTACAAGCACATATCCTGCAACACCTGCAAACTCTAATTTAGCCACTATACCTCATATGCGAGAGTTATTTGGTACTGAAATTGGTTTATCAGATCATACGATGGGTGTTGGCGTATCGGTTGCTGCCGTAACGCTTGGAGCAACTGTTATTGAAAAACATTTCACTACCTCTCGTGCTGATGGAGGAGTTGATTCTGCATTTTCAATGGAGCCACAGGAGTTAAAAATGCTTGTAGAGGAAACTGAACGAGCATGGCAAAGCTTAGGGCAAATTCAATATGGCCCAACAGAAGCTGAAAAGGACTCAACTAAATTCCGACGTTCATTATATATAGGGGAAGACTTAAAAGCAGGCGACGTTTTAACAGATGAAAATCTTCGAAATGTTCGACCAGGTTTGGGTCTGCCGACTAAATACTATGATTTAGTACTTGGAAAGACTGTTAAGCAAGATGTGAAGAAGGGAACACCTTTAAGTTGGGAGTTATTACTATGAATGAATTAAAAGAAATGGACGAATTGTTTGATCGACTTTTTCCAATAATGCGTAGTATTACAGGAGAAGGTGTTCGAGAAACAATTCGTATCCTACAAGAATATATTCCACTTGAAATGGAAGGAATTCCAACAGGTACAGAAGTATTTGATTGGGAAATTCCAAAAGAGTGGGTTATCCGTGAAGCTTGGATTAAGGATGAGCATGATGAGACAATCATTGATATAAAGGATTTAAATTTACATGTTGTAAATTATAGTGAACCTATAGATATGTGGTTTTCTTTAGAGGATTTAAAGAAACATGTTCATACCCTTCCCCACTTACCAGAAGCCGTGCCCTATGTTATTTCCTATTATAAGGATCGTTGGGGTTTTTGTATGAGCCAAAATCAGGTAGATGCTCTTCCAGATGGACAGTACCATGTGTATATTGATAGTGAAAAAATTGATGGTGAGCTAAACTTTGCTCAAGCTGTTTTACCGGGAAAATCAAAAAAAGAAGTATTAATTAGTACATATATCTGTCATCCTTCCATGGCAAATAACGAACTAAGTGGACCAATTGTTGCAACCTTTCTATATAATCGCCTTAAACAATGGGAAAATAGAGAGTTAACTTATCGATTTGTTTTTTTACCTGAAACAATAGGATCTATTGCATATTTATCAAAATACGGACAACATTTAAAGGAAAATATGTATTCCGGAGCAGTATTAACATGTTTGGGTGGAAAAGAGCATCCGCTTAGTTACAAGAAATCTCGTAATATTAATGCACCACTTAATAATTTGGTAACCTACTTAAATGAAAGTGGACAACATAGTTATTCAATACGTCCATTTACACCATTGTTTGGTTCAGATGAACGTCAATATTGTTCACCTGGTTTTAATTTGCCAGTAGGGCAGTTCTCTAAAATGATATATGGAACGTACCAAGGCTATCATAATTCTTTAGATACAAAAGAGCATATGACAATAGAAGCTTTATTAAATAGTGTCAATGAAATTGAACATATTTTACAGCTACAAGAATTAGATGGTTATTATATTAATAAAAAACCATTTAGTGAACCAAAACTAGGGAAGTATGATCTTTACCCTGATATAAACGCTCCTGGGACATGGGGTAGTTCTAATAGCAAAAAAATAGATAATCGACAACAATTAAATCAAGTATTAACACTTTTAAGTTATTCTGATGGGAAACATAGATTATCCGATGTTGCCAAAACTTTAAACTATTCACTAGAGGATTATAAAATTTCAATTGATGTCTTAAAAGAACATCAATTACTTGAAGGTCCATTTTATGAGGAGAGGGAGTTATTTTAGTGAGAGTATTATTACTAACAGGATCTCATCCGAGACATTTATTTGTAGTGAATAAACTAGCAGAATTAGGTATAGTAGCTGCTCATGTTATGGAAGTTCGAGAAGCGTTTGTCCCTCAACCACCAGCTAATCTAGAAGAAATCGATCGCTTGAATTTTATGCGACATTTTGCAGATAGAGATGAAGCCGAACAGCGCCATTTTGTAGGACATGAAAAAGTACAACTTGAGATTCCAACTTTAAATGTGTCTTTAGCACAATTAAATAGTGAGGAAACAATTAAGTGGGTTGCTTCACAATCATTTGATATAGCTATTAGTTATGGGGTACATAAGTTATCTGACGAGTTGTTAGATGTTTTACCAGAGCATGCATGGAATATTCATGGTGGACTATCACCTTGGTATAAAGGAAACACTACACTATTTTGGCCATTCTTTATGTTACGACCAAATTGGGCAGGTATGACAGTACACCGATTATCAGCGCGTTTAGATGGAGGAGATATTGTCCATCAATCAGTTCCAAATTTAGATTATGGAGATGAGCTTCATGATGTTGCTTGTAAGGCGGTCGTTCAAGTTGCTAAGGATTTGTCTACAATTTTAACTACAACACCACTTGACCAAGTAGAATATCATCCGCAAAAAGGAAACGGTAAACTTTGGGTAGGTAATGATTGGATGCCACAGCATCTTCGTTTTGTTTACAATCAATATAACAATGATCTAGTAGACCAGTTTTTAGACGGCAAAATTCCAAGAACTGATCCTCCTATTATTTCTGCTTTGAGATTTGAGGAATAGATATGAAAAAATTGCCTGAATTTCTTTCCTATGGTCGTCAATCGATTGATGAGGACGACATACAGATTGTTATAGAAACATTACGCTCACCTTTTTTAACACAAGGACCAAAAATTCAACAGTTTGAGCAGGCAATTGCTGATTATGTTGGCACTCAATATGCAGTTGCTTTTTGCAATGGAACTGCAGCACTTCACGCAGCCTGTTATGCGGCAGGGGTTGGTGTTGGAGATGAAGTTATTACATCACCAATTACTTTCGCAGCTAGCGCTAACTGCGTGCGTTATATGGGAGGAACGGTTGTCTTTGCAGATATTGATGCAAATACTTACAACATCAATCCTGAAGAAATAAGAAAAAAGATTACACCAAATACAAGGGCAATTATCCCAGTTGATTTTACAGGTCAACCAGCAGATATGGATGTCATTATGGATATCGCACGTGAACACAATCTAGTTGTGATTGAAGACGGTGCTCATTCTCTTGGTGCTGAATATAAAGGGAAAAAAGTTGGTACACAGGCAGATATGACAATGTTTAGCTTCCACCCTGTTAAGCCAATTACGACAGCTGAAGGCGGTATTATTGTAACGAATAATGAGGACTATTATCGTAAATTACAACTATTCCGAAGTCATGGTATTGAGCAAACTGACTTCTCTGCTGAACAAGGTGGTTGGTATTATGAAATGACTGACCTTGGCTATAATTATCGAATGACTGATTTACAAGCTGCACTTGGCTTATCCCAAATTACTAAAATTGATACGTTTATCCAGCACCGTCGTGAAATTGCATCCTTTTATACAGAGGCATTTCAAGATATAGAAGGAATTATCGTTCCACAGCAGCTAGAGGGAACTAATTCCGGCTGGCATTTGTATATGCTTCAGCTAGAGGGAATATCGCGTAAGTTTGTGTTTGAACAAATGAGATCTTTAAATATAGGAGTTCATGTACATTATATTCCTGTCTATTGGCACCCATATTATCAGCAGTTGGGGTATGAACGCGGAATATGCCCAATTGCTGAAAAGTGGTACGAAAAAGCTTTAACGTTACCAATTCATCCAAATATGACAGTTGAAGATATATCAATAATTGTGTCGAATATTAAAGAATTACTAAAACAGCCGAAATAAGTAGTACAACACACAGCTTGCTCTTAAAAGAGTAAGCTGTTTTTAACAGGAGTTGACGATATGATTAATTTTCATCCACTAGCTAATATTCCTAAAATGAAAATTTCAGAAAATCCAAGCATGCAGCATTATAATCCTGTTACTATGCAAGAGCTTTTTACGATTCAAAATGTTGCAAATCAAATAAATTCAAGAGCACAAATTTTTCTAGTTATTGGTGTAGGTGGTTCTTTTCTTGGTGCACGTGCGGTGATTGATGCTCTAACTCCTTATTTCCATACTAATAACGGTGTTGAAATTTTATATGCTGGAAATAATATGAGTGGTGCCTATTTAAAGCAGCTATTATCTTATTTAGATACGAAGGACGTTTATGTCAATGTTATTTCAAAGTCTGGTTCAACGATGGAGCCTGCGCTTGCCTTTCGAGTTGTAAAAAAATATATGGAACGACGATATGGTAAGGAGACATGTAAAAGAATAATTGTTACTACTGATGCTGAAAAAGGAATCTTAAAGCAAATTGCGAAAAAAGAAGGATATCGCCAGTTTACTGTTCCGTTTGAAGTTGGAGGACGTTATTCTGTCTTTACGCCTGTAGGTTTATTACCAATTGCTGTTGCAGGTATTGATATAGAAGCTTTTGTTCGTGGTGGAAGACAAGCGGAATTAGATTTTTCTAGTGAATCGAATAGTGCAGTCGATTATGCTAGTAATCGTTATGCATTATATAAACAAGGTTATTCAGTTGAACTGCTTGCCTCGTTTGAGCCAAGACTTAATAAATTGCATGAATGGTGGAAACAGCTATTTGGAGAAAGTGAAGGGAAAGAGCATAAAGGGCTATATCCTTCAACCGTGAACTATTCGACAGATTTACACGCTATTGGACAGTTTATTCAAGATGGTAGTCGTATAATGTTTGAAACACTTATTCACTTTGATAATATCGAAGAAGATATTGAAATCCCTTTTTCTGCTGAAAATATAGATGATCTGAATTATTTAGCTGGTCGATCAATGAATGAGGTAAATGCAACATCAAAAGATGGGGTAGCACTCGCACATGAAGAAGGTGGCGTACCTGTTATTCGTATAGAATTGCCAAAGTTAGATGCATATCATGTTGGATATTTGATGATGTTCTTTATGAAAGCGTGTGTTATCAGTGCTAACTTACTTGAGGTGAATCCATTTGATCAGCCTGGTGTAGAAGCATATAAAAAGAAAATGTTAGAGTTGTTAAAGGAAGATGTGGTGAAGGTTCGTGCATAGAGAGTTGTATGAGTTATGGCGACAAAAAGCGAGTAGTATGTATCAAGATGAACTCTTGGAAATTGCTAATAAAAAACAAGCGATAGAAGATCAATTCTATCAGTTAGTTCCTTTCGGTACGGGTGGAATGCGTGGGAGGTTAGGCGCCGGCACGAATCGTATCAATGTTCATACCATTCGTTTAGTAGCTGAAGGATTAGCTCGTCAAATTGAATGTCAGGGAGAAGCGGCGAAAATAAGTGGTGTCGTTATTGCGTATGATACACGACATTTTTCACAGGAGTTTGCTTATGAAACAGCAGGAGTTCTGGCTGCGCATGGTATACAAAGTTATGTATTTAGTGAAAGTAGACCAACTCCTGAATTAAGTTTTGCTATTCGATATTTAGCGGCTTATGCCGGAGTAGTTATTACAGCAAGTCATAATCCTAAAGAATATAATGGTTTTAAAGTATATGGACAAGATGGAGCACAGTTAACACCTCAATTTGCCGATGAAGTCTCTGAACATATGAAAAGTGTAGAAGATATTTTTAAAATTCATTCTCTCACAAAAGATGAATTATTTACATCGAGTTATTGCATTGAGATGCTAGAAAAATTGGATGATGCGTATAATGCTGCTCTAAAAACACTTGTTCAAGCTAATGGTAAAAAGGATATAAACATAGTCTATACTCCTTTGCATGGTGCAGGTCTTGTGCCGACAAAGCGTGCTTTAAAAGAGGCAGGCTTTACAAATGTACATATTGTTAACGAACAAGCTATTCAAGATGGCGATTTTCCAACAGTGTTGTATCCAAATCCAGAAGAAACTCTTGCTTTTCAAATGGGGGTTGCTTTAGGGAAGGAGGTTGAAGCTGAATTAATACTAGCTACAGATCCAGATGCTGATCGTCTTGGTGTAGCGATACTTAATGAAGACCAGTATCAACTTTTGACAGGGAACCAACTTGGAGCTTTATTGTTAAACTATATACTTTCTACAAAGCAAAGAGTAGGAACTTTACCTTCGAATGGGGCGATGTTAAAAACTATTGTAACCTCAGAGTTAGGGACAGCAATTGCAGATAGTTTTAACATACAAACAATAAATACACTTACAGGTTTTAAGTATATTGCTGAGAAAATTGAGGAATTTGAGACTACTGGTGAGCATTCATTTTTATTTGGTTATGAAGAAAGCTATGGATATTTAGCAAGGAATTTTGTAAGAGATAAAGATGCAGTACAAATTGCGCTCTTAACTTCAGAAATGGCTTCTTATTACAAAGAACAAAATTTAACACTTTTAGATGTACTGAACTCCCTTTACCAACAACATGGATACTATCAAGAAAAATTGTTGTCATTTACATATGAGGGGATGGAGGGACAGAAACACATAACCAATATTATGGAGCAATTTAGAAACAAAATACTTGCCGAAATTGCTGGAATCAAAGTTATAGCAACAGAAGATTACAAAGTTGGTTTCACATATCTTGCAAACGGTGAGAAACAAGCATTATCTTTACCAAAAACAGATGTTCTCAAATATAGATTAAAAGATGGTTCATGGATATGTATTCGACCTTCTGGAACAGAACCAAAATGTAAGATTTACATTGGAGTACGAAAGGATAGCGAAACAAAAGCATTTGAAACCATGATTGATATAGAAGAGTATATGCAAAAAATGATTAATTAAAAGTTTAAAAAAACCTCGAAATCACATGGCACATTGTCTGATTTCGAGGTTTTTTAACTATAGCTTGTCTAAAAATGAAATGAAGACTTAACAAGTTACTAAGCATTTGTTTACCAAAAAACGTGAAACTATACAAAATGCTTCCGATAATAATGGTAAGCAATTGAAAAGTTTAGGAGGTTGAGTTTCATGCGTATTGCATCCCAAGGGCAGTCAAATGATACGATTACTGCACCAACTAATACAAAAGCAATGAATGTACAGGAAAATATAACGCCTAATGTTTCAAAAGTAACCGACTCTCAACAAGTAGTAGAAAAAGCAACTACTGTTGGAGAAGAACAGGAAATTTCAAAAGAAAAACTACAACAAGCTGTAGATGTTGTAAATGAATTTTTGGAAATAAATCACAGTTCCTCGAAGTTTGTTTATCATGATGGCTTGGAACGCTATTATGTGACGATAGTGAATCGTGATACTGAGGAAGTTGTTAAGGAAATTCCACCTAAAAAATTATTAGATGCTTTCTATGAAATGCAAAAAATGGTTGGAATGATTGTAGACGAGAAAATTTAAACGGAAATTGGGAGGAAATAAACATGGTAATGAGAATGGGCGGATTAGCGTCAGGGATGGATATTGATAGTCTTGTAGAGAAACTGATGCAGGCAGAAAGAGTGCCTTTGGATAAAACTTATCAAAAAAAGCAAACGTTCGAATGGCAACGGGATGCTTACCGCGATGTTAATAAAACAACCCAGAAATTTAATCAGTTTTTAAAGGATAGTATGCGGTTACAAAGTAGCATGATGAAAAAGACAGCTACATCTTCCAATGAAAACTTAGCCACTGTAAAGGCAACAAGTACAGCTAATGGAACGCTCAATATAGAAAGTGTTACACAATTAGCTACATCAACTCAAATGATTGGTAGTCAGACAGGGTACACTGGAACAACAAAATTGTCTGCTTTAGTAGGAGAATCCGTTAAGTCAGTAGAGATTCAAGCTATTGATAAAAATGGAAATTTAGCAGAAAAGGCAACGACAATTACCTTCGACCCAACAAATGATACAGTTGATGATTTAGTGAAAAAAATCAATCAAAGCAATGCAGGTGTTACAGCACTATTCGAAAATGGACAGTTATCACTAACTGCAAATAATTCTGGTAGTGTAAAAAGTGGTAACGGCGAAATTGTATTTGGACAAGGGAAAGAATTGTTCGATGCATTAGGTATGGATAATGCGACAACAAATTCAGGTAAAAATGCAATCTTTAAAGTAAATGGCATTTCAATGGAGCGTTCATCAAATACTTTTACAATCTCTGGTTTTGAGGTATCACTGAAGTCAACTTTCAATGCAAAGTCAGGTGCAGCTGATCGCTTGGCAGCAGCACAAGTAGAATTAAATAATGCACAGGCTGCTCTACCTGGCTTAGAAGCAGAAAGAGACAGTAAGCGTATTGCATATGAAAGCTATCGAGATAATACGTATAAAAATGCATATAAGAATACTTTTGGGGAAAATAATTTAACAGCTGATCAACAGGAAAAATTTGATAAACTTTCAAATGTAGGGAAGGTTGCGCTCCTAAACTCTGGAGATTTGTCTGACCTACAATCTTTGAACATTGATTACACAGATGCAGATAGTATTAAATCATCTATTAATAATTCCAGCTTAACAGATGAACAAAAAGCAAAATTATTAAGACTATCATCCGATGATTTACAGGCATTACAAAGCCCGGATGGTGCAGATATACTTGAACGTGCACATCAAGTTGATTTTGAAAATTCATATAAAACTCTTGATAAGAAATTTTTAAATGACCTAACAACTGATGATATTGCTTTCTTATCCGAAATTAAAGGAAAAACAGGAAGTGAAATTGAACAAATTTTAGCAGGAAAAGATGACGCTATTAAAGATAAATTCGGCAAGATGGATTCAATGGATTTAAATAAATTAGCTGATTTAAGTGGTTCCTTAGAAGATTTTCAACAGTTTAGTGCCATTGAGAAAACAAATAACGAAAATGCAGCTGCATATAAAACAGCTGAAAACAATGCAGTGGCGGGTCAAAAACGTCTAGATGAAGCACAAAAATCTTATGATAATGCAAAAGCAGCATCGGATAGCGTGGCAAATGATACTTCTCCAGCTGTAGCGGCTGTAAATCTTACATCAACGACTGATACCAAAAGTATAAAAGACTCTATTCAAGAGTTTGTTAAAAATTACAATGAGATGGTAGATTCGCTAAATAGTTCATTAAAAGAGAAGAAATATCGTGACTATCCAGCACTAACAAGTGAACAACGTAAAGATATGTCTGAAAACGAACAAAAGCTTTGGGATGAAAAAGCAAAAAGTGGTTTATTACGTAGCGATTCCTTAATTCGAGATGGCTTAGCTAAAATCCGTACGCAGTTTATGTCATCGGTAAACGGACTTGGGGACGACACAATAGATTCATTAGCTGAAATTGGCATTACAACATCTGATAAATTATCGGATGGTGGAAAACTGAAAATTAATGATGCTAAACTGGATAAAGCATTAGCTAAAGACCCTGATCAAGTTGTTCAAATGTTTACTAATACAGGAAGTGTAACTACGACAACTGATGAAAATGGTAGAAAAGTTACAAAAGATTCACGTGGTATTTCACAACGTTTAACTGCTGAAATTGAAACACTTCAAAAGAATATTGAAAAAAAGGCTGGTAGAGAAGGAGCAACAGATCACACATATAGTTTAGGTAAGAAAATTGTTGAATCTGATGATCGCATTACTAAATTACAAGCAAAGTTAAAAGATATCGAAGCTCGATACTGGAAACAATTCACAGCCATGGAGAAAGCAATCAATAAAGCAAACCAGCAATCAAGTATGTTTATGCAAGGTGCAGGCTTCTAATTAGCAAGGTAGGAGAAAATTATGCAACTAATAAATCAACTATTACAGGTATCAGCTAATTTATTTAAGCTTTTGGGTGATATTCCAAATGGTGAAGAGCGCGATGAATATATTGATAATATTAACAGTATGTTAGACAAGCGTGGAAAGATTATTGAAGATTTAGTTCAAGAAGGCTTTAAATTCGATGAACAGAATCGAATTCATCGAACGTTACTGGAATTAGATAACGGGATAAAAGAACGATTGGCTGCTGTTATGGGCGCCGTAAAACAGGATATGGCAAACTTACAGAAAACGAAGAAAAGTGAAGAGCAATACTTCAATCCATATTCGAATGTTCGTGTGATGGATGGGATGTATTATGACAAAAAGAATTAACATTCACCTATTAGCTTTTCTTCATATTATGGTTTAAACTAGTAATTAAGTAACCTTTCAAAGGAGTTGTCTTTTATTGGCAGCAAATTTAACAGCACAAAATGCGTATAAACAAAATAGTGTTACCACTGCTTCCCCTGGTGAGCTGACGTTAATGCTTTATAATGGATGTTTAAAGTTCTTGCACAAAGCTAAGCTAGCAATTCAAGAAAAGAATATCCAAGAAAAAAATACTAATCTTATCAAAGCACAGGCGATTATTAGCGAGCTGATGTCGACTTTGAATATGGATATCGAAGTGTCAAAAAATATGTTTGCCCTTTATGAATATATCAACCGTCGCTTAGTCGAGGCAAACATTCAAAGTGATGTCACTATTATTGAAGAAGTTGAGGGATTAGTGACGGAATTCCGTGATACATGGAAGGAAGTAATTCGCATTAATCGACAGCAGCAATTCGGTCAGGGTAACGCTGGACAAATTTAGACAACATAGAGGCCATCAATTCATGATGGTCTCTTTTCTTTTCGAGAAAAGCGAGAAATGACATTTACATAATCATACAAAAGGGAAACATTTTATTAGTCATAAAATGGGTCTTTTATCAGTAAAATAAGTTACTTATTCCCTCTAGATGTAAAACATGCACCGTGTCATAATCAAGCTAAATAGATATTTAGAATAGTATTGAGGTGGGAAGATGATATTTAAGCGCCAAGAAGGCTTTCGATTTAAATTCGAGGAGCCTGTTAAAATGACTTTTGCAATATATGAGAATGGTAGAGTCAATCAAGCACAAACGGCAATGGCTGATTTGCTTGATATAAGTCCACGAGGGTTAAAGATGTTTACTGAGGTGGATTTAGGTGTTAATCCTCGTCCTTTGGATTTACGCTTTATTCTGGACACAAGAGAGGTACGAGCTTATGGAGAAGTCATTTGGAGCCGTCCTTTTGGTACTGGTAAGCAGTATGGTGTGAATTTCAATGATCAAGAATCGGTTGAAGATTTGATTGTCGAAGAGTTGAAGTTGCGCCGAAGAAAAGAAGCGGATGAGGCAAAACTAAATAATATTCATTTATAAAGTGAAACATTCATCAGTGAGAGATTTTGTTCATCAATCACCTAGCTTCGTTGCTTTTACAGATACTGCTCATGCAGGAAAAAAATTTTTTTTGAAAAAAAGAATTATTTTAGAGGAATTTCGCACACTTGTGTAGAAATATAAAGTATAGCAGTTATAAAGGAGGAGTTTACATGTTAAACTTTAACATTCGTGGTGAAAATATTGAGGTAACTCCAGCTATTCGAGAATATGTTGAGAACAAAGTCGAGAAAGTTGAACGTTATTTTAACGAAGATGTTAACGCCAACGCTAACGTAAATTTAAAGGTTTATAATGACAAGCAAACTAAAGTGGAAGTTACAATTCCGATGAAGAACTTAACTCTTCGTGCAGAAGAGCGTCATACAGATATGTATGCTGCGATTGATTTGATCGTTGATAAATTAGAACGTCAAATCCGTAAGCATAAAACGAAAGTAAACCGTAAATTCCGTGAGCGTGAAGGTACAGGCCTTTATTTTGCTACTTCTCAAGCAGCCGCTGATGCAGTGACAGAGGAAGATGAATACTCAATTGTTCGTACAAAGCAATTTGATTTAAAACCGATGGATCAAGAAGAAGCTGTTTTACAAATGAATATGCTAGGGCATGATTTCTATATCTTTACAGATGCGGAATCAAACGGCACAAATATTGTCTATAAACGTAAAGACGGTAAATACGGCTTAATTGAAACAACTTAATCTTAAATATGTTCAAGGGCTCTCGCCATAGCGGGAGCCTTTTTTATCTTCATTCAGTAGAACATTCTTATCTCAATAGGTGATGGAATGATTGCAGGTATATCTTTTCTCCAAACGCCTACTGAATAAAGATAAACCTCTGGCAGATGTCACAGATTTCGAAAGGAGTCAATATAAGGATGTTAGCCTAAAACCGTCGCTTCATGCGACAACGGCTAACTTACCTGCGTAGTGCAGGCCTTAGCACAATTCAAAATCCGGACGCAATTACGCCAAGGATTTCTTTTTATGCTAGGGACTCTGTTTGCATGAATCTGTTATACAATGGTAAAATGAAAGTTGAGACTATATAGGAAGTGAAAAAATTCATGGTAAACCTATTAAATAAATTATTTGATTTCAATAAACGTGAACTAAAAAAATTAGAAAAAATCGCTGACCAGGTTGAGGGATTCGCTTCTCAAATGGAACAGCTTTCAGATGATCAATTACAAGCGAAAACAGAAGAATTTAAAAAACGCTTTGCCGACGGAGAGCCTTTAGAGTCGATTCGTGCGGAAGCTTTTGCGGTTTGTCGTGAAGCATCAAAGCGTGTGTTAGAGATGTACCCATTCCGTGTGCAAATTATGGGTGCTGCGGCATTAGATGAAGGTAATATTGCGGAAATGAAAACGGGTGAAGGTAAAACGTTAACGGCTACGATGGCTGTTTACTTAAATGCCATTACTGGTAAAGGCGTACATGTTGTGACGGTCAATGAATATTTAGCGGGTCGTGATGCTGAGGAAATGGGACATCTGTATAATTTCTTAGGCTTAACGGTTGGTTTAAATTTGAACAGCCTGTCAAAAGAAGAAAAACGTGCTGCTTATGAAGCTGATATTACGTATAGTACGAACAATGAGTTAGGCTTTGACTATTTACGTGATAATATGGTGCTTTATAAAGAAGAACGTGTACAACGTCCGCTACATTTTGCGGTAATCGATGAGGTTGACTCAATTTTAATTGATGAAGCGCGTACGCCATTAATTATTTCGGGTCAAGCTGGGAAATCGGCGCAGCTTTATAAACAATCTAATGCGTTTGTTCGTATGTTAAGTGCGGAAACGGATTACACATATGAAGAGTCGACAAAGGGTGTTACGTTGACAGATGCTGGTGTTGAAAAGGCAGAGAAAGCATTTGGCATTGATAACCTATTTGATTTAACGCATGTACGTTTAAACCATGCGATTAACCAATCGTTAAAGGCTCATGTAAGTATGCATAATGATATTGATTATGTTGTACAAGAGGGCGAAATTATTATTGTTGACGGCTTTACGGGGCGTTTAATGAAAGGTCGTCGCTACTCAGATGGGCTGCATCAGGCAATCGAGGCCAAAGAGGGCGTAGAGATTCAAAATGAATCGATGACGATGGCGACAATTACATTCCAAAACTATTTCCGTATGTATCAAAAGCTTTCAGGTATGACAGGTACAGCGAAAACAGAGGAAGAGGAATTCCGTAATATTTATAATATGAGTGTTGTGGCGATTCCAACGAATAAGCCGATTGCTCGTGATGACCGTCCTGACTTAATTTTTGCTTCTATGGAAGGAAAATATAAAGCGGTGGCGGCAGATATTGCAGAGCGCCATAAAGCTGGACAACCAGTTCTTGTCGGTACTGTTGCTATTGAAACATCTGAAATTATTTCGGATTTGTTGAATAAACATAAAATCCCACATAACGTTTTAAACGCGAAGAACCATGAGCGTGAAGCAGAAATTATTGCGAATGCTGGTACGAAGGGTGCCGTAACGATCGCTACGAACATGGCTGGGCGTGGTACAGACATTAAGCCTGGAGAAGGTGTAATGGAGATTGGCGGTCTAGCGGTAATTGGTACGGAGCGTCATGAATCTCGTCGTATCGATAATCAGCTACGTGGTCGTTCTGGACGTCAAGGGAACCCAGGGGTTACTCAATTCTATCTGTCATTAGAAGATGAATTAATGCGTCGTTTTGGCTCTGATAATATGAAATCCATGATGATGAAATTAGGGATGGATGATTCACAGCCACTTCAATCAAAAGTTGTTTCAAGAGCGGTAGAATCAGCTCAGAAACGTGTTGAAGGTAATAACTTCGATTCTCGTAAACGTTTATTACAATATGATGATGTGTTACGTCAGCAACGTGAGATTATTTATCAAGAGCGTTACGACGTATTAGAAACAGAAAATATGCGCGTGCTTGTTGAGTCGATGATTCAAGAAACAATCGATGACATTGTCGCAGTATATACGCAAGGTGAGCAGAAGGATTGGAACTTAAAAGCGATTGATGACTTTGTCGCTGCAAACCTATTGGATGAAGGCGTTCTGAAGATGGAAGATTTCCAAGGTAAATCTGTAGAAGAGATTAACCAGCTAATTTCGAACACTGTCCAAGCACGTTATGATGAAAAAGAAGAACAGCTTACATCAGAGCGTATGCGTGAATTTGAAAAAGTTATCTTATTACGTTCAATTGATACGAAGTGGATTGATCATATTGATGCTATGGATCAGCTACGTCAAGGTATCCACCTTCGTGCATATGGTCAAAATGACCCTCTTCGTGAGTATCAACAAGAAGGCTTTGCTATGTTTGAGGATATGGTTGCTTCCATTCGCGAAGATGTAGCAAAATATGCGATGAAGGCAGAGATCCATAATAATTTAGAGCGTGAGGAAGTTGCAAAAGGTCAAGCTGTTAATCCGAAAGAGGATGGCAGTTCAGCTCCGAAAAAGCAACCTGTCCGTAAGGCTGAAAATGTTGGGCGTAATGATTTATGTCCATGTGGAAGCGGTAAGAAATTTAAAAACTGCCATGGTGCAGGTCAATAACATTATAATGACGGAAAAGACCATTTTAACGAAAGTTAAAATGGTCTTTTTTCTATGTTTAGGATATTTTCACAATTTAATGCAATGAAATATCAAAAAATTCAGAAAAGGTACATAATACTACAACAATAGGTAAATAGTTCAATAAAAAGGGTAATGTTTATAACTTTTTTCTGATTTATTATGAATATAAGTTTATAGTCTGAAAGTTGTGATAAATGACAGAGGAGGTGATTGATATGTGGAGATAAAAAATCCTCGAGAACAGCAGTCCGCGGAAGACCTTCTCGAGGAAATGCATTGGGGTATACCAATATATTTCTAAAAAAATAAAGGAGGGTTAACAATGCAGTATGATGACATTATGAGTAGCGAAACGATGCTGTATAAGCCGGAGTATGATGCCTTGGGAAACTTGTGCACACGCGTAATTGAAAGGGATAACGAATATATTTCAAAATTAGCGCCGACAAAATTAATGGATTATAATCTACGATATTTTGGTTCAAGTTTAAGAGGGGCTCTCGATGGATCGAGAATGATACTAGGAAAGTTGAATAAAAATCCAATAGTTGTTCATGAACGAAGTAATATTGTATGGTTTCCAAGTAAATCTTATATAAGACCTGAATGTCAATGGTTTGCTGTCCATCATATCCTAGACTATCAAGCTATGGATAAAAAGAATACAAAAGTAATTTTTATGAACGGCTATGAAATTACTGTGGATCTAAGTTTCAGATCATTTGAATACAGAATTCAAAGAGCGTATTTACTAAAATATAAACTGGAAAAACGAACGAAGCTATTAGTTCAATATGATCAAGGCAGAGTATTCCCGCGAATGACGAACAACGTTATCTTTGACGATGATAAAGATAGAAACAAAACAGTGTTGTAAAAAAGTATGTTTTCCTTCGTAAAAACGTTATAATGAAGTGATACGGGGCTTGAAAGAAATGAGGGAGAAGTATTTTAAATTCATTTCTTAACCTGTTTTTAAGCTTTTAAAACCAGCCCCATTAAAAACGTTCGGAGGATTTAACAATGATTGAATTAGCAGATGTACGTAACGCGTTAGACACTTCAGCCAAAAAATTGGCGGACTTTAGGGGGTCTCTTTGACTTAGAAAACAAAGAGGCACGCATGCAGGAATTAGATGAAATGATGCTTGAGCCAGGCTTCTGGGATGACCAGCAAGGTGCACAGGTAATTATTAATGAGAGCAATGGCTTAAAGGCAATTGTTAATGAATATAAAGATTTAGTGGAAACACACGAGAACCTAGATATGACGCTAGAGCTATTGCAAGAAGAGCCTGATGAAGAATTGCAGGAGGAGCTAGGCAATGAATTAGTAGAATTTCAGCAAAAAATGGGCGATTTTGAGCTGCAATTACTATTAAGTGGCCCTTATGATCAAAACAATGCGATTTTAGAGCTGCACCCAGGAGCAGGTGGTACGGAATCTCAGGATTGGGGCTCAATGCTACTTCGTATGTACACACGCTGGGCTGAGAAACGTGGCTTTAAAGTGGAAACAGTTGATTATCTTCCTGGAGATGAAGCAGGTATTAAATCTGTAACATTGTCCATTAAGGGTCATAATGCTTACGGCTATTTACAAGCAGAAAAAGGTGTTCATCGTTTAGTACGTATTTCACCATTTGACTCTTCGGGTCGTCGTCATACATCATTCGTTTCTTGCGATGTTATGCCTGAATTCGATGATAATATTGAAATTGATATTCGCACAGAGGATTTAAAAATTGATACGTATCGTGCAACAGGAGCAGGTGGTCAGCATATTAATACGACAGATTCAGCTGTTCGTATTACGCATACTCCTACTGGTACTGTCGTACAATGTCAGGCAGAACGTTCACAAATTAAAAACCGTGAAAAAGCTATGACGATGTTAAAAGGGAAGCTTTATCAATTAGAGATTGAAAAGCAGCAAGCGCAGCTAGATGAAATCCGTGGTGAACAGAAGGAAATCGGCTGGGGTTCACAAATTCGTTCATACGTATTCCATCCTTACTCAATGGTGAAGGATCATCGTACAAATGAAGAAACAGGTAATGTAGGAGCGGTGATGGATGGCGATTTAGATCCATTCATTAACGCATACTTACGTTCGAAAATCGGGTAATGAAGTCCCCTCAGAGGCACAGTAACATTGTGCTTTTGAGGGGTTTTTATTTTCACTACAATTACACCAAAGCGAAATTCATTGCTTTAAAAAGGTGGGTGATTCGGGGTGTCCTGACTAATCTGCTTGCGTTCATTCATGTAATGCTTATATAACATTGATGCATTGACAAATTGCTTGCTAATCGAAGCATATTGAATGGGTAATTCAATTTGTTTATCGTTTTTCAGTGTGACGATACAGCCCGTTTTACTCGGTACAATATTCGAAATGGCGTGAAGTCCAATCCAGATGTTGTGGACAGAGTTTGGCGAATAGATTGGTAGAAAAATACACGGATAACCATAATCGTAAGCAACAACGATTGGAAGCTTATGTTGATTGCCGAAGAAGCGTTTAGCGGAATGCTTCGCTGCTTCATAGGTTGTACCTAGTGAAATACAAGATTTCCGTAATATATGCATTGGCCTCCGTGTAACAATAAGTTCATTATGCTTATCGATTACCCGAGTGAAAATTTTAGAGTCGTACTGAACTGGCTGAAGTAAATAGGTGTTAAAAGAAAGTAAATATCCATTGATGTAGTTTGCTGACATCTATGTAAGCCTCCTTTTCTATTTCTTCTTGAAGTGTATAACACAAAAATAAATTCAGAAAATATAGATAAAAGAAGGAAGTTCGTGCTATTTCAAGCAATTGCTTAGAAAAATTGCTTAAAATAGCACGAGATTAATAGTAAATCGAAGTGATTTTCAGTTCTAAAGCATTGCATTTTAATTTCAATTTTCTTATAATTTAGAAAAGGATCGAGGTGAGATCGTTGGATAAATATTATTCGTATACAGATTTTCTAAAAGCCGTTGGTCAGACAAAGAAAGTTGATGAGGCAGAGAAATTATTAAACGAGATTTATTTAGATTTATTTTTAAATCATATCCAGCGTAAGCATCGTGAAGAGCAGCTCATGGTTCTGATAGATAGAGCACTCGATGACAAAGATGAAAACGCATTTCATCTATACGCAACCGAACTAGTAGCTTTACACCAAGATACAACTGAATAATATGACGAGCCCGCTCTCTGATATTGGAGGGTGGGATTTTTTTGTGATTTTATTTGCAAGATTGATGAGTGAATACCTTGAATTCGTTAGGAGTGTAGAGCAAGTAGAAGAATCGACTGAAGAAAAGAAGGCATTCATTTTGCCAGGATTCTATACACCGTTAAAGAAGTAAAGCGTCCCAAGTTGTGTCACTCTTTTTTTCTTTTCCCCAAAAAGTTTTTTTATAGTGTCACAAATCCCTATTAATTTCAGTTATATAGGTTAGAAAGGAGGGGAGAATTTGACTGTACTGAATAACTCCAAGGAAAAAGCCGATTTAGATATAAAATCTATCGTGGAACAAGTTCAAACAGGCGATATTCATGCCTATACAGAAATAATTCGTTGTTTTCAAAAGCCAATCTATATTTACTGCTACTATCTTTTAGGAAATAAAGAAGAAGCGGAGGATGCTTCACAAGATATTTTTATAAAGGGATTAGAGAATATTAGTCATTTTTCTTATACTGTTTCTTTCTCAGCATGGCTTTATAAGATTGCTCATCATCACTGTATTGATTTAATAAAAAAGAAAAATAAAGGTTTTAAATTTTGGACAAGTTTTAAGAAAGATCATGCGTACAAGCACACTCATGAACAAGGATTTCAATATGACGATATCATTCATGAGTTATTAGAACAGTTACATATGGACGAAAGAAGGATTCTGCTACTTCGGTCAATAGAGGAATATAGCTTCGACGAAATTGCTTCTATTATGGAACTTAAGCCAACTACTGTTCGAAAAAAATATGAACGATTACGTAAAAAATTGTTGAAAAAGAATAAGTTAGGAGGGGAAAGTTATGAACACTCGTTCAAAACAGGAGGATAAAGAGTTAGATCAGTTAGAAAGATTAATCCGAGAAACCCCAATGGAAGTGGATTTAGTTAATCGTACAATGAACAAATTCGAAAGTACTCGTTATACAAAGCAGCCAGAAAGCTTTAGAACTTCTAAGAACAAGCGTCAAAAAGTAATGATGATTACGGCCTCTGCAGCAATGATTTTTAGTCTTATATTTATTTCTAGTTTAGTTTCACCAACTTTGGCTGCAACGATCAAACAAGTTCCCGTGCTTTCTTCTATTTTCAAACTCGCTGGTGATCTTGGCCTGCAAACTGCTGATGAGAAAGGGCTCTCAACGAAACTTAATACAAGTGCTACTCATGATGATTTTACATTAAATGTATCAGAAGTAGTGTATGACGGTACACGCGTTTCAATAGCTATTGAACGCCCTCATAAAGAAGATGAGAAAGAAACGTTAATGGAACGTATCAATAATATCGAATTGCTCATTAATGATGCTCCTGTTAAATCTATTGGAATTGTTATGAAACCAGGTAAAGATAATGATTCTGCTATTATTGAGCTTTCTGATCTGAGAAATCAGGGAGGAAGTCCTTTCCCAGAGCAGTTTGATTTAACAGTATCGGCTACAATAGCTGGTATACAGGGTCCTTTCAAAATTGATATTCCTGTGAATAAAATCGAAAACTATCTGACTTTACAACCTAATGTAAGTCGAGAATACAAAAATATTCATTTTAGTGTTGAAAAAGTCGAATTTACACCAATAACGACAGGATTAACTACACGAGTCGTTTTAACTGACAACTCAATTTTTACGCTACCTTTACTAACGATGGGTGTAGATATTTTTGATGATCAAGGCCATAAACTTAAATTGATTGGCGGAGATGGTTGGAATGCTACAAATGGAAACATTCATATTTCTGATCGTAGATTCCAACCATTTGAATCTATTCCCAAAACAATAACCCTTAAGCCGTATATACATCTCTTTGATGAAAAAGAAATGTGGGTATATCAAATGAATGAAAATGGTGACCCGAAGATTCAATATATTCCTGAGCTGGAGGTTACACTCCCTATTAATTTACAAAAATAAAAAAGTAGAGAAAGTGAGGCAAACTTACTTTCTCTACTTTTTAGTATGTCAAATTATTTACTTACTTTAAAAATATAATTTTCCAATCAAGCTGATCACACCCAATCAAAACTACTAGGCTCCTTTTATATAACCTTTTAATAAACCTAAACCCGACGAGCAATTCGTCACCAAACAGTGAATTTCCTGCTAAGATCATGTATTTACATCGCCCTATCTCGATTAGCTAACATTTGGAAAGGGTAATCTATTGATAGAGAGGTTCCGATTAATTATTATAGTACATACGTTCTGTTGAATTCATCGCAAATAGAGCAAACGGAAAAATATTTACAAACATTCGTTCGTTAAATGTTCGAAATTTTAATAACGCTATGCTAAAATATATGTACAAATTGGAAGGAAAGGACGGGGACATGTGTGCAAACATTTGATTTACAAGCGCCATATACGCCTAATGGGGATCAGCCACAGGCAATTGCGGAATTAGTGGAGGGTGTACGTGCAGGTAAGCGTCATCAAACGTTGCTCGGGGCAACAGGAACGGGAAAAACATTTACGATTTCTAATGTCATTAAAGAAGTAAAAAAACCGACACTTATTATGGCACACAATAAAACACTAGCGGGTCAATTATATAGTGAGTTTAAAGAGTTCTTCCCTGATAATGCAGTTGAATACTTTGTTAGCTACTATGATTACTTTCAGCCAGAGGCTTATGTACCGCAGACGGATACTTATATCGAGAAAGATTCAAGCATTAATGATGAAATTGATAAGTTGCGTCACTCTGCGACATCTTCATTATTCGAGCGCGATGATGTCATTATTATTGCATCCGTGTCCTGTATTTATGGTCTAGGTTCTCCAGAAGAATATCGTGAACTGGTCGTATCAGTGCGTACGGGAATGGAAATTGAACGTAATCAGTTGCTTCGAAAATTGGTCGATGTACAGTATGAGCGTAATGATGTGAGTTTTACACGTGGGACGTTTCGGGTACGTGGTGATGTAGTGGAAATTTTCCCTGCATCCCGTGATGAACATTGTATCCGCGTGGAATTTTTCGGGGATGAGATTGATCGAATTCGAGAGGTGGATGCGTTAACTGGAGAAATACTAGCAGAGCGTGATCATGTTGCTATTTTCCCAGCGTCCCACTTCGTTACACGAGAAGAAAAAATGCTAAAAGCTATTGATAATATTGAAAAAGAGTTGGAGGAGCGTTTAGCTCTTTTGCGTTCAGAGGATAGATTATTGGAGGCGCAGCGTTTAGAGCAACGCACTCGTTATGATTTAGAAATGATGCGTGAAATGGGCTTTTGCTCGGGGATTGAAAACTACTCGCGTCATTTAACATTGCGTGAAGCGGGGGCGACGCCATATACACTACTTGACTATTTCCCTGATGATTTTTTACTTGTTGTCGATGAAAGTCACGTTACTTTGCCACAAGTTCGAGGGATGTATAACGGTGACCAAGCACGTAAAGGTGTGCTAGTTGAGCATGGCTTCCGTTTGCCATCAGCACTAGATAACCGCCCTTTACGTTTTGAAGAATATGAGAAACATATACATCAAGCTATTTATGTATCGGCGACACCTGGTCCGTACGAGCTTGAGCATACGCCGGAAATGGTGCAGCAAATTATTCGTCCAACTGGGCTGCTTGATCCACAAATTGACGTACGTCCTATTGAAGGGCAAATTGATGATTTAATCGATGAGATTCAAGGTCGTATTGCTCGTGATGAACGAGTGCTCGTTACAACGTTGACGAAAAAAATGTCAGAGGATTTATCAGCTTATTTGAAAGAGATGGGCTTAAAGGTGGAGTACTTGCATTCAGAGATTAAGACGCTAGAGCGAATTGAAATTATTCGTGAGCTGCGAAAAGGTACTTATGATGTTCTAATCGGCATTAACTTATTGCGAGAAGGGCTAGATATTCCTGAAGTTTCTCTTGTGGCAATTTTAGATGCTGACAAGGAAGGGTTTTTACGTTCAGAGCGTTCATTAATTCAAACGATTGGACGTGCCGCGCGTAATGCTAATGGTCATGTCATTATGTATGCAAATAATATGACGGATTCGATGAAAAAGGCGATTGAGGAAACGAAACGTCGTCGAGCATTGCAAATGGCGTATAACGAGGAGCATGGTATTACACCGAAAACGATTGTGAAGAAAATTCCTGATGTTATTCGTGCGACACAGGTGGCAGAGGAAGAAGAGACTTATGTAGCGAAGGCTACAAAAGGTAAGAAGCTGACGAAGGCGGAAAAAGAGCAGTTACTTGCTACGCTAGAATTAGAAATGAAGGAAGCAGCAAAAGCACTCGATTTCGAACGTGCTGCTGAGTTGCGCGATACAATATTTGAATTGAAATTAGAAGGGTGAACGGCTTGTGAAAAATACTGAAATAGTCGTGCAGGGCGCACGAGCACATAATTTAAAAAATATTAATGTCACAATTCCACGCGATCAATTAGTCGTGCTAACAGGTTTATCGGGCTCAGGGAAATCATCATTAGCGTTCGATACGATTTATGCCGAGGGACAACGTCGTTATGTAGAATCCCTTTCAGCCTATGCCCGTCAATTCCTTGGTCAAATGGATAAACCAGACGTCGATGCGATAGAGGGATTATCTCCTGCTATTTCAATCGATCAAAAAACGACGAGCCGTAACCCACGTTCGACAGTTGGGACAGTAACGGAAATCTATGATTATTTACGTTTGCTATATGCACGTATTGGTAAGCCTATTTGTCCAAATCACGGTATAGAAATTACCTCTCAAACGATTGAGCAAATGGTCGATCGTTTATTAACTTATCCAGAAAGAACGAAAATGCAGTTGCTTGCTCCAATGGTAGCAGGGCGTAAGGGAACACATGTAAAGCTACTGGAAGATTTAAAAAAGCAAGGCTTTGTTCGTGTACGTATCGACGGTGAGCTACGTGATTTAGATGATTCGATTGAACTTGATAAAAATAAAAAACATTCAATAGAAGTAGTCATCGATCGTGTTGTGATGAAGGAAGGCGTCGCGGCACGTCTTAGTGATTCCTTAGAGACAGCATTACGTTTGGCAGATGGGCGAGTACTTGTCGATGTGATGGAACATGAGGAATTATTATTTAGTGAGCATCATGCTTGCCCATTATGTGGTTTTTCAATCGGTGAGCTAGAGCCTCGTATGTTTTCATTTAACAGTCCATTCGGAGCTTGTCCAAGCTGTGATGGTTTAGGCTCGACACAAGAGGTTGATCTTGAATTAGTAGTACCCGATTGGGATCGAAGTTTATTAGAGCATGCTTTAGCACCGTGGGAACCGACAAGCTCTCAATATTATCCTCAGTTATTAAAGGCTGTGTGCGATCATTATGATATCCCGATGGACGTACCTGTAAAGGATCTACCGAAAGAAAAGATGGATAAAATTTTATATGGTTCTGGTAAAGATAAAATCCATTTCCATTATGAAAATGAGTTTGGCAATGTGCGAGATCAAATGATTGAATTCGAAGGTGTTGTCCGTAATGTGGAGCGCCGCTTTAAGGAGACAACGTCTGATTACGTGCGTGAACAAATGGAAAAATATATGGCCCAGCAAGCATGTCCATCTTGTAAAGGGTATCGCTTAAAGCCTGAAACATTAGCTGTAAAGCTAGCAGATAAGCATATTGGTGAAGTGACACAGTATTCGATTCAGGAAGCTGATACATTTTTCAAAGAGCTGGATTTATCAGAAAAGGATATGAAAATTGCTCGACTTGTTTTACGTGAAATTGAAGAGCGCCTTGGCTTCCTTGTCAATGTAGGGCTAGATTATTTAACATTAAGTCGAGCGGCAGGAACACTTTCAGGGGGAGAAGCTCAACGAATTCGCCTTGCAACGCAAATCGGCTCGCGCTTAACGGGTGTTCTCTATATTTTAGATGAGCCATCAATCGGCTTGCACCAACGTGATAATGATCGACTTATTAGCACATTGCAAAATATGCGTGATATTGGCAATACGCTTATTGTTGTCGAGCACGATGAAGATACAATGCTGGCGGCGGATTATCTTATTGATGTTGGTCCTGGTGCAGGTGTGCATGGCGGTCAAATTGTAGCGGCAGGAACACCTCAGGAAGTAATGGAAAATGAAGAGTCTTTGACGGGGCAATATTTAAGCGGTAAGAAGTTTATTCCACTGCCAATTGAGCGCCGTAAACCGAATGGACGTAAATTATCGATTAAAGGTGCCAAAGAAAATAATCTTCAAAATGTGAAAGTGGATGTGCCACTTGGCTTATTCGTTGCTGTAACTGGAGTTTCAGGTTCAGGTAAATCAACGCTTATTAATGAAATTTTATATAAGTCCTTAGCTCAAAAGCTAAATCGTTCAAAGGTGAAGCCCGGCGAACATAAAGAGGTAACGGGGATTGATGAACTCGAAAAGGTTATAGATATTGACCAATCACCAATCGGTCGTACACCTCGCTCAAATCCTGCTACGTATACAGGCGTTTTTGATGATATTCGAGATGTTTTTGCAACAACAAACGAAGCAAAAGTACGTGGCTATAAAAAAGGTAGATTTAGCTTCAACGTTAAGGGAGGTCGCTGTGAGGCTTGTCGTGGTGACGGTATTATAAAAATTGAAATGCATTTCCTTCCAGATGTTTATGTGCCATGTGAAGTTTGTCATGGAAAGCGTTATAACCGTGAAACACTTGAAGTGAAATATAAAGATAAGAGCATTGCAGATATTTTAGATATGACGATTGAAAACGCAGTCGTATTCTTCGAAAATATTCCGAAAATCCAGCGTAAGCTACAAACAATCGTGGATGTAGGATTAGGTTATATGAAATTAGGACAACCTGCCACAACGTTATCTGGTGGTGAGGCTCAGCGTGTAAAATTAGCCTCTGAATTACACCGTCGTTCAACAGGTAAATCATTCTATATTTTAGATGAGCCGACAACAGGCTTACATGCGCATGATATTGCACGTTTACTCGTTGTTTTACAGCGCCTTGTAGAAAATGGCGATTCAGTGCTAGTCATCGAACATAATTTAGATGTCATCAAAACAGCAGACTACATTATCGATCTAGGGCCTGAAGGTGGCGACAAAGGTGGTACGATTGTGGCGACAGGTACGCCAGAAGAAGTCGTTGAAGTCAGCGGCTCATATACAGGTAAATATTTAAAGCCAATATTAACAAGAGATCGTCTACGTATGGAAGATGCTTTAGCCAAGGCTTCTCAATAAAGCACCCACTAAAAAAGTTCGCAATTTGCGAACTTTTTTTACGTTAGGGGCATACTGGGAAGGTGGATGTCGATAAGAACTAAAAGTAGGGTAATAAAACGTGAAAGTTAATCGATAAACTTCAAAAGTTGGGTGACATTCTATTAAAACGAATGTCATATGAATAAGTTGATCTTCGTTCCGGCCGTACGAGCCCAGCCGGAACGGAAATCAACCACACCTTATGGTAATGTGCCTAAAATAAGATATATTCCCAATTTTTTGTTTTTGGGTGAAACTTTTCACAATGTGTTTCGTATAAATACTATAACGAACTGAGGGAGGCTAATTTTAATTATGCAAAATGAACGTCAACGAATTTTAGAACTTGTGGAAAAAGGAACAATTTCAGCGCAAGAGGCGATTACATTATTAGAAGCATTAGAGCAACCTAGCAAGTCCACTCAACATGTTATGAATGATGTGTCAAATGAGGGCCAGCATTCCCAAACAGAAAAAGAGTCAGTATTTAAAGGTGAAAGTCCTAAGAGTGAACAATCGCAAAATGACGAAGATTTCCCTAAATATTTCCAAGAAGAAATGCGGGACTTCCGTAAAGATTTATCACAAATTGGTTCACTTTTTATGGATATGATGAATACGGCAGTAAAAAAGGTCAAAGAATTTGATGTAGCTTCTCCATTTGGTGATAAATTTGAGTTTACACATACGGAAGAAGTTGCAGCTGAACATGTAGATAAAATAATTGCTGAATTACCGAATGGCAATTTTTCATTAGAAACCGCTGAAGGAGATAGCTTCCAAGTCGTTTGCAAGGTAAAGGCACCTCTTGTTAATGATAGTGAAGAGGAAACACGTGCTAATTTCCTAGAGCAATTCGTTGTCAAAGAAGATGGAGATTCATTACGAATCTTAAGTCAACTTAAGCTAGTGCAAGTAAATGTGAAAGTCCTTGTTCCAAAGGATAAATTAGAAAAATTATCAGTACGTTTAATGAACGGAAGTGTTACTTTACAAGATACGGACTTCGAGCATTTAAAAGTAAAGACATTAAACGGTGCGATTAAAGGCTCTAAATTTAACTTCGGAAAGGCAGAAGTAGATTCTTCAAATGGTTCCATTGAATTAACAAATGTTCGTGGTAAAGATTTAGAGGCTGAAACATTGAATGGCCGTGTTTATTTAGATGGTGCATTGGATGAAGTTGAAGCAAAATCGGTTAATGGACATGTTGTGGTCACAACTTGCTCTACTAATTCATCGAAAATCAAAGCACAAACAGTCGCAGGAGCCGTTGAATTGTATGTGCCACGTACAATATCGTTAAGCGGTAAAATTGTTACGAATTTTGGTAAAGTAGATGTAGGTATTCAAGATGCTTCAAAAATTGAATCACAGGATCAATTTTTATCAAAAGTCGTACGTTTCGATAAAGAAGTAGAGAATGCTAATCGTCTATTTATCGAAGGTGAGTCTAAAACAGGTGCAGTTTTAGTACGCTATACAACGACTGACGAGCAAACTGTTTAACTAACAAAAGCATTCAGGCTATGTATACTAACATAGTTTGAATGCTTTTTTTGCTTAAAAACTTTAGAAAGGCAGAAATCGACTTTCCTCTAATGGGCTCGATTTCTGTTATTTTGTTTGTCGAGGTTGTAACACATTTATGGCAATCAGATAACGAAATAACAGGAACTACCACGGAATGAAATGAAACTGTAATAATAAAGGTAGAAATTGAGTGTTATAATAGGTTACGAAATACCTCTTACATGTAAGAGATTTAGGTGGTTTAAATATGATAGAAATGAAAAATGTGACAAAGAAATACCCAAATGGTGTTGTTGCGACAAATGGAATTTCCGTTAACATAAAGCAAGGTGAATTTGTCTACGTTGTAGGTCCAAGTGGAGCAGGTAAATCTACATTCATTAAATTAATGTATCGCGAGGAAAAAGCTACTTCGGGAGAAATCACTGTTAATGGTATAGATTTAGCTTCCTTGAAAAATAAAAAAGTACCTTTTTTACGTCGTCAAATCGGAGTGGTTTTCCAAGATTTTAAACTTTTACCTCGTTTGAATGTTTATGAAAATGTAGCGTTTGCTCTAGAGGTAATCGAGGAAGAACCAGCAGAAATTCGCCGCCGAGTGATGGAGGTTTTAGAGCTTGTAGGACTGAAGCAAAAGGCAAGAATGTTCCCTAATGAACTGTCAGGTGGCGAACAGCAGCGTGTTTCGATTGCACGATCAATCGTGAATGTGCCGAAGGTCGTTATTGCGGATGAACCTACCGGGAATCTTGACCCTGAAACGTCTTGGGATATTATGAATTTATTTGAAGAAATTAATGCGAGAGGTACAACTATAGTAATGGCAACACATAACCGTGAAATCGTAAATACGATTCGTCGTCGAGTAATTGCAGTAGAAGGCGGAATGATTGTCCGTGATGAGCACGGAGGTGACTACGGCTATGAAAATTAATACGGTAAAACGTCACTTTAGAGAAAGTTTAAAGTCTCTTGGTCGTAATAGCTGGATGACTATTGCTTCCGTAAGTGCAGTTACAGTTACATTAATATTAGTAGGCGTCTTTGCGCTTATCATGATGAATTTAAATAAAGTAGCATCTGATTTAGAAAACGATGTTGAAATTAAAGTATTAATTGATGAAACAGCAGGTAAAGCTGATGAAAAAGCGCTCATGGAAAAAATTAAGAAATTGCCAGATATCGCTGAGATGACTTATTCGACAAGAGAAAATGAATTATCTAAATTAGTAAAAGATTTTGGGGACGATTTTAAACTATTTGAGCAAAGTAACCCATTACGTAATGTTATTTATGTGAAGGCTTCAGATCCTCAGCAAACAGCTAAAGTTGCTAAAACAATTGATAAATTTAATTATACATATGACGTTATGTATGGTGAAGGCAAAGTTGAAAAGCTGTTTAACTTCTTGAATATTAGCCGTAACGTAGGGATTGTGCTTATTTTAGGATTATTATTTACAGCAATTTTCTTAATTTCTAATACGATTCGAATTACTATTATTGCGCGTCGAGATGAAATAGAAATTATGAAACTTGTAGGAGCAACGAATTCATTCGTGCGTATCCCATTTTTATTAGAAGGAATGTGGCTCGGAATTTTAGGTTCTATTATTCCGATTGCGGTCATCGCAACTCTTTACCACAATGTATATAAAATTATTGCGCCTCGATTAAAAGGCGAACTTGTCCAAGTACTTGATTTCTCACCTCTTGTGTACCAAGTAAGCGCTCTACTATTACTGATCGGTGTGCTAATCGGTATTTGGGGAAGTTTCATGTCAGTACGTAAGTTTTTAAAAATTTAGCTTTGTGAAGCAGGACAAGCATCAACCAAAATTAATAGTCGAAAAGGAGTTCAACCGGTGAAAAGTATGGCGAAAAACTTAATGAAATCACTTGCTGCAGCATCTGCACTATGTCTTTTTATCCAAACTCCATCAGCTTATGCAAATAGTTTATCGGATTTAAAAGATGAAAAAAGACAAATTGAATCAAAGAAAGATGGCTTAAATTCATCCATCAATAATAAATCAAATGCTATTAATGTAAATGAAGACAAGCAGCAAAAAATATTAGATCAAATTCAAACATTAAATGCTGAAATTGATAAAACGAATAGCAATATTAAAAATGTATTGGAAGAAATTCAATCTACAAATAAAGAAATAAAGTCTTTAAAAGATGATATAGCCGAGCTTCTACGCAAAATTGAAGAGCGTGATTTATTGTTAGAGGATCGTGCTCGTGCCATTCAGGCGGGTGGTTCCGTTAGCTATATAGATGTACTGCTTAGTTCTAATAGCTTCGTAGATTTTATCGATCGATTCTCTGCTGTTAATGCTTTACTAGAGGCGGATCGTCAAATTATCCAAGATCAAAAAGAGGATAAGCAAAAGTTAGAGGAACAAAAGCAAGTTTTAGAAAGCAAACGCCAAAAGCTTGAAGACAAAAAAGCCGAGCTTGATCGTTTAAAAGCATCATTAAATAGTCAAAAGACTGAGAAAAACAAATTAATTGATCAATTAGAAAAAGAACAAGCAAAGCTGAAGACTGAAAAAGTATTGCTTGAAAAAGAATATTCTGAGGCTCTTGAGATTAGTGCGGATTTACAACAAAAAATCATTAATGAGCAAAATCGATTAGCTGAAATTGCTCGTCAACAAGAAGAGAAACGTAAGGCAGCTGCTGCAGCTGCAGCCGCAGCAAAAGCATCTAATTCAAGTAATTCAAACAGTTCAAGCAGTAATAGTGGTGGAGGGTCTTCAACAGTCGAAGCGCCACCATCGAATGGTACATGGATTAAGCCAACAAATGGTCGTTTAACATCACCTTATGGCTGGCGTAATATTGGCGCAGGCCCAGAATTCCACTATGGGGTCGATCTTGCAAATAGCACAGGTACTCCAATTTGGGCAGCTGCTGACGGTGTTGTTTCTTACGCTGCACCACTTAGCTCGTATGGTAATGTTGTTATCATTACGCATTCTATCAATGGCGAAATTCATACGACAGTATATGCACACTTAAATTCTTTCAATGTTAGTGTTGGTTCAGAAGTATCCCAAGGTCAGCAAATAGGAACAATGGGTATGACTGGACGTGTAACAGGACCTCACTTACACTTTGAAGTGCACATCGGCGCTTGGCGAGGACAAGCAGTCGGAAGTGTGAATCCATTAAAATATATTCCGGTATAAACATATTGAAAGCTATACATTAGAGTTCTTCTAATGTATAGCTTTTTTGTTTGCCATTCACATTTGTTAAGAACTAGTATTATGTGGAAGCCTTTTTCCTAGTGTGGCACCATTTGATGTAATATATTTATAGTGTGAATACCTCTGTGGGTATTTCAATGAAATTGCTCAGCAAAAGGCTATTTTTTGCATGTTTCAGGGAGATTTTTTGAACACACTGTGAAATGACAGTTCATATAAAGAATATATGCTATGCTGAAGCTATCTTTTTTTGTGGGGGATTTATTAGGTGAATAATACAGAATGGTTCTCTATCCGGACATTAACATTACCAGCAACTGCTGTCGCTCTGCTTGTGGCGTTTTTTATTGTGTGGCTCGTTATACGGGTACAGTTTCCGAAAAAATGGGCGGGGGTATATGGAGACGCGGTTTTTACCTTTATTCTCGTTTGGAAATTTAGCGTAATCGTCACTGATTTTAAAGCTGTTATTGCTCAGCCGTTTGCGCTCCTTTATTTTAATGGTGGAACAATCGGTGTCTTTTTAGGAGTTATGGCAGTCTCACTACAGATTTTGTGGAATCGAAAAAAAATCCACTTTGACGAAACTGGAATTGTTGCTTGTAGCTGGGCAATCATTTTAACGCAATCGAGCTATCAATGCCTTGTAGTGTTACTAAATGATAATCCAACCAATAGCGAAGTGATTACTCTACTTGTACTAAGCACACTAACAGTCCTCATATTATGGAAAATAACCGCTATCAATCGTGCATTATTTTTATATACGTGTGGTCTTATCATTGTGGCCTTCTTTCAGCCGCTTGGTTTATGGCAACCGGCTGTAGGAGTGAGCGTTGTATTATTTATAGTAGGTATAGGGATTCAGCGTCTAGCTGGCGTAACTAAATCATATGGAGGTAAGGAATGAAAAAAAATATTGGACTACTTATCGTCGTGTTATTAGTAGTCGCGATGATTGGTACATATGTTAAACAGCAGATTGATGAAGATCGTGAAATTGAAACAGCTTCTCTAGGGAAAGAAATGGACGAACGAAAGATTGGTTTAAAAAATGGAGATACACCACCGGATTTTACTTTAACAAGTTTGGATGGCGAAGATGTGACATTGAGTGAGCTTCGCGGAAAAAAAGTCGTGTTAAACTTTTGGGCAACATGGTGTCCACCATGTAAGGCAGAAATGCCACATATGCAAAATTATTACGAACAAAATGCTAAAAAAGATAATGTAGAAATAATAGCTGTCAATTTAACAAAGGCTGAACGAGACGTTACAGAGGACGAAAAAATAGATTCTGTCATGACATTTAGAGAAAGTTTCGATCTAACATTCCCTATTTTACTCGACCCGAAAAACTCAGCCGGCTTAGACTACCAAGTACTAACGATTCCCACAACCTATTTTATTGATTCAAATGGATATATTCAACGTGCTATTAGAGGGCCGATGAATGCGGAAATGTTAAAAAGCTATGTAGATGCAATGGACTAAGCAAAAAATAAATTTGGAAAGAATCTGCTCGTTTGCCAGAAGAAACGAAGCAGATTTTTTTATGTGAGTATTTCCTTGTTTATTAAATACCCGCGAATGGGGAGAATACCTGCGGAAGGAAGGTGAATACCCGCGGAAGGAAGATAAATACCCGCGGAAGGAGGGTAAATACCCGTGAACATCGAAACAACACCCGCGCTAGAAAATGCAAACCCACACGATCCGCAATAGAACACTCGCACTAGGAAATGCAAATCCCCTTGATCCGAAATAGAATACCTACGCTACGAAATAGAAAGCCTGCGATACACAATAGAATACTAGCGAAACAAAAATCATAGGATTCAACAAAGTATTTTGAAGCTTAATCTTGTATGTTTGAAAAATAAAATTCATACAGTAGAAGAGACGGAGGAGGGAAGGTTTGCGCAAAATGATGGCGGGTGTTGGCGTACTTGCTAGTAGTCTATTGTTAGGGAGTGGCATTTATTTTGACTGGTTTAATTTAGGGGATAATAAGGAACCGGTCGTTACAGAGGTTGATTCGATTAATGAAGCGATGAATTTAATTGAAAAAAAATCTGTATACAGTACGAAAAAAGATGCGTTGGTGGAAGGGGCACTTCGTGGTATGGCAGATGCTATTAAGGACCCTTATAGTACCTATTATTCGAAGGAAGAGGCGGAACAGCACCGACAAATGTTAGCTGAGGAAAGAGTGGGTATTGGGATTGAGCTAACTGAAAATAATGGGAAATTTATTGTTGTGTCTCCAGTCCGTTCGTCCCCAGCAGATAAAGCAGGGATGCGCTCTCTCGATGAAATTGTACAAGTTGATGGCACTCGAGTGGAAGGTAAAAAGATGAGTGAACTAATGCATTTAATTCAAGGGGAGAAAGGGACGAAAGTTACGATTGTCGTCTATCGTCCGAGTGAAGATAAACATATTAAAATGACGATGGAGCGAGCAGCAATTTCTAATAAAACGGTGACGAGTGAAGTAGTGAACGTAGAAAATACGCCGATAGGTTATGTGGAAATCTCACTTTTTGGTGAGAAAACGGCAAATGAGTGGGTTGCCGAAACGAGTAAGTTGCTTCGAAAAGATATAAAAGGGTTAGTGATCGATGTGCGAGATAATCCAGGTGGTTATTTACATAGCGTCGCAGCGCTACTGAGCACAGTTTTGGAGAATGGCAAAGTGTTTGCCTATATGCAAAATGCTGAAGGTGCTATGGAACCATTAAAAACGGAATCAAAAAGCTTTGACGAGAATTATTTACAGTCAATGTACAAAATTCCGATTGTTGTTTTACAGAATGCGGGCAGTGCATCTGCTAGTGAAGTGCTTAGTGGCGCTTTAAAAGGATGGGGACGTGCTTCCCTTGTTGGTGTTAAGAGTTTCGGAAAAGGAACAGTACAGGAGTCTTGGTCACTGAAAAATGGTGGAGAGCTTAAATTGTCTACAAATAAATGGCTGACACCAAAGCGTGAATGGATTCATAAGCAAGGTATTGAGGCTAACTTAGTGATTGAACAAAATGAATTGTTTGCTTTCCAAATGCACCCACTATCAGGGAAGTTTAAAGAGGGCGACATGAGTGAGGAAATTGCTTATACTCAAAATGCTTTAAAAATGCTAGGGTATAAAATTGCTCGTTTAGACGGTTACTTGGATGAATCAACGGAGGAGGCTGTTAAACTTTATCGAGACGATAAGAAGGTGAAAAAAGCAGAAGGGAATTATAATATGGACACTACCTTCTTTAACAGCTTAAACGAAACGTTGAAAAAATATAAAGAGGATCGTCAAAATGATTTACAGTTCCAAATGGCGACAAGCTTCTTATTGCATAATATTGAAGAATAAAAAATAGTGATAGTTTGATTTGAGGATATAGACTGATAGTTGGTCTCATATCCTCATTTTTTATTATTAAAAACGGGGACATCCACCAAAATGACGAAAAAAGTAAGAATAGAAGGCTTTCTACTAGATTGTACTACGCAAGAGTGTAGTCGTTTGATACAATAAATTCATAGTATTCTAGATAGAAACGGCGGGTGTTCGTATGGTTAGTGATATATTATTAGAAATTGTAACAGCGATTGGCCGCTTTTTAATCAACCCATTAATGTATATCGCAATTTTGTTTGCGATTTTATTAGGTTATAGGCGTGTAAAGCAGGAGCGTAAATTTTTTAATAGACGTATTATTTGGGGTTGGACAGAGTTAATGGGGCAATGGAAATATGGTTGGTTATCTGCCCTCCTTATTTCGCTTGTGAGTGTTGGTTTAGGTTTAACGGTGCCAAAAGCGTTTATTATGATTTTAATCGCTATTTCTGCATTGGCACTAATATTGTACTTTGTTAATGCCCTTTCACCTATTTATACGATGGGGTTTGCGACGTTAGCGATATGGTTAATGTATCACTTCAATTGGACATTTTCTTGGTGGAGAATCTCTTTAGAAGGTGTATATTTATTAGAGGGCTCCATTGTAACGATTACGATTTTAGCAGGTCTATGTGTGATTGCGGAGGGTATGTTAATTCGTCGAACAGCAATGATGGTCACGACGCCGCAAGTTGAAAAGACGAAGCGAGGTATGCAGGCAATTGTCTATCGTTCAAGAAATGCATGGGTACTACCAATCTTCTTTGTAATACCTGGTGATGTTATTCCAGTAGATTTCCCATATTGGCCACAATTCACATTAGGGGAGAGTACCTTTGCACTTGTACTATTCCCATTCGTTATTGGCTTTTCAAAGCTTACTAGAAAAGAATTGCCGGCTTTGCAATTGCCTAAAATTGGCCGATCGGTGCTAATGCTAGGGCAATTAATTTTAATAGGTGGACTTGCAGCTGCCTTGGAGCCATTCATCGGCTTTATAACGCTAGCAATTGGTGTAGTGACTCGTATTGTTATTTCAATCTACTACGCGCAGCAAGATAAAACGGATATTTACGCGGTTGCCCCAAGTTCAAAGGGTGCTATTATTGCGGCTGTCTTACCTGATTCACCAGCTGAAAAAATGGGCTTACAGGCAGGGGAATGTATTCGTAAAGTAAACGGTGAGGCCATTTTTACTGAAAATGATTTATACGAGGCTTTGCAATTAAATGCTGCACATTGTCGTCTAGAAGTAGTAGATCGTAACAATGAAATACGCTTAACACAGCATGTTATATATAGTAATGATCATTATCGTATTGGATTATTACTAGCTGAGCCGAGGGATATATGATGGATGTTTTCGGGAAAATGATGTTAGCGTTATTTTTACCAGCATTACTCGTATTATTGTTTACTCGAATTACGTATAATCGGTATGTTGCGTTAATATTGGCTATTGCACTTATGGCGGCATCTGTCTATGCAGGTTATACGTCGCCGTCTATTATATTCGTCATCGATGCATTTTCGTTAACAGTAGGCTTTTGGCTAGCAAGTAAAATGAAGAAAAACAAAGGTACGGTTTAACTATTTTCAGCAGTTGTCCAAACACCTGTACCTACGCTTTCGGTACAAAAGAACACCTGCTGAAATTTACTATAAAAGGTCAGTCCAAAGTGATAGCTTTCTCACTTTTAAGACTGACCTTTTTTACATAAAAAATCTTACAGCTGCCATAATGATAACCCCTGCTACAACTGTAATAGATAAACTTTTGGTAACAAGTGCAATCATAAGCGTTGGCACAAATGTAATAAATACAGGCCAATTAAGTGTAACAATTTTTCCGTTTTCGGTATCCAATAAGTTTTCGATGACAAGGGCACTCAAAATACAGACTGGAATAAAGCTTAGCCATTTTAATACAACTTCTGGTAGCTTCACACTTCGGACGAACATAAAAGGAATAATACGGGGTAGCCAGGTTACAAGTGCACAGCCAATGATGAGCCATACCATAGTAGCAGTTGTCGTCATTTATCTGTCACCACCCCTATAGTTGCTACAATCATAGTTGAAAGAAGAACAGCCACATGCGAAGGTACAATATAAGAAAGACCATACATAATAACAAACATATAGCCGATTAACATAAGATAATGCATTATTTTACTTTTGCCTACACTGCTAAGCTGTAAAACAAGGAGTGCTACAAACATAGCGATCAATGCGAAATCTAAGCCCCATTTTTCAGGGTTTGCTACCCATTGTCCCAAATAGGCGCCGGTTACACAAGAAAAAATCCAAAATGAGTAGGCCGTTATATTCAGCCCATCCATCCATTTACCATATAGCTTACCGGCTTGCATTTGCTTTGTAACAGCTACACCAAATGTTTCGTCCGTTAATAAAGTGCCGAAACCAACATTTCTTAGCATGGAATAGCGTGTGAAATGGGGTGCTAATGTTAAACTCATTAGTAAATGGCGCAAATTTACAACGAAAATGGTTACAATAATAGCAGAGGCAGGGCTATTTGTTAAAAGAAGTGCACAAAAGATAAATTGTGCAGAGCCTGCATAAATGAGTATAGATAAAAGTGCAATTTCGAGTACAGATAACCCAGAAGCGGAACCTACAACACCGAAAGCGAGTCCTATGCTAATATAACCGAGTAAGGTGGGGATGCAATCTTTCACGCCTTGTAAAAAGCTATCATCGGGCGTGTTAACCGTTTCATTCTGAAAATCAGTTGTACTTGTCATAAAATAGATCATCCTTTCTTAAAAATTTCCATGTATACTAATAGCGGAATAGTTTGATAGTTCTTAATGTTTATTAGAGTATACATATGTCTGATAAAATAAACAATAGAAATTGGTGAATTAAAATGGAACAAATGAGTCGGAATTTAGCTTTTCAATTAAAAAAGATTCGACAACAGCGTCATTTAAGTTTAGACGATGTTGCCAAGGCTACAGGTGTAAGTAAAGCGCAACTTGCACAAATTGAAAAGGGAGAGGCAAATCCTACAGTATCAACGATTTGGAAAATTGCTGCTGGATTGCGCATTTCATTTTCTTCGTTACTACAAGCACCGACAGCACACTTCATGAAATATAGTAGTAAGGATGCACCACATGTAGATGAAGATGATGGTCGATATCGTGTGTATTCCATTATTCCTTATAATCCAGAGCGTGGCTGGGAGCTTTATAAGATTGAAATGGAGCCCGGAGCCATTAGCAGGAGTGAGGCTCACACAGAAGGGGTAGAGGAAACTGTAACTGTTATCCAAGGACAAGCCGTTATTTCTGCTGGAGAGATGCATGAATTGCTGGAAGAAGGGGATACACTAGTATTCTCAGGACATCAGCCCCATGAGTATAAAAATACTTCGGAAAAGCTAACGATTTTACATTTAATTTTGCAATATAAATAGAGGTGTCGATTTTGAGTGAATGGTTTACTGTAGAAAATATTGAGCAGATTACGGCACAATACCGAACGTTCGGTCCGATTATTGGTTTATTATTACCTTTTATAGAAGCGTTTTTACCGTTTTTACCTTTAGTCGTGTTCGTTGTTGCTAATGCGAGTGCATTCGGTTTATGGTTTGGATTTTTATTATCCTGGCTAGGATCTGTAGCGGGGTCATATGCATTATTTTTGCTTGTCCGAAAGTTTGGCAAGCATCCGAAGCTTCGTTTTGTCACAGGTAATAAAAAAGTACAGCAGCTAATAAAATGGGTAGATATGAATGGCATTAGTCCCTTGTTCGTCTTACTTTGTTTTCCTTTTACACCATCAGTCATTGTAAACATAGTAGCGGGGCTATCTCATATTCATAAAAAGTTTTATTTAGTAGTGTTAATGGCTGGGAAGTTCGTTATGATTTTAGCAATGAGCGTGCTCGGTTACGATTTAAAAGCTCTCCTAACAAGCCCTGTAAGGCTAATTATTGCGGCAGTTGCGATTGTTCTGCTTTGGTGGATTGGCAAGTTTATAGAGAAGCGATTAAACGCGCGTGTAGAGAAAGATTTAAAACAAGCGCGAAAATTGACGAAAAATCATTAACGTTGAAAGTTGAATATGCACATCTTGCCCCTTTTATCATGTAAAATGAGAGAAGGGGTTTTTATCTTCTTTATGTAGTAAATAGTTTTGTACGACAACTTCCATTACGCCAAGGCGAAATAGATTTTTCTAAAATGGTAGGCGATGCGCGAAAGCATTGAGTAGCGCTTAGATAAAATATTTTAGTTAGAGTAGCAAAGTGATCGGGTCAAGCGAAACCCGCTCAGGTAAAACAGCAAATCAAGATAATCCACAACAACTATCATTTCTTTTAAATAGATCATTAATAGGAGGGGGAAAGTATATGACATTGCGTATCGTATCAGGACGTTCAGGAACAGGAAAATCAACATTTATTCATCAAGAGATTGTTGAACAACTAAAATCGGATCCGTTAGGTCATCCAATTTTTGTAATTGTCCCCGACCAAATGTCGTACTCAACGGAGTATGAGCTAACAAATAAGCATGGCTTGCAAGGCTTAATTCGTGCGCAAGTTATGACATTTAAACGATTGGCGTGGCTAGTGTTACAGGAAACGGGTGGCATTGCTCGAAAAGAAGTAAACGGCTATGGCTATCGAATGCTGATTCGTAAACTTTTAGAGGAACAAAAAAGTGAGTTTTCGTTATTTCGACAAGCGGCTGGGAAACGAGGCTTTACGGAAGAAATTGAAACGCTATTACGAGAGTTTAGTCGTTATAGTGTAAATAGTTCGGTGTTAGCTGAAGTATCAGCATCTTTGAAGGCCATTGATGCGCCTAATACATTGCAAGCGAAGGCGAATGATTTGCAAGTCGTTTTACAAGCTTTGGAGGAACGATTGGGCACAACGTATGTCGATAGTGAAGGGTATTATCCGATTTTGACGGAGCATCTGAAATACTCTGAGACGATGAAGCAGGCGTCTATTTATATAGATGGTTTTACAGCATTTACTGTAAGGGAACTAGAGCTTGTAAAAGAGTTATTAAAGGTGACGAAGCAGGTAACGGTAGTTCTTCCCTTTGACCATATTGAAGAAGTGTATGATGAGCAATCTTTATTTCATGAAGCCGCTTCTACGAACCAACGTTTACACGATATTGCCTATGAAGAAGGCGTTGAGGTAGAAGCACCACTACACTTCTATCATACGCACCGTTTTCAATCCGCTGATTTGCAGCATATGGAAAATCAGTTTGCTGATTTGGTGCCTCAAACGAAAGAAACTTCAGGTGATGTAATGGTGCTTGAAGCATCTAATCGACGTGCGGAGATTCATGCCATTGCCCGGGAAATAACAAAGCTGACAAGGGAGACAGGGTATCGTTATCAAGATATCGTACTTCTTTATAGACAAGCGGAAGTTTATGATCCGCTTATTACAACTATTTTTCAGCAATATGAAATTCCTATTTTTACAAATTCGAAAAAGACGATGCTGCATCATCCTTTAATTGAGCTTAGTCGGTCGGCTTTAGAGGTTATCACTTCTGATTGGAAATATGAACCAGTTTTTCGGAGTGTAAAAACAGATCTATTTTTTCCGTTACATGCGGAGTTAAATGTTTGGCGAGAACGGGCGGATCGTTTAGAAAACTACTGTTTAGCACAGGGTATCTTTGGTGAGCGCTGGTTTGAGGAAGCTCGCTGGTTTTTCAAAAAGTATCGTGGACTTGAATTCCATTCACGCGTACAAACGGACGAAGAACGTGCTATGCAAGCAGAAATCGAGGCTGTTCGCGATGAAGTTCGTCAACCGCTCCAATTATTGCAGGACAAGCTGAAAGTAGCGACAACAGGCAGAGATGTTGCGACAGCTTTATTTGAGCTGATTGAGAATTTGAATGTTTATGAAAAGCTTCAAGCGATGAAAGACAGTGAACTTGATCGAGGTGATGCATTAGCTGCAAGTGAGCATGATCAAGCTTGGAGAGAATGGATTGCAGTGCTCGATCAGTTTGTTTATATGTTTGGTGAGCAGGAGATGTCCGTGGAGGAAGCGGCTAAAATTTTAGATGAGGGCTTTGACACTTTAGAGTTTTCGCGTATCCCTCCTACATTAGATGAGGTCATGGTAGCGACCGTTGAATTAGCTCGTTTATCCAATATAAAAGTCGCTTTTGTCTTAGGGATGAATGATGGGGTCTATCCAACCCGTATGGAGTACGAGGGATTGCTGTCAGATACTGAGCGTGAGTGGTTTAGTCAAATTGGTTATGAGCTTGCGCCAACATCTAAAAATCGTTTACTGCAGGAAAATTTCTTGTTATATCGTGCTTTAACGACGCCATCCGATAAATTATATATGTCCTATTCGACGGCAGATGAAGAGGGGAAGGCTCTATTGTCTTCACTCTATATTAAGAAAATTATCGGCAATGATAAAACGGCTGGTCTTCTGAGTGGTGTCAAGGTCGAACGAGTGGTCATTGATCCAATTGAATTACTGGATGAAAATGCTTTACCGTATATACGTCATCCTCGGACAGCTTTAGCACATTTAATGGTGCAAAAACGCCAAGCTGAACATAGCCGTGAGCTTGCGCCAGAGTGGGTAGCGTTACAAAAATTTTATAAACAGGACCCTTATTGGGCACTTGTTTATAATCGAGTTTTACATCCAATCACTCATAAAAATGAGGCAGAGCCTTTAGAAAACTACATTACGCAAGAATTATATGGTCAAAAGCTAACTTCTAGCGTGTCTCGTGTTGAGAAGTACTTCCGTTGCCCATTTTCGCATTTTACAACGTATGGTCTTCGTCTAGAAGAGCGGGCAGAGTACAGGCTAGAAACATTCGCAATGGGCGATTTATTCCATGAGGCATTGAAATGGATTACTGAGGAGACACATCGTCTGCAACTATCGTGGATACGTTTAACAAAGCAGCAAATTAAACAATTAGCACGACAAGCCGTTGAGCAAATTGTGCCGGTGTTTTCACATCAAATCTTACAATCAAGCGCGCGTTATCGCTACATTCAACGTAAGCTTATTCGAATTGTCGAGCGAACAATGACTGCACTTACACAGCATGCAAATGTCTCTCATTTTAAGCCAATCGCCATTGAGGCATCATTTGGACCGGGCCAAAATGAACAGCTTCCACCGCTTGAAATTGATTTAACAGGTGGTAAGAAAATGTTAATGCGAGGTCGTATTGATAGGGTGGATAGTGCGTCTATTGATGACCGCTCTTATTTACGGATCGTCGATTATAAATCATCAGCCCGTGATTTAGACTTGAATGAGGTTTACTATGGATTGTCACTACAGGTACTAACATATTTAGATGTAGCAATGGAAAATTCCTCTTACTGGCTACCAGGTGAAGCGGAACCGGCTGGGGTTCTTTATGTACATGTCCACAATCCAATGCTAAAGCTTGACAAGGATTTAAGCGACAGCGAAATAGAAGAAGACCGTTTAAAACAGTATAAAATGAAAGGTCTTTTGTCAGAAAATGCGGAGGCCATTTTATCGATGGACGAGCAATTAGAGGAATCGAGTGGGCATTCAAAAATTATTCCTGTCTATATGAAAAAAGATGGGACACCATCAGAATCTCAGTCACGGATTGTACCTGTAAATGATATGAAAAATCTACAGCATTTTGTACGGCGCAAGCATCAAGAGGCTGGTAACGGAATTTTAGCAGGGGATACTTCCATTAGTCCGTATAAACTGAAATCAAAAACAGCCTGTGACTACTGTCAATTTACAGCTGTTTGTCAATTTGACCCATCTGATGGCAAGCAAAGCTACCGTCAGTTACAGCAAGCAAAACCGAATGATATCGTTGAGATAATTCGGAAGGAGATGAAGTAAGTTGGTACAAAAAATACCTGAAAAGCCAGCGGAAGTGACATGGACTGACGACCAGTGGAAGGCAATCTATGCAAGCGGCCAGGATACACTTGTATCGGCTGCGGCAGGCTCTGGTAAAACGGCAGTTCTCATTAATCGAATGATTGAAAAGGTAGTAGCGACAGAGGATCCCATCAATGTCGACGAGTTACTTGTCGTAACATTCACAAATGCATCCGCTGCTGAGATGCGTCACCGTATGGCGGAGGCACTTGAAAAGGCTATTGCAGAAAATCCAACTTCTAACCATTTGCGACGCCAGTTAAGCCTTGTCAATAAAGCGCAAATTTCAACGCTGCATTCTTTCTGCTTAGCTATTGTGAAGCAGTACGCCTATATGCTAGATATTGATCCAGGCTTTCGTATAGCAAATGAGGCAGAGGTTGCTTTGTTAAGGGACGATATATTAGCCGAAGTATTAGAAGATGCTTACGATTCTGAGGACGAAACACAGGTTCAAGCAATCTATCGTCTTGTTGATAGCTTTACATCGGATCGTGATGATCAGGCAATAGAAACGTTAATAAGTAAGCTTTATGATACGTCCCGTGTTCATGCAGAGCCTCAAAAATGGCTTCGTAGTCTACCTGAGACATACGACTTGGCGGCGGACGTAACAATTGATGATTTAGAGCTATCAAAATATGTGAAATTAACAGTCAAACATAGTCTTGAAGAGGCATTTGTGTTAATTTCTGAAATGCGTTCCATTACGCTACAGCCTGCTGGGCCTGGACCGTATGCTGAAACTGCAGAAATGGATTTTGCTATGATTCAGGAAGGCATTCGCATTAGTCGTGAAGGAACGTGGCAAGAACTTTTTGATTATTTTGCTACGGTAAAATGGTCAACTTTAAAGCGTGTATCCAAGGATGCTTTAGTAGATGTGGAGCTACAGGAACTTGCTAAGAAAAAGCGTGAGGCAGCTAAAAAAATTGTAAACAAGCTTAAAGAGACTTTCTTCGTTCGTACTCCTGCACGATTGCTGGAAGAGATTCGATTAATGGGGCCTACGATAGGAACATTGGTCGAATTGACGAATGTTTTTAGTGAACAGTTCCGCATGGCAAAATTAGAACGAGGAATTATTGATTTCTCAGATTTAGAACATTTCGCCTTGCAAATTTTAACTGTAGAAATCGAAGGTGAATTACAGCCTTCACCTGTAGCTCTAGATTTGAAGCAACATTTTAAAGAAGTGCTTGTAGACGAATATCAAGATACAAATATGTTACAAGAAACGATATTACAGCTTGTGAAAACAGGTAGTGAGCAAGATGGAAATCTTTTTATGGTTGGGGACGTCAAACAAAGCATTTACCGTTTCCGTTTAGCAGAACCGAAGCTTTTTATGCAAAAGTACAGCGAGTTTCAAGAGACCCCAGATTTGACGGGGATGCGTATAGATTTAAACGCTAACTTCCGTAGTCGACAAGAAGTGTTGAATGCTACAAACTATGTATTTGCACAAATTATGGGTGAGCGAGTTGGAGAAATTCTTTATGATGAAAATGCTTCACTAAAGCCAGCAGCCCCGTATGATGACAAAGAAGTTCCGGTAGAGCTAGTCATCATGCATCCTCCCGGGGAAGAGGAGTTGGACGAAGAAGCAGAAGATACTGTAAGCGACGCTTCTGAATTAGAAGAATTAAAAAAATCACAGTATGAGGCACGTTTTATTATTGAACGTATTCGACAGATGATGGAAGACGGGACAACCGTATTCGATACAAAAACGAAGACAGAACGTCCGTTAAAATATAGTGATATTGTAATTTTAATGCGTTCAATGACATGGTCGACGGATTTAGTAGAGGAATTTAAGCTTGCGGGAATCCCGCTCTATGCGGAGTCCTCGAAAGGATATTTTGATGCGCTTGAAGTAATGATTATGCTGAATGTACTAAAGGTTGTTGATAATCCATATCAGGATATTCCTTTAGCTTCAGTGCTACGCGCTCCATTTGTTGGCTTAACAGAAAATGAGCTAGCAAAAATTCGGCTAGCAGATGCGAAAGCGCCATTTTATGATGCGTTAAGGCAATTCATTCGAAGTGAGGGGCTTGGTGTGCAGTCTGACACTTTTGTGAAGCTTCAACGATTTATGTTAGCATTTGAAAACTGGCGAGATTTAGCGCGACGTGGTTCGCTGTCAGATTTAATTTGGAAAATTTATTTAGATACGCATTATTATGAGATGGTTGGAGCGATGCCGAATGGGAAGCAGCGTCAGGCCAATTTACGCATTTTACACGACCGTGCTTTAATGTATGAGAAAACAGCCTTTCGAGGACTATTCCGCTTTTTACGTTTTATTGATCGTATGCGTACGCGTGGTGACGATTTAGGGACGGCGAAATCGATTGGAGAAAAGGATGACGTCGTTCGCCTTGTGACCATTCACTCATCTAAAGGGTTAGAGTATCCCGTTGTCTTTGTGGCTGGGATGGGGCGACCGTTTAATAAAATGGATTTCCATAACCCATATTTATTCGATCAAGATTTTGGTCTTGCAGTGAAGGCAGTTGATCCAGAAAATCGCATTACGTATACATCTCTACCATTTTTAGCTTTGAAGGAGAAAAAAGAGCTGGAAATGCGTGCTGAGGAAATGCGTGTATTATACGTAGCGATGACACGTGCAAAGGAGCGACTTATTTTAGTAGGCTCGGTAAAAAATTGGGATAAAACCCGCGACAATTGGCTAGATGCACAAAGCTTGCCGCTAGATGCCCCCCTACAGGAGTATTTACGCGCTAGAGCAAATAGTTACTTTGATTGGCTTGGGCCTGCAGTAGCAAGACATGCAGATTTTTCAGCCATTGCTGCTTCCCCTTATAAGGCAGCAGATGATGTATCGCATTGGTGGGTACGAGCTATTGAAACAAGCCATTATGCGTATGATATACAGGCGTTAGAGGACGAGGTACAGCAATTGCTAGAAACGCCAGAGGATGAAGCTTTGCAGTCGGAAATTACGATGCGCTTTCAAGCACAATATGCGTTTCAGAAATCAACACAAAAACGTTCAAAAACATCTGTAAGTGAAATTAAGCGTTTAGAAAATCTTCAAAGACAGGAAGAGCCTGAATATTACTTTTCAGCACCTTCTAAGCAAAAAACGACGGCCGTTGCACCCCGTCCAACCTTTTTACAGGACAAGCAGCTGACAGGTGCAGAAATAGGGACAGCGATTCATACAGTAATGCAACATGTCCCTCAAAACGGCTTTATGGATGTACAGGAGGTTCAGGAGTTTGTCACTAATTTAGTGGATAGACAGCTTCTGACCGAGGCTGAGGGGAAAGTTGTTCCGTCGAAAAAAATATATAATTTCTTTACAACAGACATTGGACAACGCTTTAAAAAAGCAAAAACGATTCGCAGAGAATTACCATTTACCATTAGTAGAGTAGATGAAGATGGCGACGCTCAAATTGTACAAGGAATTATTGATTGCTTATTTGAGGATGAAAACGGGGATTGGATCTTGCTTGATTATAAGACCGATCGTATCCAATCACATTTTGCTGAGGAACCAGCGTTGACGAAGGAACTTTTAGAACGATATGGTGTCCAGCTTAGAGTGTATAGTGAGGCGATTGAATCAATCCTTCAAATTAAAGTGAGTGATAAGGTTCTCTATTTATTTGATATTGAACGGGTTTTACATGCATAAGTGAAAGCGGTGAAAACAGGGCTATCTGAGGTAGTTTCATATAAGGGAATGCATGTTAGGAAGTCCTGTTTTCGCCATATACATAGAGGAGGCTTTTTTGTGGAGTTAAAACCGACAATGTTGCAGGAGCGCATCGCAACATTAGATATTTTACGTGGTATTAGCTTACTAGGCATTTTACTCGTTAATATGTTTGCCTTTTATTTGCCAATGCCCTATATTGATTTGGCATCATGGTTTACAACACCGTCAGATATAGTGTGGCAGCAAAATTTAGATATTTATGTACAAAGTAGCTTTTATCCACTGTTCGCCATGTTATTTGGCTACGGACTCGCTATGCAATGGCAGAAAGCACAAAGTCGTGAACAAAATTTTTATGCGATAGGACTTCGAAGACTTTCTGTATTATTTGTATTTGGTTTGCTACATGCTGTGCTCATTTGGTGGGGCGACATTTTGATGATGTATGCATTTTGTGGCGTTTTTTTAGTGCTATTACTACGTCTACATCCAATTTGGTTATTGTCAATTGGCGTTATGATTAGCGGCGTCATGCAAGCTTTTATGTTATTTGTAGTAGGATATATTAATTTCAATACAAAGATTGATGAGTATTTAGATATTACTTCAGTAGAGCAGGCGATAACTGCTTATGGAACAGGGAGCTGGGTTGATGCATTTATGCAACGTCTAACTGATTTATCTGTTCAGGCAGGAATCGGCATGTGGTTTGTGGCATTATTTACAATTCTACCATTTATGTTAATTGGTGCCGCAGCCTCTAAATGGCGTTTAGTAGAACGAGCGAGAGAGCTTAAATGGCTATGGCTGACATTAGCGGTAGCTGGGTTAGCAATTGGTATTTTTATTAAAAGCTCACCGATCATGTTTACGCGTACGTATTTATTAGACTACTTAAAAGTATACATAGGTGGTCCAATTTTAGCAGTAGGCTATACGGGGCTCATTGTTTTACTTTGTTTACTCCCAGGTGTACCAAAATTGCTTAGTCCTTTTGCGAAAATAGGGCGTATGTCGTTTACGATGTATATACTTCAATCGGTCATTGGAACATGTCTATTTTATCAATTTGGATTTGGCTTGTATGGAAAAGTAAACGTCGCAACAGGCGTGCTAATTGCGGTCAGCATTATTATTGTACAAATGATTGTGGCAGAAATTTGGCTAGCGAAATGGCAACAAGGTCCGCTAGAGGCTTTATGGCGCAAGTTAACGTATAAGGCGAAAACGAAAGCAGGGTAAATGTTAAGGGCTTGACTCTCGTGCAAAAAGCGAACAATCTGCGGTAGAAATCAGCGTGCATCTTTAATGTGAGGGCAACATAAAGTTAATGAATACGTCTTGTATAATAAGAATAATTAATTGCGATTTGGCTCATTATCAAAAGTTGGGATAGCATTTGTTAAAACGTATGTTATGTAAGTAAGTTGATTGTAGTGGAGACTGGGCGACTCCTCGGACGCCCCGGGAAAGCGCCCAGTCGGAACGGATATCAACCACACTTTATGGTAAAAAAACAGCAAATTATTCGGAATAAAAATAGTTTTCGTAAAAGTAAGGCAATTTCTATAATTTTGTTGTATTATGTAAAAAAAAGAAGGAGCTCTGAAAATCATGAAAATTTTATCATTTAAATTAGGTGGACATGTAAGCTTTGGACCAAAAGTAAAAAAAGAAGAAGCAGTATGGGATGTACTCGCTATTCAAAATGAACTTCAAGTTCTCCCTTCTTTTTCAAGTTCAATTGTAGATGGCATTGCTCTAGGCTTTGATTTTGTTGAACAGATTCGTAAATTAGTAGAAGCCGCTGAAAAATCAGACCGTGCTAATAGTTTCAAACGCGAATTTACAGTGATCGAGTGGTTATCACCGATTCCACGCACACCAAAAAACATTATGTGTATTGGGAAAAACTATGATGAACATGCTAAAGAAATGGGTGCAGAAGCAGCTCCAACAGACTTAATGGTATTTACAAAATCTCCGACTGCTATTGCTGCTGATGGCCAAACAATTTCTATTCATGCTGATCTTTCATCTAAAATGGATTATGAAGGCGAATTAGCGGTTGTCATTGGTAAACGTGGTAAAAATATTCCGAAAAACTTAGCATACGATTATGTATTTGGCTATACGATTGCCAATGATCTAACAGCTCGTGATTTACAAGAAAAACATAAGCAATTCTTCTTAGGAAAAAGCTTGGATGGAACTTGTCCACTTGGACCTTACCTTGTAACAAAAGATGAAATTCCGAATCCACAAGATTTAACAGTCGTTACAAAAGTGAACGACGAAGTACGTCAAAACGGCTCAACAAAAGATATGATGTTCACTGTAGAATCATTAGTATCGATTTTATCTCAGCATGTTACATTAGAGCCAGGTGACGTTATTTTAACAGGTACTCCAGCAGGTGTTGGCAAAGGCATGAATCCGCCACAATTCTTAAAAGCTGGTGATACTGTAAAAGTATCTATCCAAGGCATCGGTACTTTAGTGAATCATTTTGAATAATTTTTCAAATCCGCGTGAGTTTACCTCCGCGGATTTTTAACTTCTTTCAGTGGGTGTCTAAACATCTGCTGAAAGAAGTTAGACCCTTCGACGCAATTTTCCGAGGCATAATTGATGTAAATTATATGAACACTATTGTAATGTTTGAAACCCTTTCCATCACATGGTAGGATAGAGTTTGATAGAAAAAAGAATATGAGGTGGGACAATAATGAGTTTCTTAACTAGCCAAACGCATTTGCATATTACTACTTGGGTAGTTGCAATTGTAATCTTTTTAATTGCAGCATTAATGGGCAAGCAGTCAAAAGGCTTACATATGACATTACGTTTATTCTACATTTTAATTATCATTACTGGTGGAGCACTATTTATTAAAGGCATGGATTATGGTATGGGTATGCTCTATGGCTTTAAATTTATAGGTGGTATTTTAGTCATTGGTATGATGGAAATGGTATTAGTTCGTCAAAAGAAAAATAAACCAACTGGTATGTTTTGGATTTTATTTGCAGTGTTCTTATTGATTACATTGTTCCTAGGCTTCAAATTACCAATGGGTCAAAATTTCTTAGCATAATTTTGTAAAAGTCGTGAAGTTCTCGCTTCACGGCTTTTTTTGAAGGTGAAATTGCTCAGGTCCCACAATCAAGTCGATAAATTGTGTTTGAAGGAGAAGTTGACACCTTTTTGCCGTAATTCATTTTGTCATTTTCGGAAAATATTTTAAATTGATAGCGAGGGGACTATTTTATTTGGTAAAATGACGGAGGATTGGTTTGAAAGAGAGGGAATTAAAAGTGAAATTCAAAAAGTGGATAAGTGCGACAGCTGCATCGCTTTTACTAGCAACTTCATTAGTGAGTGCTACACCAGTTGCACATGCTGATGAAGCGTCGACAAGAACGATTGCAGAAGAAAGCATCTATGATTTACTCGTTGATCGTTTCTTTAATGGTTCGGGCACTAACGATTTTGATACAAATACGCAAGACGCTACTAAATTTGCAGGAGGCGATTTTGCAGGTTTACAGGATAAACTAAAATTTATAGGAGAGATGGGCTTTACAATCGCTTCTATTGGCCCGATTTTTGCCACTGAGAAATATGATGGATCGATGCCGACGAGCTACTCTTCAATTGAGCGTCATTTTGGGACAGCTGAGGAGTTTCAAAGTGTCATTGAGGCCTATAAAGCTAAAAACGTATCGATCATGGTTGATTTTCCATTAAACAATGTAAGTCCGAATCATGAGTGGGCAAAAGATCCAGCGAAAAAGGACTGGATTGCTTCAACAAATAATGGACAAGTACAGTGGGACTTAACAAACAAAGACGTACAAGACGCACTTGTTAAATCAGTAACAGACTTTGTCTCTACATACGATGTTGGTGGAGTGCGTTTAACGAATATTGCTGGTGCTGATACAGAATTTATCAATGCTGTGATTAAAGCATTAAAGGATACGAAAAAATCACTCTATGTCATTTCAAATGAAGAAAGTGATGCAAACTTTGATGCAAGCTTTTCTAAAGCTTCAGCTGATATTTACCGTAATATCTTTAAAAATGTTGATATGGATTCTACTAAGTTGATGGAGCCTTTTACAGGTAAGAAACCAACTCAGATTATGATTGATTCGTTAGAAACGCATCGATTTACATTTGATTCTGCAGCAGAAAATATGTTCCCACCAACGCGTTTGAAAATGGCGATGGGTGCTTTATTTATGATGCCAGGAATTCCAGTTGTACAATATGGTACAGAAATTGCAATGAACGGTGAAAAAAAGCCAGATACGCACCAAATATATAACTTTAAAACTGATACAGAATTAATCGATTATATTAAACATGTCCAATCTTTACGTAATAAATCTGAGACATTACGCAACGGTGATTTTGAAGTTCTCACAAATGAAAATGGCCTACTTGTATTTACACGTACGTCCGATAAAGAGAAATGGGTCATCATGGTTAATAATACTAGTGAAACACAACGCGTTGATTTAACACCTGCTCAGCTTGGTAAAGGTAAAATGCTAAACGGTATTATACATGAAGAAAAAGTTCGTATTAATGAAAAAGACGTTTATCCAGTTATTTTAAATCGCGAAATGGTAGAGATTTATCAAGTTAGAAATGATGAAGGATTAAATGTACCTTATATGGTAGCACTAGGATTAGTATGGTTAATATTCATAGGATTTGTAGTTGTTATTATTAGACGAGGTAAAGTACGACGTAAAGAGCAAGATGCTCTAAACTAATCCTAGTAGGATAAAATGAAAGATCCCCTCAACACTTTTCAGTGCGGAGGGGGTTTTTGTTAAGCTTGATAGCTTTTATTTGTAAAGAAGATGGCAATTGTACCTGGTCCTACGTGGGAGCCGATAGCTGAACCAATCATTGTTACTTGAATGGCTTTTGGTGAAAATCTTTCTTGGATAGAAGCTTTTACTTCGTTGGCAAATTCCACATCATCACTATGGCTAATACCAACAACTTTTTCAGAGAAATTTTCACCGCGCGCCTGCATTAAATCTAACATGCGAGCGATGGCTTTTTTACGTCCACGCGATTTTTCAATCGGCACAAGTTTACCATCCTCAACATTTAAGATGGGTTTAATGCTTAGGAGCCCCCCTAGAAATGCGCTTGCCTTAGATACACGACCACCTTTAGCAAGGTAATCTAAATCTTCCACCGTAAATAAGTGCTCCATCTGTGGAGTAAGAGCTGTAATTTTTGCTTCGATTTCTTCCAGTGAAGCACCTGTATTTCGAAGGCGAACGGCTTCTTCGACTACTAGGCCGAAACCTAGTGAAGCACATTTAGAATCGATAATAGCTAATTTAAGGGATGGATATTGCTCCTGTACTTGATTGCGAATCATGACAGCGGTATTATAGGTGCCTGATAATTCCGATGAAAAGGCAATATAGATTCCTTCTTCTTCATTTTTCGCTAGATTTTCGAAATGATTGAGAAATATCTCTGGTGATACTTGGGATGTTTTTGGGCGAGCACCTTGACGAATAGCGTCGTAAATTTCTTTGGAATCAATCGAAATGACATCATCATATTCATTATTGTTCAATTGCACTCGTAGTGGAAGAAGTTCAATATTGTTTTCTTCGTAGTAAGACTTTGGTAGATCACAGCCACTATCAGTAAAAATTTTCATCATTTGTCCCCCTAATTTAATATTCTTTTAACTCTATATGAGAAGTTTACAAATACCTATACTACATAACAGGTGAACACGTGTCGAGTTTTCAATTTCCACTCTATATTTCTCGAAACTACTTCCTAATAAAATTTTATATAGTTATAATATCATATCGAGTTTCAGTATAATTGCAACTCAGTGTATTGTTAACTCGAAAGTTAAAGTGAAAAATGGGCTCATCACCATAACATGTGGTTGATTTCCGTCCGACTGGGCGTACTTCGCGCAACTTTCATAGATGGCTTACATTTTCATGAATGACATCCACAACTTATGGTGATGATCCAAAAAATAGGGTTTTTTTATTTAACTAGGATAGTTTTAAACGTTCGATAAGCATTTTAGCGATGCCATCGTCGTTATTGGTTGTCGTAATTTCGTTGGCAATGTTTTTTAAAGCAGGGATGCCATTGCCCATTGCGACACCGATACCGGCATATTCAATCATTTCTAAATCATTGTCCTCATCACCGAATGCAATAATACGCTCACGTGGGATACCTAAATCTTGTGCTACATGAGCGATTCCTACTGCTTTATTTAAGCCACGGCGAACAATTTCAATAATGTGAAGTGGGGCACCCCAACGACGATGTTCAATGACCTCTGCATGAACAGCCTGTAAATGGTCACGAATAATCATTGAATTCACGTCATTCGCTTGAATCAGTAAACTAGTAGGGTTATCAAGTAAATGGGTATAGAGATTCCCATGAGTAATTTTAGGATTCCCCATATTAAATATATTTAAAATCCGTGAGTTCTCTGTATGAACATAAATATCGTCCTTCACCTCCGCTATAATATTTTCATATTCATAGCTATTGATGGAATTGACGACATCATGTACTACGCTTAAATCAATAGGAGTATGTTTAGTCTGCCAAGCAGCATTTTTAGGATGGTGGACGTAAGCACCATTAAAATTTACGATGGGCGTTGTAAGGCCAAGCTCGTGATAGTAAAGATCACTCGCACGATAAGGACGACCGGTAGCAATCATAACTTGATGGCCTTGTTCCTTTGCCTGCAATAATGTTTTTTTAGTTTTTGCTGAAATTTGTTGTTGGTCCGTTAATAACGTACCATCTAAGTCCAAAACGATTAAATGCGGTTTCATAGCTTATTGCCCCTTTCTTATATTTTGAATAGTATCGTTTTGTAAACCATTCGTCAAAATTTTGTCACAGTGAAAAAAGTTTGCTAACATAAAGATGAGACAAATGTTGGGAGTGACAAAGATGATTGTTGAGAAAGAATTGTGGGGAAATATTCCTTTATTACATATACATACGGAAAATATGAATGAAGAAACCCCGGTAGTAATTTTTTTACATGGTTTCACGAGTGCAAAAGAACATAACTTACATTATGCATATCAATTAGTAGGCAGAGGGGTGCGTGTCCTATTGCCAGATGCAAAATTACATGGCGACCGTAGTGAAGGCCTAACTGAGATGCAATTGAGCTTACATTTTTGGGATATTGTTTTAAATTCTATTCATGAAGTGGAACAATTATATAATGAATTAAAGAATAAAAAATTATTAGTGAATGATAAAATTGGTATTTCTGGTACATCAATGGGTGGTATTGTCACATCAGGCTGTTTAAAGCGCTATGATTGGATCAAGACAGCAGCAGTTTGCATGGGTGCACCAAGTTTCACTAAATTAGCGGAGTATCAATTACAGCAATTCGCTAAAAACGGTGTGAATTTGCCGATGTCCGAAGAAGAAGTACAACAAACGAATGAGCTTCTAGCTAAATATGATGTGAGCCTAACACCAGACAAATTTGCAGAACGACCTGTTCTATTTTGGCATGGGGAGTTAGATAAAACTGTACCTTTCAAGGAAACGTATGATTTTTATTTAACTTTACGCAAATATTATGAAAAAAATCCAGAAAACTTAAAATTTATAGCGAATAAGAAAGCAGGTCATACTGTGCCACGTGATGGTATGTTAGCAGCAACTGAATGGCTTGCACAGCATTTGGCATAATAAGATGCATCTGCTATGATTAAGTTAACACTGTGACGGAAGGAGAAATACAGATGGATCAAGATATGAAAGACAGCATGTTCGGTGCATTAGAAAATGTAATTGACCCTGAGCTTGGTATTGATATCGTCAACTTAGGTTTAGTATATGATGTAGAGTTAGATGAAGAGGGTGCAGCAATTGTTACAATGACGTTAACGTCTATGGGCTGCCCGATGGGACCTGTTATTGTTGATCAAGTGAATACAGCATTAGGTGAGCTTCCAGAGGTGAAAAGTACAAATGTAAATATTGTATGGAATCCACCTTGGTCAAAAGATAGAATGTCACGCTATGCAAAAATGGCATTAGGTGTACGCTAAGTTCACTTAAAGCACGATAAAAAATCCCCGCTTATAACTCATAAGCGGGGATTTCGTATGTAAGTGTACTAATCAATACGACATATTTGTAACGGACAATTTTCACAGGCGATTTCATCCTTTAAAAATTGTAGATCGTGAATGGTTATATAACCTTTTTCAAAAGATATAATATTGTGCTTCTTTAAGTCATTCAGCATGCGATTAATCATCTCTCGACTCGTTGCACATAAATTAGCAATCTCTGTATGTGTTAACGGGAAGTCAATATAAATAGTGTCATTTTCTAACGGCTTCCCATAAGTGTTTGAAAGACGGATAAGCGTTGAAAATAAAGCGCCCTTTTTCCCATGTAAAATCAAATCACGCAAACGGCTTTGATGCTTTAAATTTTCTGTTTGCAACCACTTCATATACTCCACCATTAAAATAGGCTGTTCCACTAGTAAAAGTTCTAATGTTTCAAGGCTAAGAACATATAAACTGGAGGGCTCTAGTACTTTAGCGGTCATCGAATTATACGTAAAGTTGCAAAATAATGAGCTTTCTCCAATGATGCTATCAGGACCACAAATACGAATGGTTAATTCCTTTCCATTCTCCGTTTCCTGACTAATCGAGATAGCTCCTGTTTTTATATAATAAATTTCTTTCGCACGTTCGCCCTCTAAAAAGATTTTACTATCCTTATTCACTTTAATAAAAACACCGTGCTTTTGAAAAAGATCGTGAAATTTCTCCTGTATATTATCCATAATAGCCATATCTTCAACACATCTCTTTCTTTTTTCGTAAAAATTGTTTAATTATTACAAAATTAAGTGAGCAATTTACTAGATCTAAGAAATATACTTTCATTATAACGTAGTTTTCCAGTAATAAGTGAAGAAATTTTAGGGCTAATTCTTTGCTCTAGTTTGTCGAGTGTTGTAAAATAAAGTTAGTCAAAAAAGGTCAAACATTTTCTATGAAATAGAATGGCAAACGGGATTCCGATTAACATTATTAAAAAGGAGTGCTAAATATGCAATTTCAACAAACAAATGACAAAAAGCCATTAGAACAATTTGGACGTAATTTAATAGAAGAAGTTAAAAACGGTAAAATGGATCCGGTTATCGGTCGTGACGAAGAAATTCGTAATGTCATTCGTATTTTAACACGCAAAACGAAAAATAATCCTGTCTTAATAGGGGAGCCTGGGGTTGGTAAAACAGCTATTGTAGAAGGGTTAGCTCAACGTATAGTAAAGGGCGATGTTCCTGAGGGGTTAAAAGATTGCGTACTGTATGAGCTGGATATGAGTGCTTTAATAGCAGGTGCTAGTTATCGTGGCCAATTTGAAGAGCGCTTAAAAGGTGTATTAAAAGAAGTAAAAGAATCAGAGGGACGCATCATTTTATTTATCGATGAAATTCATACAATTGTTGGTGCTGGTAAAACGGATGGTGCAATGGACGCTGGGAATATGCTTAAACCAATGCTTGCACGAGGTGAGCTACATTGTATCGGGGCTACAACATTAGATGAATACCGTATGTATATTGAAAAAGATCCTGCTTTAGAGCGTCGTTTCCAGCAGGTGCTTGTACGAGAGCCGTCTATTGAAGATACAGTTTCCATTTTACGAGGCTTGAAAGAGCGCTTTGAGTTGCATCATGCGGTACGTATTCATGACCGTGCAATCGTAGCGGCAGCGGGGCTTTCCAATCGCTATATTACAGAGCGTTTCCTGCCAGATAAAGCGATCGATTTAATCGATGAAGCATGTGCGATGATTCGAACAGAAATTGATTCCATGCCACAGGAATTGGATGCAGTTACACGCCGTATTATGCAGCTTGAAATTGAGGAGCAAGCATTGCGTAATGAAAAAGACGAGGCGAGTAAAAAACGTCTAGAGCAGCTCAGTGAGGAATTAACAAAGCTCAAAGAATCCTCTGAGGGCATGCGTAAACAATGGGAAACCGAAAAAGAAGCGTTACACGGCATTCAGAAAAAACGTGAAAAACTTGATAAATACCGCCGCGACTTAGATGAAGCAGAAAGTAAATATGATTTAAATAAAGCAGCTGAACTACGTCATGGGAAAATTCCTACACTTGAAAAGGACATTCAAGAGATGGAAAAACAATTAGAAAATGGTACGGAATCACGTATTTTGCGTGAAGAGGTAACGGCTGATGAAATTGCATCAATCGTTTCGCGCTGGACGGGAATACCAGTGACGAAATTAGTAGAAGGTGAGCGAGAAAAATTATTGCGCTTAAAAGATACATTGCATGAGCGTGTAATCGGACAAGATAATGCAGTACAGCTTGTTACGGAAGCGGTATGGCGTGCTCGAGCGGGTATTAAAGATCCGCATCGACCAATTGGTAGCTTTTTATTCCTAGGACCAACAGGTGTTGGTAAAACAGAGCTTGCGAAGGCACTAGCGGCACAATTGTTTGATTCTGAGGATCATTTTATTCGCATTGATATGAGTGAATATATGGAGAAACATAGCATATCGCGCCTTGTAGGGGCACCTCCAGGCTATGTTGGCTATGAGGAAGGTGGTCAATTAACAGAAGCTGTTCGCCGAAATCCGTATTCAGTTGTTTTATTAGATGAAATTGAAAAGGCCCATCCGGATGTCGCAAATATTTTACTACAAATTTTAGATGATGGTCGCATTACTGATAGCCAGGGGCGTATGGTTAACTTTACGAACACAGTGGTCATTTTAACTTCTAACATTGGCTCAAGCTATTTAATGGAAGCAAAAGAAGCCGATGCTGCTGTTGAGGATTTAGTGATGGCTGCACTGCGTCAACATTTTAAACCAGAGCTGTTAAATCGTATGGATGATATTATTATGTTCCATGCACTATCAGATGAGCATTTTACAGCCATTGCATGGAAATATATCGAACAGCTTGTCAAACGAGTTGCAGAGCAAGACATTACTTTACAAGTAGAACAAAATGTAGTTGATTGGGTTGTCGAACAAGGAGCAGATGCTCAGTTCGGCGCAAGACCATTAAAACGCTTCGTGCAACGTTATATTGAAACTGCGGTTGCAAAAGAATTGCTTCGAGGTGAAGTATTACCAGGAGAAACATTGCACATTAAAATGCATGATGGTCAATGTGTCGTTGAAAAATAACAAAAAACCTGTTCCGCATTGAGCGAAACAGGTTTTTTCTAGTTGAATTAATGATTGTCTGCAGCTTCTGGAGTTGACTCGTTTGGAATAATTGCACCGATAATGAAAACAAGAATTGTAAATACAACTGATGTAACAATAGCAGTATCGATATCAAATTCTGCACCAAGTACAGAGCCTACTACGTAGTTTAACATTGAAACTAGTAGGAATGACCATATGAATGTTACGATATATCGCATTAATTTCACCTCAACCGAACTTTTTTATATCATAAGATTTTACTACATATTCATTATCATATCATAACATAAATCGAAAAAAAAAGAACCTTTTCTGTGAAACATGGCGAATTTGTCACAACAATAACATTTTTTTTATTTTTAATGCAATTTCAATACATCACTGAAATTAAAAGACGTCACAAATACTTGTGTGTCGTAGCGTGTAGAAGTGCTTCAAGCCCCGCTAAATTCTATACAATTGCTATCAAGCGCCCGATTTCACGCAGTGATTAATTCGTGGTGGAATTGATAGGAAAAAAAGCATTAATTTTAATTCATCTTGCACCTGATCTTATTTATGAGTTATAATTATGACCAGTTACTAATAATTGATAGTAAGAAAGCAGAGGGGTTGCTAAATGAACGCTGGTATTTTAGGGATTGCCAAATACGTTCCGGAGAAGGTCGTTACGAATTTTGATTTAGAAAAAATAATGGATACTTCGGATGAATGGATTCGAACTCGCACAGGGATTGAGCAGCGTCATTTTGCTGCTGATGATCAGGAAACTTCAGATTTAGCAGTAGCTGCAGCAAAAGAGGCTATTGAAAAAGCAGGAATTTCACCAGAGGAAATAGGCTTAATCCTCGTAGCGACAGTAACACAAGATCAAAATTTTCCAAGTGTCGCATGTATGGTTCAGGAGCAAATTGGAGCAGTTAATGCAGCAGCGATGGACCAAGCGGCAGCTTGTGCAGGGTTTATATATAGTTTAGTGACGGCAAAGCAGTTTGTAGAATCAAATGCTTATAAATATGTCTTAGTAGTAGGTGTTGAAAAGCTGTCGAAAGTACTTGACTGGGAAGATCGTAATACCGCTGTATTATTCGGTGACGGTGCAAGTGCAGTAATTATTGGTCCAGTATCAGAAGGTAGAGGTATTTTATCATTTGAACTTGGTGCTGACGGTACAGGTGGAAAGAATTTGTATTTAACACAGCAAGATACAATCGCTATGAATGGCCGTGAAGTATTTAAATTTGCCGTTCGTCAAATGGGTGAATCTGCAATGAACGTTTTAGAAAAAGCAGGTTTAACAAAAGAAGACGTAGATTTTTTAGTGCCGCATCAGGCGAATATTCGAATTATGGAATCAGCTCGTGAGCGTCTAGAGCTACCACCGGAAAAAATGTCAAAAACGATTCACAAATATGGGAATACGTCTGCGGCATCTATTGGTATTTCCTTGGTAGATGAGCTTGAAGCAGGTAAGATAAAAGATGATGATTTAGTAGTACTTGTTGGATTTGGCGGTGGCTTAACATGGGGTGCCGTTACAATGAGATGGGGAAAATAAAAACGAAAAATGCTTGAGGGGAGTAATACAATGAGTAAACGACGAGTAGTAATTACAGGAATTGGCGCAGTTACACCACTAGGAAATAGCATCGAAGAAACATGGACTAACATTAAAGCTGGAAAATCTGGCGTTGGCGAATTAACGCGTTTAAATAAAGATCTTTTCGCAGCAAAAGTTGCTGCTGAAGTGAAGGATTTTAATATCGAAAAGTATATCGAACGTAAAGAAGCTCGTAAAATGGATCGCTTTACACAGTATGCTTTAGCAGCATCTATCATGGCGATGGAAGATGCACAATTAACAATCGATGAAGAGCTAGCACCACGTGCAGGTGTCTGGATTGGCTCTGGCATCGGCGGTATGGAAACATATGAACAACAATTTTTAACTTTCCAAGAGCGTGGAGCAAGAAGAGTAAGTCCATTCTTTATTCCAATGATGATTCCAGATATGGCTTCAGGCCAAGTGTCGATCCACTTTGGTGCAAAGGGCATTAACTCTTGTTCAGTAACTGCTTGTGCTTCAGGTACAAACTCTATTGGGGATGCTTTTAAAGTCATTGAACGCGGCGATGCAGATGTTATGATTTCGGGCGGTGCTGAGTCGCCAATCGTTACGATGGCAGTAGCAGGCTTCTGCGCTAATACTGCATTATCTTTAAGCACTGATCCAGAAAAAGCTTGCCGTCCATTCGATAAAAATCGCGATGGTTTCATTATCGGTGAAGGTGCTGGGATTGTTATTTTGGAAGAATATGAGCACGCAAAAGCACGCGGTGCTAAAATTTACGCAGAAGTTCTTGGCTATGGTGCAACAGGAGATGCACATCATATTACAGCTCCAGCTCCTGAAGGGGAAGGTGCTTCTCGTGCAATGATGCAAGCATTATCTGATGGCGGCGTAGAAGCTTCACAAGTTGACTATATTAATGCCCATGGAACAAGTACACCATATAACGATTTATTTGAAACACAAGCAGTAAAAACTGTTTTTGGTGAACATGCCTATAAGCTTGCAATGAGTTCAACAAAATCAATGACAGGTCACTTATTAGGTGCAGCTGGTGGTGTTGAAGCTATTTTCACAGCGCTAGCACTTAAAGAAGGCATTTTACCACCTACAATTAATTTAACAGACGCAGATCCAGAATGTGATTTAGATTATGTGCCAAATGAAGCTCGAAAAGTAGATATTCAATATGCAATGAGTAACTCACTTGGGTTTGGTGGACACAACGCTAGTCTACTATTCAAAAAAATCGAGGAATAATAAAGTAAAACTTTAATTAGTGGGGATTTCATTATCCCCACTTTTTTTATTATTAAAAATAAGAGTGTCATGTCAAAAGATACACGATATGTAAAGTGGTTGATTGGAGTGAAGGTTGGGCGACTCCTTGGGGATCAGCGGCTCATCGGACGCCCCCAGGAAAGCGCCTAGCCGGAACGGAAATCACCTCCTCGTTTTGCAGAAGAACCTTACGTTATTTAATATGAACAACATAAAAAACGTCAGCCTAATTTAAATGGCTGACGTCTTTTTTTATAGTTTTATGAATAGATGATAATAAAGAAAAAATAGAAAGGATGCCCTAACTTGGTACGACTCTTTTTATTTTTAGTGAGCTACGGCTTATTGATTCTCTCCGTTGGGAATCTCATATTGTATTTGAATTATCGGACACTCGGATATACCTGGATAGTTGTTTTTAAATTTATGGCACAGACAGCAGCATTTTATGTGGCAATTGGATCAATCGTTGTGTTATGTGCTGTTGTGCTTGATCTTGGTTATGATAAAACGATAAACAAGGATAAGATGTAATACTTAGATTACTCTCTTTTTGGCCAAGCTCTTCGATAAGTTTCAACAAAGCTACAGTATTTCTTCATTTCATGTTAAAGCTTTTTTCTTAGCGACGTGCACGGCCAAGACCCATTGCTTCTTCCATGCGTTTTAATGTAGCGCTAGCAATAGCATTTGCCTTTTCAGCACCTTCATCTAAAATGATGTCTAATTCTGATGATTCCACCAAGTGATAGAATTTCTCTTGAATTGGTGTCAGGTGATCAATAACCGTTGCTGCAACACCTTGCTTGAAACCACCATAGCCAACGCCCTCGTATTTTTTTACAAGGTCGTCAATAGATACGCCTGAAATGGCAGATTCGATTGTTAGTAAATTAGAAACACCAGGTTTATTTTCCACATCAAATGCCACAATACCATCAGAGTCAGTAACAGCAGATTTAATTTTTTTCTCAATATCTTTCGCTGAATCTAACAGCTTGATTGTCGCTTTTGTATTTGGATCAGATTTACTCATTTTCTTTGTAGGTTCTTGTAGTGATTTGATACGAGCTCCTGCTTTAGGTAATTGAATTTCAGGAATCGTTAAAACGTCACCATAACGTTTGTTAAAACGCTCTGCTAGATCACGAGTAAGCTCAATATGCTGCTTCTGATCATCACCGACAGGAACAATGTTTGTGTTATACAAAAGGATGTCTGCTGCCATCAATGGTGGATATGTTAAAAGAGCGGCAGATACGCTTTCCTTCCCGTGCGATTTATCTTTAAATTGTGTCATACGTTCAAGCTCACCAATCGATGCAACGCATTGTAACATCCAGCCTGCTTGTGCGTGAGCTGGTACTTCTGATTGAATAAATAATGTCGATTTTTTAGGGTCGATGCCAGTAGCAATATACGTTGCTGCTAGGTTGCGAATATTTTGACGTAATTCTTTTGGATCTTGAGCCACTGTTATTGCATGCTGATCGACGATACAATAAACAGCATCACCTTCATCTTGTAATGAAGGGAATTGCTTAAATGCTCCTAAATAGTTCCCTAAAGTTACAATACCTGTTGGCTGTACGCCTGAAAAAATAGTTGTCATTGTCATTTCCTCCTTGAATTTAAGTCCCTTGTTTTTACATAAATATCAAAATGAAGAGTCATCACCAAAACGTGTGGTTGATTTCCGTTCCGACTGGGCGCTTTGTTGCTGCCGCTACGCTTTCGCGCAGAGCTTCCTGGGGGCGTCCGATGAGCCGCTTGGGGCAAACAGGATGTTTTTTGCGCGAAAGCGTAGTGCTAACGAAGCGACAGCAGCAGGATGTTGGTCACGAAGGCGTTATCACAGGATGTGATGCATTTAGCCTTCGTTCCTCTATCGCTAATCCCCAAGGAGTCGCCCAGTCTCCACTACAATCAACTTTTTCATAATAGACGTTTTAATAAAAGTCATTCACAATTTTGGGTGATGAACCAAAATAAAAAAACATCATGCGTCCTCATTAGTTTTCTAATGAAGGGACGAATGATGTTTGAATCCGCGGTACCACCCAGCTTGCCTAAAACGGCCACTCTTCTTCGTAACGTGAAGGGACGAGCTTTGCTAATAGACTTAAGGAAGAAATTAAGTCGTTCACAAAGCTAACTCGGAAGTCCATTCCAAATGCTTACACGATCTGTTTGCAGCAACCACAGACTCTCTAAACGTGTAAAAGGCAAATGTACTACTCTTCGTCAGCGTTTTTTAGCTCAATACCTGTCTTCCATCTGCATAGATGGCGAGGTGAATTCACCAAAGACATAATTGATTTATTGCAAAAAATTATATTATAAAGGCTCGGTGAAAAGCAAGTGTGTAAAGTCAGACTTTTGGCGGTGTTTTTTCTCGGAAGAAAGTTATATGCTACTTTTGTTGCTTTTTTATTTCAGTAAATTATATGAAGGTGTGGCTCAACACCAAAATTTGCGAATGACATTTGTTAAAACACATTCCATATACATAAGTTGATCTTCGTTCCGACTGGACGCCCCCAGTAAAATTCCCATTCGGAACAGAAATCAACCGCACGTTATGGTAACAATCAATTTATTTGGAAATGCAACCGATATTAGTAAAAATACGTCTATATTTGTACACACAGAATTGACAGTATTCTCGTTTAAAATTTTTAAATGAGAACAAAAACAATCAAGCAGTGGATGTTTAAAATGCTCTACGAATGGGAATGTTAGTAGTAGGTCATTACAGATCTCAAGAAGTAACTACTTTGAAGTTTATGTGAAAAAACAGAAAATTTCATGTCAAATGGGTATTCTTTTTTTATTGGAACTATATTCAAACATCACAGAGTACTGTATAATGGTATGTATATTTAAATTACATTAATTCTAATTTAACACACTAGTTTATAGATAATGATTAAAAGGAAAGGATGTGTCAGTATGATAGTAACTTTATTTACATCACCAAGTTGTACGTCTTGCCGAAAAGCTAAAGCATGGTTAGAGGAGCATGAAATCCCATATACAGAACGTAATATATTTTCTGAACCATTAAGCATTAGTGAAATTAAAGAAATTTTGCGTATGACAGAAGATGGTACGGATGAAATTATTTCAACTCGATCAAAAATTTTCCAAAAATTAAATGTTGATGTGGAAAGCTTGCCATTACAACGTTTATACGAATTAATTCAAGAGTATCCAGGTTTATTACGTCGTCCCATTATTTTAGATGAAAAACGTTTACAGGTCGGCTACAACGAGGATGAAATTCGCCGTTTCCTACCTCGTAAGGTTCGTGCTTATCAATTGCAAGAAGCACAGCGTATGGTGAACTAATATTGCCGTATTCTGCATAGAATAGTATTAGATGTTACATATGCAACAAGCATATTGTGACATCTATTTTTTTGTGTTTTTCTTATGTAAATCCTTCTATATAGAGTATAATAAATAATAGGGAAAAGTCATATATTTCGGTAAAGTATGTTAAACTTGATTTTAGCTTAATAGTTTACTACAATTTCAATAATTCAAATAACTTCTGTGAAACGGTGTATATCCTTTTCATTTTATGACAGAACAGCATACAATATAATTAGAGACAACTGTGGACATTAATTTTTTAATTTCGGTTGCTCGAAGGGTTTACTGTAGTGTGGTCAAAGGTTGAAAAACAAAAATGAAGTATGAGGTTAAAAACAATGAATAATAGCATACTAATGAAATAAACTGTTTTTCGACAAATGACAGTGAAGGGAGATGAGGTCTAGTGGACATCGAACGTGTAAACGAAAATACACTCAAGCTCTTTATTACGTACAATGATATAGAGGATCGCGGCTATAGTCGTGAAGAAATTTGGTACAATCGAGCAAAGGGTGAACAACTTTTTTGGGATATGATTGATGAAGTAAATACGGAGGATTATTTTGATGTAGAAGGTCCAATTTGGATTCATATCAATGCTTCTGAAGTAGGCTTAGAGATCATTGTCACACGTGCACATATTTTAAAAGACGGTGAAACCTTAGATGGTTCTTCGCATTTTGATGAACACAAAGATATGTTTGCTCCATTCGAGGATGTTGGAGAGGATCTTCTCAGTCAACTAACTCAATTTGGTGACATTGATGAGTCAGAATTATTTATGGATACAGACATTTATGTTTATAAATTTAAAGATATTGATGAGTTAATCCCTGTAGCGAAACGCATAACAGATGAATTAGTGGATTCCTCATTATTTAAATATGAAAATTGGTACTATCTGGTAGTTGACTTTGCGAACGCAGAAGAAGAGCTAAATCATCACGATAGAAATGCGGTTATTAAAGAATTTTTACTACCATCGAATTTTACAATCCATCGTTTAGAGGAATATGGCGAAAAAATTATGGAATTTGATTGCTTTGAAACTGTACGAAAATATTTTATTTAAAGTAATGAGTACTTGATTCAGTGGTTTAGACTGTAAACAAACTTGGTGATTATCAAGTTTGTTTGCAGTCTTTTTATTTAACTTCTTTCAGTAAGTGTTTTTGGTAACGTAAGTAATTAAAAAAGATAGCAATTTATAAATTTCAAGAAAAAGCCGTACTTTATTTGTCGCTATAAAAAGGCTCCTATACAATTAGGCAAAAAGGAGATGATTTTATGCTTATGGCCTATAATGAGCAGCAACAGATTTTTCTCCCATACCAATATTCAAGGGAAGCTTTACAACGATATAGGCGGCAGATGAAATTTTATTGTCCTCAATGCCAGCAGCCTGTCCAATTAAAGATAGGCAAATATAATATCCCTCATTTCGCTCATATTGCTACTAATAGCTGTGTACAGTTATTTGCAGAGGGTGAATCAAAACTTCATTTACAAGGAAAAGTCCAATTATTTGAATGGTTAAAAAAACTCGGGCATACAGTAAAGCTGGAGCCCTTTTTAAGGAAGCTTTCACAGCGGCCAGATATGCTTTTGATCAAGGAGCATAAGCAAATTGCCATTGAATTTCAATGTAGTACAATTTCTCATGAAAAGTGGCTATTACGTACATCTGGATATGAGAAAAATTGTATACAGCCGTTGTGGCTTTTTCAAACACCTCAAAGACAAACTACACAAGGTGTTCAAAAAATTTCCATTTCTCCGATTATGCAAAAAGTGCTAAATGCCACAGCATTAGGCTTGTCTTATTTAGTGACATATGATGCAAACACATCGAGATTTATTTATTGGGCGAATCTTCTTTATGTTCATGGGCATACTTTTATAGGTAAAGTACAGGAATTAACTATTCACAAGCAACATTTTCCTTTTTATGAGCCTAAGACAATTACGAAAGAGGAATTTCGTCTGTATTGGCAGCTTTATAAAAAGTATTGTAAGCAATTTGTATATCAACGATTATTCCATAGTAAAAATGGGGTGCAAGATGCATTTTTACGAAGTAGGTATGAGTTAGGCTTTGCTTTAACGGGGATGCCTGATTACGTAGGTATTCCGGTAAAAGATGGAGAGGCAATACCGAGGTTTTCTATAGAGTGGCAAACGATTTTACATCATTTTTGTCGTTGTTTACAATTAGCACCTCATGAACTAGACGAGAGAAATATACGATTGTTTTTAAGCCAACAACATATAGAGGTTACAATCCAGGCTGTACAAGCTATTAAAAATTACGGAATGGTACTGGCGAAAAGGGATGAAAAAGATGATCGTTTTCCGGATATTTGTGAGCGAGTGTACGCACATTTATTTGCAATTGACGCAATATACTGAGAAAATATGAGAGTATAGGAAAAACGCACATATAAAGGGGGCTGGCACATGGCTAGTAATCAAGTTTTAGTAAGAAATGATGTTCCAAAAGAGTTAACTTGGCGCTTAGAGGATATATTTGCAACTGATGCCCTATGGGAAGAAGAGTATAAAGAAGTTGCAGAACTTGCGAAAAAAGCACCTAGTTATGCAGGTACTGTGAAAAATGGAGCAGATGAATTAGCGGCAGTTCTAACTTATCACGATGAAATTTATGAACGTGCAATGAAGCTTTACACGTATGCTCATATGCGTAATGACCAAGATACGACAAATAGCTTCTATCAAGATATGAATAGTCGTATTCAAACATTAGCGACTAGTATTTCGGCTGCCCTATCATTTTTAACACCTGAGATTTTATCATTGAGTGAAGAAACGATAGAAAGTTACTTAGCAGAAAACAAAGACTTACAACTGTATAAGCAATCATTAAAAGAAATCACGATGGCACGTCCGCATGTATTACCAGCAGAGCAGGAAGCGTTACTTGCACAAATGTCTGAGGTTACAGGTACTGCTTCAAATGCATTTAGTATGTTAAATAACGCTGATATTGTCTTCCCTAAAGTGAAAAATGAAGAAGGGGAAGAAGTACAGCTAACACACGGTAACTATATTAAGTTTTTAGAAAGTAAAGATCGCACTGTTCGTGAAAATGCTTTTAAAGCAATGTACGAAACTTACGGTAACTTTAAAAATACGTTTTCCGCTACATTAACGGGCAATGTGAAAAAGCATAATGTTAGTGCACGTATTCGTAATTATGATTCTGCACGTCACGCAGCGATGTCTAATAACTTCATTCCGGAAAGTGTTTATGATCAATTAGTAGAAACAGTCCATAAGCATTTACCAGCTATGCAGCGCTATATTTCGTTACGTAAAAAGCTTTTAGGTGTAGACGAATTGCATATGTGGGATTTATTTGCTCCACTCGTTAAGGAAGTGGATATGAAAATCACTTACGACGAAGCGAAGGATATTTTAGTAAAAGCTTTAGCGCCACTAGGTGAGGAATATCAAGGCATTGTTCAAGGTGGTCTAGATAATCGTTGGGTGGATGTCTTAGAAAACAAAGGGAAACGCAGTGGTGCGTACTCTTCAGGTGCTTATGGAACAAATCCATATATATTAATGAACTGGCAAGACAATGTTAATAATCTGTTTACACTAGCGCATGAATTTGGTCATAGTGTACACAGTTATTATTCACGTAAAAATCAGCCGTTCGTTTATGGCGATTATTCTATTTTTGTAGCGGAAGTAGCTTCAACTTGTAACGAGGAGCTGTTAAATGATTATTTACTGAAAACAATTGAAGACCCTCAACAGAAAATTTATTTATTAAATCATTGGCTAGACGGCTTCAGAAGTACTGTTTTCAGACAAACAATGTTTGCTGAATTTGAACACCTAATCCACCAAATGGATAAAAATGGTGAATCTTTAACAGCAGAGCGTCTAACAGAGGTTTACTATAATTTAAATAAACAATACTTCGGTGAGGATATTGTTGTAGATGAGGAAATCGGCTTAGAATGGGCTCGTATTCCACACTTCTACTATAACTACTATGTGTATCAATATGCTACAGGTAAATCAGCTGCGACAGCATTAAGTAAACAGATTTTAGAAGAGGGTACACCAGCTGTAGAACGTTATATTAATAACTTCTTAAAAGCAGGCTGCTCTAATTTTCCAATTGAGGTATTAAAGGCAGCAGGCGTTGATATGAACGTTGCACAACCGATTGACGATGCATGTAAAGTATTTGAAGAACGTTTAAATGAGTTAGAAAAATTATTGTTGAATAATTAATTTGGAAGGCTGTAGGAATTTCCCTACAGCCTTTTTCTATGATTAATTAAATAATAAAAATTGTAAGAATAATGATTTTTTTTGATTTCCAAATGTTTAAAAGTGCGTATCTTGAAAAAATACTGTTTGTAATCGCTTTCTATTTGACAAATTTGTGAATCTATCATTGGACTTGTTGCTATATTTACTATTCCGTGATAAATTGAATCATGTGAAATAAATCACAAAAACAAACATACACCCCTTTGTTTGAACGTGAACATTTCTCCCATCCCCTTTGTGAAAAAGAGGCGTCATTATCTGTCGAGGATAGTGGCGCTTCTTTTATTTTTTTAAGAAGCATTCCGATAAATCGCAGAAACGATCCGATAAATAAAAAAGAGAACAGGGACACAACATTAAATGTGTGTTGTATCCCTGTTCTTTAGAATAATAGTATAATTGCATTATTTAAGACGCCACAGTGTAGCGTGATCTGTCTGAATTCGTTCAATCTTTTGCTGTAGCATACGCTTCTTTAATTCACGTTCAGCATTTTGCTCTGTTGATGAGTAGATAAAAGCTACTTCATTTGTTGAAAGGGTATGGAATTTTTCAAATAACTCTTCCATTGTTGGTAATGGTTGACGCACAAGCTGTTCATCCATCATTTCTTGTAAAATATGTTCATAAACTTCATAGGAATAGTTGCCACTAACTTTAAGACCTTCATCTTCAATACATTCATTGAAAAATACAATGCTAGGGACTTCATCAACTTCCATCTCACGTTTAATATATAAATCGCATTGGAAGGCACGTGCTGCTTCTTTTGAACCGAAGTCTGCGGTAAATTCATTCATGTCTAATTGAACATCTTCCGCAATTTTTAGCAACGTAGCATAAGAATTGACATCTTGTTGGTTTAGTAATACATATTCTTGTAGTTTCGACAAATAACGTGCGCCTGCACGTTTCCCCTGTAACTCTGCTGCTTTAATAGCGATCGATGGCAAAACAGGGTGATTAATGTCAAGTTCAATACCGGATACACAACCTTTTACACGCTTACTTAAGCAATTCAGAGAGGCTAGCTCTGTGCTTAGTACAAAGCGCCATGTAAAGTAATGATTGTACTCTAGCTGTAACTTACGAAGAACGGCTTGCAATTTAAAAGCTTCTGGACAAAGTGGATCTACGAAAATATACAATTCAATAGGCTTATTAGCAGTAGAAATCTCAGGAGTTGGCTCTTGTAGCATTTGAATATTATTCACGTAACAATTCCCCCTCATCGTCATTTGGTGTATTAATCATGTGATGAGCTGTTAATACTAAACGTTGATAATAAACTTCACGGAACTTACCTTCCATTCCTACTTCATCCATCGCCTCGGACATACATTCAAGCCAAGCTTGAGCGCGATCAGGTGTAATCGGAAAATTCATATGACGTGCACGCATCATTGGATGACCATGCTCCTCAGTAAAAAGATTGGGTCCACCTAAATACTGTGTTTGAAATTGAATTTGCTTGCGTGCTGTTTCCGTTAAATCTTTTGGAAAGATTGGAATAAGATCAGGATGCTGTGCAACTCTTCTATAGAACGCATGGATTAGCTCTGAAAGCTTTTCAGCCCCCAGCTCCTCATAAGGAACAGTGTATTTTCGACTCATAAGTTTAATGCCCCTTCAATTCTTTATATCGTAAAGTATATTTTTATACTTAGTCATTTTTTTAAATGTGAATTTCTTGTGACTACCTTCATTCTATCAACGTCTTTTCGTTAACACAAATAAAGCGCTCTTCCGAAATGTTTTCGCTAAAAAAGCACAAATTTCACCACGCGGGTGAAATTTGCCGAAAAACGCTGTATTAACAATGATTATGCGAATCAATTATGCCTCGGCATAATTGAGCCCGGAAGTTAAACTGTGTAGTAATTCATCACTTTATTGACATAATTCTGCGTTTCTTTGAAAGGAGGAACGCCACCATACTTTGTAACGCGTGAAGCTCCTGCGTTATAAGCAGCTAATGCTAATGTAGGATCGTTATCAAATTTATCTAGCATTTGGCGTAAATATTTGGCTCCTGCCATAATATTTTGCTCTGGATCAAAGGCGTTTGTAACGCCTAAATATTGTGCTGTCTTTGGCATTAATTGCATTAATCCTTGTGCTCCAGCATGACTAACCACATTTGCATTAAAATTAGACTCTTGCTTAATCACGGCAGCGATGAGTTTCTCAGGTACATTATATGTAGCTGCTGCCTTTTGAATAATCGAAGCGTACTGATTCGCACCTGCTAATGAATTGGCATACGCTGTTGAACCAATTACGTTATCTGAAACGTAGGAGTCTAGCTTTGTACTAGTTGTACTAGATTGTGTGTTTGCTAAAGCTGCTTGTACAGATGAAGGTATAAAGACGCTATTAGAACCGTTATAAAGTAATGCTTGATACGCATTATTTTGCATGTTTTCAGATAAACCAGTTAAACTATTAAACTGATTCATCATAGACGAAGCGCTTGATACTCCTCCGAGCAAACTAGATAATTTTGCATTGTTAGTAGTAGTTGAATCGCCAAGTATTTCGCTAATCATGTCAGAAAACATAGAATTGCTGTCTGTAAGATTGTTTGACGATGAATTTTCTGAAGCTCCTAGTGTTTGTAATGCTTGAATGTCAAGTAAAGTTCTGAGTGATTGGATATCCAAGGAGTTGCCACCCTTTCTTGTTATCTAGCTAACTTATTTCAGCAACATCCGCTAAGAGAGTGACCAACATCACATTGGCCTAATATCTCCGGCGGATGTCACGGAATCGGAAAGGAAGTCTTTGTACAAGGACAAAGCCGATTCCGGACGCGACGCAATTATGCTGGGGCATAATTGCTCTATTAGGATTGTTCTTTATTCATTTGTAATGCTTTCATAAAACGCGCAATTTTTTTATCTGTTGCCCGTTTTTCAATACCATATTGCTGTAGAAATTCGTCGAAGGTTGCATTTCCTTTTATTGCATCTTTTGATTCATATTCTACCTCATAATCATCGCACTGCAAATAGAAAGAATGATCGAATACTAGAAGGCCATCCTTATAAGGTATTTCGACACGATCAGTTGTTAGTGAACCAAATACCTCCAATTTTTCCAAAGGGATGTTAAAGAGAGCTAGTCTTTTGGCTACTTCTTGGGCAAAGAAACCTTCACTAGCAAGCATTTTCTCAGCTTGCTCAGCCGTTAATTCGTCAGTCGTCTCTAAGTGTGCATGCTCTGCATTTTTTTCTTTTAAAGTACACTCAAAGTATTTGTCGATTTGTCGAATACGAAGCCCGCTTTGGCGTTTCCGAATAGCTTGCGAAGGTGTGTCGAAATAATGATTTGTTTGACGATGAATAGCATTTTCAGAAATGTTGAATTCTTGCAGTAAATATTCGTATTGCTCTTTTGTTAAAAGATTTTTAAACTCTATTTCAATTTGTTGTGCCATTATGTTCACCTGTTTATTTTAATTTTTTTACTTGTGTTGATTAGGGGAAAGGTTCATCAGCATAGCATGGGGTTGATCTCCGTTCCGGCTGGGCGCTTTGTTGTTGCTGTCGCTTTGCTTTCGCACAGATAAAACATTTGTTGCTGCCGCTTCGCTTTCGCGCAGAGCTTCCTGGGGGCGTCCGATGAGCCGCTTCACTCGCGTTGCTCGCTGCAGGGTCTCGGGGCAACGGGAAAGCGTGAGTGCAACGTAGCGGCAGCAGCAGGATGTTGGTCACGAAGGCGTTATCACAGGACGTGATGCTTTTAGCCTTCGTTCTACTATATCGCTAATCCCCAAGGAGTCGCCCAGCCTCCACTCCAATCAACTTATATGCATATCATATGTTTTAGTAAAAGGTCATACTAAAATTCCGATGATAGATAAAAATTTTAGTATGGCTCATTACAATAGCATGGGGGTGATTTCCGTTTCGCTTGGACCAACAAATGATTTCTGTATGAAAGCGTAGCGGTAGCAACAGCATCGATGTTGGTCACGAAGGTGTTATCACAGGATGTAATGTTTTAGCCTTCGTTCCGCTATTGCTGATCCCGAAGGAGTCGCTCAGTCGGAACGGAAATCAACTACACGCTATAATAAAAAAGTTTCGTTCGTTATTTCATTGATTTAGTATTTACACACTGCAACTATTTACCCTCTATGCTAAAATAAGAGGAAGAGTACGACGAAAAGGGGAACCGCGTGTGCGTAAAATTTATACAATAGAAACATTGAATTTTGAAAATGAAGAACTTCATTTTAGTTTAAACGACAATGAAGTAAATTTACAGTTAAAACCTGCTGCACAATTAATTGCAGATTCTGATGACTTTGCGTTTATTTATTTACTTGATGCAGGAGAGGATTATCATTACTTGCGTTTTCCGCCGAGTAGTTGGGATCAGCTTGTACATATTTTGCAAAAAGGGAAAAACCCAAAGCTACAACTAGGTGAAGAAGTACTTGAGCTTACAAATTTTTACGATGAATTGGAAATGCTCGTGTATAATATTGAAGGAAATTACAATTATGGGGCGGAATTTGTCCAAGCGGTGGAACAACACTTCGAGAAAATTCTAGCTGAATAAAAAGACAAAACGAACAGACGGTGTTGGTTTTGTTCGATACCGAATGTCGGGAGGTTTTTGCGATGGGGCAATGGGAAATATTTTTAAGTCCTTATAAACAAGCAGTAGATGAGTTAAAAGTAAAATTAAAGGGTATGCGTTCACAGTTTGGTATTGTTAATGCAAATTCACCAATTGAATTTGTGACAGGACGTGTAAAGCCTTTAGCAAGTATATATGATAAAACACTAGAAAAAGGACTTTCCTTTGAGCCTTCTAAACAGCTAGGTGACGAGCTAGGCGATATCGCAGGTTTACGTATTATGTGTCAATTTGTAGATGATATATCGACAGTTACAGAGCTAATACGGCAACGTAAAGATATGCGTGTAGTGGAAGAGCGTGACTATATTACACATAATAAGCCAAGTGGCTACCGCTCATATCATATGATTGTGGAGTATCCTGTAGAGACGATACAGGGGAAAAAAGTGGTATTAGCTGAAATACAAATAAGAACATTAGCCATGAATTTTTGGGCATCTATTGAGCATTCTTTAAATTATAAATATAAAGGTATGTTCCCTGAGGAAATTAAAAATCGCCTTCAAAGTGCAGCAGAGGCCGCTTTCCGATTAGATGAGGAAATGTCGTCCATTCGTAGTGAGATACAAGAAGCGCAGGCTTATTTCAGTGAATATAAAGAAGCATCGAATCCTAATTTACTATCGGAGAAGGAGCGTGACTCAAAATGAAATTTTCCATTCAATCACGTAGAGATGCACAGTCGAACGAATTAATGGAGCTAGCCAGAACGTATTTGCAGGATTTTGGGTTAACTTATGATGAAGAGGCTCCTGAAATCGTAATCTCTATTGGGGGAGATGGCACTTTACTACATGCCTTTCATCGATATGCTCATTTGCTAGATCAGGTTGCCTTCGTAGGTATTCATACGGGACATTTAGGATTTTATGCCGATTGGAAGCCATCTGAATTAGAAAAGCTTGTTTTATCCATTGCGAAAAAGGACTTTAACGTTGTGGAATATCCTCTACTAGAGGTAAAGGTGGAGCATCATAATGCGGAATCCAATACGTATTTAGCGTTAAATGAAGCAACTGTGAAATCACCTGATGTCACGCTTGTAATGGATGTGGAATTAAACGGTAATCAGTTTGAGCGTTTCCGTGGAGACGGACTATGTGTATCAACGCCTTCTGGTAGTACAGCTTATAATAAAGCCCTCGGTGGAGCAATTATTCATCCGACTTTAGCGGCACTCCAAATTACTGAGATAGCATCTATCAATAACCGTGTCTTCCGTACAGTTGGTTCACCACTCATATTACCAGCACACCATCATTGTGTTTTACGTCCAGTCAATGAACAAAACTTTAATATGACAGTTGATCATTTACAAGTCACGCAAGGTGATGTGAAGTCGATTGCATTTAATGTAGCAACTGAAAGAGTGCGTTTTGCACGTTTCCGTCCATTCCCATTCTGGGAAAGAGTGCATGAATCATTCGTGGCCAATGAGTAAAATGGATACAAGATTTACACTGCATTTTATAGCGGAAAAGGAAGGCCAACTACTTAGGGAGGCCTTAGCTGAATGGCGCATCTCCAAGCGAGCTTTAACGGCTATTAAATTTGATGGAGGCTTACTGACAGTAAATGATGTCGAACGCAATGTTCGACATCCTCTTCACGTTGGCGATCGAGTTGAAGTTACATTCCCTCTTGAAGAAAAAAGTGAGGGGCTTGCTGTTGAACATGGTGAACTTTCTATTATTTACGAAGATGAAGCAATTATATTGCTTAATAAGCCAGCACATCAAAGTACGATTCCTTCGCGTGAGCATCCAACACATAGCGTAGCGAATCTAGTGTGTGGTCATTTTCAACAGCAAGGTTTAGCATCAACGGCTCATATCGTCACGAGACTTGACCGTGATACTTCTGGCTTGCTATGCATTGCCAAACATGCTCATATTCATCATTTAGCGGGACTTGCACAACGTAGCGGAGAAATTTCTCGACAATATGAAGCCATTGTACATGGACATGTGGCACGAGATGTACGATCAATTATTGCTCCTATTGGACGCAAGGAGACGAGCATTATTGAGCGTGAGGTGCGTGAGGACGGTCAATTTGCACATACAGATGTGACAATATTAAGGCACTTTTATTTACAGGGTGAACCGATGACACATATACAACTAAAGTTGCACACAGGGCGAACACATCAAATTCGTGTGCATATGGCCTATGTGGGACATCCACTTGTTGGAGATGAACTTTATGGTGGAAGTCGTGATCATATAAATAGACAAGCATTACATTGTGTGTCCTTAAAGATGCTTCATCCTTTGACAGGTGAGAGGTTACAATTTACAAGTAACGTAAATGAAGATATGCAGCAATTATTGATTGACTCTTTAGTTTGAAGTTTATTTCTTCAATCCTCTTTTATTCCCGAAGTGTGAAACCTATTACTGAATCATGTTATATATTTAAGGAGATGTTCGCACAAACGGGCATCTCTTTATCATTTTATAAGTTATCTTAAAAACATCGTAACAGAACAAAAAGCGATTTGTAGGGTATAGTAGAGTAGAGGATTTACCATAACGTGTGGTTGATTTCCGTTCCGACTGGGCGCTTTGCTGCTGCCGCTTCGCTTTCGCGGTAGCAGAGGGTTTTGATTGTGCGAAAGCGCAGCGACAGTAACAACAACAGCACCGATGTTGGTCACGAAGGCGTTATCACAGGATGTGATGCTTTTAGCCTCCGTCCTCTATCGCTGATCCCCAAGGAGTCGCCCAGTCGGAACGAAGATCAACTATTTATGGCATACGGTTAATAAATGTCATCTCCAACTTTTGGTGAGGAGCTAGTTTTTATTCAGTAAAGGTGAAAAACGGAAACTTTTATCTACAGATTTATCCAATTAGATTGCGGAGATGTTGTAGGATGCTATGTAGTAAAAAAAGGGTTTGCAGAAAAGGCATCATACGCTCTATTATATAAAAGGTAGATTTACGGAATTGCCCGTATTAATGATTTAATGCTCGGAAGGAGGGGACAAGCATGATAGAGGAAAGAAATGAAAGGGATGATGTGCAATTCGACGAGGCTCGTTTGCGAGAAATGCTCGAAGCACATGATATAAACGCATTCCGCGATGAGTTTTTAGAGCTTCATCCATATGATCAGGCAACGTTTTATGAGAAGGTGGAGCCTGATATACGAAAGACCATCTATTCGTTCTTGTCTCCGGCGGAAATGGCTGATATTTTTGAGGCAATCGAAATAGATGATGATGAATACACAGCGTATCTGGCTGAGATGGATCCGTCATATGGTGCAGAAATGCTTTCTCATATGTACGCAGATGATGCAGCAGACGTTTTAAATGAATTGGATACGGAACAACGTGAAAGCTATTTAGGCATGATGGATGAGGAAACAGCTGAAGAGATTAATGAGCTTTTAAGATATGACGAAGGCACAGCTGGTTCTATCATGACGACTGAATATGTAGCGATACCAGAAAATTCTACTGTTCGTTCAGCGATGGCGATTTTACGAAAAGAAGCACCGGATGCTGAAACCATTTATTATATTTTTGTCGTGGATGAAGCACATCGATTAACGGGTGTTATTTCGCTTCGTGATTTAATCATTGCGGATGAAGATACTCGTATACGCTCGATTATGAATGAACGTGTTGTGATGGTGCACGCGGGGGATGACCAAGAAGAGGTTGCCCAAATTATGAAGGACTATAACTTCTTAGCGACACCAGTTATTGACGATAAGGGTGAATTACTAGGGATTATTACAGTCGACGATATTATCGACGTTATTGATGAAGAAGCATCGGAGGATTACTCTAAATTAGCGGGTATTTCCGATATGGATAAATTTGATACAACCTCGTTCCAAGCGGCTAAAAAACGTTTACCATGGCTTGTCATATTATTATTTTTAGGGATGTTGACAGCAAATTTGATGGGACAGTTTGAGGCAACGTTAGAACAGGTAGCGTTACTCGCGGTGTTTATCCCTCTTATTTCAGGTACTTCTGGAAATAGTGGAACACAGGCATTAGCGGTAGCTATTCGAGGAATTGCAACAGGAGATGTTGAAGAACATAGCAAGTTAAAATTACTCCTACGTGAAGCAGGCACGGGTTTAATGTCTGGAATTGTTTGTGGGCTGATTGTGATCGGCATCGTCTATATTTGGAAACAAGAGCTTATTCTTGGAATGCTAGTAGGAGCAGCGCTGTGTGGTTCAATTTTAGTAGCAACACTTGCAGGTTCTTTCATTCCATTGCTTATGCATCGCATGAAAATTGATCCAGCTGTTGCATCAGGTCCATTTATTACAACATTAAATGATATTACAAGTATTTTAATTTACTTAGGTTTGGCGACAACATTCATAAGCAAAATAGGCTGAGAACCAATTTTCTTCCTTTCGCATATTGTATGAAAAAAAGGGAAGTGAGTAATGTGGGTCAAGAGCCACGCTTATTTATAAAGTCACCATCCTATTTTCTGAATATTTCTAAGGCACTACATGAACTTGATTTGGATGAAAGTACGTCAGTGTATCTAAAGGACGGCTATTTCAATGAACAGACAATTGAAGAAAAAGAAGAAGAAGTGGTTGAAGAATTACAAATAGATCCGTATTTACTAAAGCAACTTCAATTTTTAGAAAAGCCATTTCGGCAAAAAGCTTATCAACCGTTAGTCGTAAGTTTAAAGGATGGCCGAAATTTACGAGGTAGTGCGTCTAATGTAGAGACGGATTCATTGATGCTTACTTCTTTTGAATTAAAGACACAAGAAATTATTTATTTTGAGGACATAGAACAAGTATTATGGCGAGGTAAACAATTACCTACTTTATGAAAAAAGTGTACAGCAGAGGATGCTGTACACTTTTTTTTATGTGTAGTGTGTCAAAGGAGAAAAAGATTATTCACAAATCCCTAAGTCTACATCAGCAATACATTGTACAGCACAGAAGCACGATAAATCTACAGTGATACAGCTCTCAGTGGAATTCCAATCATCTACTTTGCATATTTTTTTCATGTTGACACAGCAGCCATCTCGACTTAATAGATCGACTGTACTTTCACTGGAGTCAAATGAACATAAAGGTTCTAAAACACGCAAGGTAGCGCAGCACTCATCAAACATATCTTCTACACGGAAAAATACGGATGTACATATACATGGATCTGCTGTTGGAGAACTGAAAAATGCTTTAAAAGGAGTACCATCTTTTGTAATTAACATAAATACACGTGTATCTGCATGAGAGCGTGCTGGACTTACGATGCCTCCCAGTGGTTCTAGGAAACAGTTAGCTGTACATGGTTGACATTCTTCTCTCACCGCTTGATTCTGAATGTCTAAAATAGCGCGTACTACGTCACAAACGCAGCCTGCTGAATGGATTGGTCCAATAGGATTTGTTGGCTTGCCACAACCCATATTGTCACCTCCTTTCCTTGTTACTACTTCTACAATATGTACTTAAGAAAAATGGACTCGGGCCTTTGTATATATAGTTAAATGAATAGTTTTTTTATGGTTGGAGAAACTTTAAAGAAAAGGAGGGTAAAACTTGAAGCTATTAGGAATGATGTTACCTCTATTAGTCAGTTTATCGCTTTTAAGTGGGTGCGGTGAAAAAGAAAAATTTATTGTCTACGGTTCACCGGAAAATGAAAAAGAAGTTGAATCCATATTAAAAGAGCAGAAATATGTAGACAAAACAACGGTTATCCAATACGACAATAGTATGCTTGTAGCAGTGCAAATTAAACCATGGGATAAATGGAAAAAGGCTAAATTAGAGAAAAAGTTGCAAAAGAAATTTGATGAAAAATATCCAAATAAAAAGGTTTTTGTCTCAACCGATTATAAAATATTTTATGAAGCCAATAAAATAAAAAGGGATCAAGTTGAAGATAATAAACTGAAAGATAAAATTAACGAATTGAAAAAGCTAGCAAAGGAGAAAGCATAGTGGAAAAAGAACAATACCATCAATTAGAACAGAATGTCACGCCGAAACCGCCTTATTTTAAAAATGTTGCAAAGGCATTTTTTGTAGGTGGACTTATTTGTACAATCGGACAGGCCGTTTCACTTTTTTATATCATTTTCTTTAATTTTACTGAAGAGACAGCTGGAAATCCAACAGTTGCAACAATGGTGTTCTTTGCCATGATTTTAACAGGTTTTGGCTTATATAAGAAGATTGGTCAATTTGCTGGAGCTGGATCAGCTGTGCCTGTTACGGGGTTTGGTAATGCTGTTATTTCTGCTGCCATCGAGCACAGATCTGAAGGATTAGTACTTGGTGTTGGTGGGAATATATTCAAATTAGCTGGGTCCGTTGTATTATTTGGTGTTGTCTCCGCTTTTTTTGTTGGACTTATTAAATACATTCTCGTAACGCTAGGAGTGGTTTCATGGTAATTATCTTTCAATCGAAGCCATCCATAATAGCAGCAGGTGTAGTCGCAGGTCCACTAGAGAAACGAAGTATATTTAGTCAACACTTTGATGCGACCTATGATGATGAACGTTGGCAAATGAAAACAAATGAACAAGGTCATCGAAAAATGGTGGAAGAGGCCTGTGAATTTGCCATGAAAAAAGCGGGCGTAAAAAATAAGGACATTGATTACTTTATGGGCGGCGATTTAGTAAATCAAATGACACCGACCAATTTTGCAGCTAGAGACTTAGAAATTCCTTTTATTGGACTCTTCTCAGCATGTGCTACCTCTATATCTTCAGTAATCGTTGCGAGCCTTTTAACTGAGGCAGGTGCCGCAAACTTTTCGCTCGCTGGTGCATCCAGCCAACACAATGCGGTTGAGCGACAATTCCGTTATCCAATCGATTATGGTTCACAAAAGCCCCAAACTGCTCAATGGACGGTAACGGCTGCTGGATATGCTCTAATTGGTAAACATCAAGAGGAATACCCTTCTATTGAAGCAGCAACTGTTGGAAAATCAGTTGATTATGGTATGGATGATCCATTTCACATGGGTGCAGCGATGGCACCAGCCGCTTTTCAGACGATTCAATCACATTTAGAGCAACGTAATCAAAAAATTTACCACTATGATTTAATTTTAACAGGTGATTTGGGTCAACTTGGCTTAAAACTTTTAAAAGGCATGTTTGTTGAAAATGGCATCAAAAGTGAGGATTTAAAACCTTTACGTGATGCAGGTGCCGAGTTTTATGGACAGGATGAGGCATTTCAATCCGGTGCAAGTGGTGCAGGTTGTTCAGCAGCTGTTTTTTTTAGTTATGTAATTCAACAGATGCGAGCAGGTACTTATAAACGAGTTCTTCTTGTAGCGACAGGAGCATTACTGTCTCCGCTTACTTTTCAACAGGGCGAGACGATTCCATGTACGGCACACGCGATTGAAATTACAATGAAATGAGGTAAAAGCTATGGTAATGACATTTGTATTTGCATTTATTGTAGGTGGCATTATTTGTGCCATCGGTCAATTACTAATGGATGTTGGAAAATTAACGCCAGGACATACATTGAGTACTCTAGTCGTAATTGGTGCAATTCTAGACGGAATGGGCTTGTATGAGCCTCTCATTAATTTTGCAGGTGCTGGTGCAACAGTTCCTATTACGTCCTTTGGAAATTCTTTAACGCATGGTGCGCTTGCTGAGGCAGAAAGGCATGGGCTTGTAGGCGTGTTGACTGGGATGTTTGAAGTAACCAGCTCAGGAATCAGTGCTGCCATTGTCTTTGGCTTTATCGGAGCATTACTTTTTAAACCAAAAGGAAATGTTGACTAGACGAATACCCCACCCATTTTTACAACCAAAACATATTATAGGTTGTAGAAGGGAGGGGTATTTTTATGGGATATCAAGGCTGGGGCTCGTATGGAGGGCACTCTGATGGTTGCTACGGAGGAGATTACGGCGGATATTATGGCTGCGGATATTATGGCTATGGACATGGTCAGAGTTCAACGTTTGTTCTAATCGTTGTTCTATTCATTCTCCTAATCATTGTTGGTGCTACTATCATTTAATTTCTTTCAGCATATGTCTTTAGTACCGAAAGGGTAGCGACAGGTACAGAAGTCTTCTGAGATGAAGGGGATTTAAGCTGCTTTTCAGTGAGTGTCCAAATACCTGCTGAAAGAAGTTAAGCCTCCGGCGGATGCCATGGAATCGGAAAGGAGTTCTTTGTGCAGGCACAAAGCCGATTCCTGACGCAATTATGCCGAGGCATAATTGATATGTGACAGTCGATAAGAGGCTTTAGCTTTTCTTCAGAGTGCTTTATTATCTGAATAAAGTTTAAAGCCTTCACTATTTTTTGAATGTTTTGTGCATAAAATATGAATGGAAATAAATTAATTTTAACTGATAGGAGGGGGAACATGAATCGCGGGTTTTTTAATTCAATTGAACAAAAAACTGGGGTATCGATGGATGAGATCTTCGCATTAGCAAATGCAATCCAACATGCTGATTTTAAAAGTGAAAAACAAGTAAGAAAAATCGTACGACGCGTAAGTAAGGTGTCCAATAGACAAATTACGCAAGAGCTTGAAGATAAGTTAGTTCAATCTATTATTCAAGATGGTGCTTCACTAGACTTCGATAAAATTACTAAAATGATGAAATAATTTGATATTTAAAAGGTTGGTTAAATGGACTTTCATTTATAAATCAACCTTTAAAGTTTTGTAGAAAAAATAAAAAAGGTGTTACGATATGCCGTAGCATTTTCGTAACACCGATTTGAGGTGAAAGAAATTAAATCGTTTTTTCCATAGCACGATGTGGGATACCAGCATCCATAAATTCGGGAGATGTTACCGCATAGCCAAGCTTTTCATAAAAAGGAATAGCATAACTTTGTGCGTGGAGTTTTAGTTTTTTCTTATTTATTGAAATAGCGTACTTTTCCATTTCTTTCATAATTAAAGCACCTAGTTTTTTGCCTCGCTGATCTTGTAAAATACAGACACGTTCAATTTTTGCAGCATCGTCCACGATATTACGTAAACGTGCAGCACCTACAGGATCATTGTCTTCGTACATAATAAAATGTGTTGCGGATGCATCCTCAGCATCACATTCTAAATGCAGCGGCACACCTTGTTCTTCAACAAAAACCTGTTTGCGAACTGCGAACGCATCCTCGTGCTCTTTTGCTGTTTCCACAATCTTAACGTTGTACAAGGATTACTCAGCTCCTGACAATCGGAATGTTTCATATGTTGTCCATGAGCCATCTTCCAATTGGTATAAAAGATGAATACGATCAATTGTATCTTTTTCGTCAACGCCTGTCATACGTAATTGCCCAAAGATGTCATCATGCTCGGAATCCGTCATTTTTTGAGCAATCGTGATATGTGGTACAAATACATGTTTTGACTCACCAAAAGGTACTTTTTCTTCAAGTGCTTGGTGGAATGCTGTTAATTGTTCAGTTGGTTCAATGCGGAAATAAATCGCATTTGTTGTAGGGAAAAATGAACTTATGCGTAATGCATGAACGTTTAAAGGTGCATAGTTGGCAACAAGTTCATCTAATTGCTTAATAATAGATTGAATATCATCATCTGTCGCATCAAAGCTGTCCTTTAATGTAATATGCGGAGTAATTTTCGCATAATGAGGATCGTATCGTTTGCGATACGTATTCGCTAAATCTTGCAATTTTTTTGATGGAAATGCCACAATACCGTACTTCATAGGCCATTACCTCCCGAAAGTAAACAATTTTTTATTTAAGTATAACAGAAATTTCCGATTTCGTAATTTGATTCGCCTATATTAATTGAAATTTTCAATTAATGCGCGACGTAGATCAGGTTTCCAATATTTCCATGTATGATTGCCATTAAACTCTTCATAGAATAAAGAAAATCCTTTGTCTAACATGAGATTATGAAGCTGACGATTTGGTGTTAAAAAATCTTTAATGGTTTTATCCATTGTGACAACTTTATCTTCTTCTTTTCCAACAATATGGTAAATAGAGATTGAGCCTGGATCTTTAAAATTCTCTACAGCTTGCAAAACATTTTCATCAACATACGGTGATTGTAAAATAACCTTGCCAAAAATACTTGGATATTTTAATGCGGCCATTAAAGATGCGGTAGCAGCCATTGAGTCACCAATGACTCCACGACCCATTCCCATTTGATAGGTTGCATATTCAGTGTCTAAATAGGGCACAAGCTCGTGTGCTAAAAAACGAAGATATGCTTCATGTTGCTCTCCACTTGGAATATATTTAACACGTCGATCCTTTATGTCCTTATAAGGAACGAATGCAATGATTAAATTTTCGATTTCATAGTCATCGATAAGTTCATCAGCAAGTTTTGTAATACCTCCAAGCTGGAAATAATCTTTGCCGTCTGATGCAATTAAAATATTATATTTATATAGTGGAGAATAATTTGCAGGAACATAAATATAGAGCAATAATTCCTCCTGTAAAGCTTCACTATAGAACTTTAAATCTTGTACAGTTCCCTTATCCACTGATGACACTCCTTCTCATGTTTGTATCGAAATTGTACCATATAGCTAAAGTAAAGGTATAATAGGTTGGGCTAGCACTATTCTAGCAATCAAATCGAAGTGAGGGATAGTTATGCATGATAAAAGTACTCGCATACACTCTGAAGAAGTAGCGAAGGCAGCTCAAGCTGCACTCATTCGTCGTGGTGTATCGCTAGAGGATATTGCTAAAATCGTTTATGAAATGCAAAAATCCTATAATGAAGGTTTAACATTAGACCACTGTATTCATTCTGTCGAGCGTGTATTACGTAAGCGTGAAGTTCAACATGCTTTATTAGTAGGGATTGAATTAGATGAACTTGCAGAGAAAAAGTTATTGTCGGCACCGTTACAGCAAATTATTGAATCCGATGAGGGGTTATTTGGTGTGGATGAAACAATCGCACTTGGATCTGTTTTTACATACGGTAGCATAGCGGTAACAACTTTCGGTCACTTAGATAAGCAAAAAATCGGTATTATTAAGAAGTTGGACACAGAACCTGGACATCATGTAAATACGTTTTTAGATGATTTAGTTGGCAGTATTGCTGCTTCTGCCGCATCACGTATTGCCCATCGTATGCGTGATTTGGAGGAAGAGGGCGAGACCTTTGCAGATATTGAGCCCGAAGATCTAGGACCAAAACCAAAATCACATCATGAAATTTAAAAGAGTATTAATAAAGATAACAGAGCCTTCTCCAATAATATGAGGAGGCTCTGTTTACGTTGTAAATAAAATAGGGCTTTTTGGCAAAGCGAGGGGTTGATTTCCGTTCCGACTGAGCGCTTTCCTGGGGGCGTTCCAATGAGCCGCTTTTGGTGCTGCCGCTACGTTAGCACTACGCTTTCGCACAGAAAACATCCGCTACGCTGCAGGGTCTCGGGCCAACAGATGTCTTTTGCGCGAAAGCGTGAGTGCAACGTAGCGGCAGCAGAGGGTTTTGGTTTTGTTTGTGCGAAAGCGCAGCGACAGCAACAGCACGATGTTGGTCACGAAGGCGTTATCACAGGACGTGATGCTTTTAGCCTTCGTTCCTCTATATCGCTGATCCCCGAGGAGTCGCTCAGTCTCCACTCCAATCAACCACTTCACTCATCATGTACCTTATGACGCGTCCAATTTTAAAGTGATAAGTGATAAATAAAACGGGAATTACAAGACAACATTCAGAAAAATTTATTAACCATTTTTTAACAATACGAACAGAGCCTCCTCGATAATTTGAGGAGGCTCTGCCTATTTAGTGTCTATGAATTGTTTTGTATACCGATAATTAATCGTTATAGGCTTTTAAATATTCTTTTACCTTTTTACTGTCTGCTTCAAGCTTCAATCCAGTATTAATGAGTGGTGAAACAGTGGATACAGCAGGTTTTTTATTGCCTTGATAATAGCTAATAAATTCATCTTGATTTATAGAGTAAAGAATTGCTTTACGTAGGTCTACTGAAACTGAAACAGGGCGACCAGATGTATTCATTTGTAGGTATGATACGGCATTACTATCAGCAGTATTTAACGTTAGTTTCGTATCAGATTTTACAATGTCTAGCTTTGTTTCTGGTACTGACTGAAGTACATGAATCTCACCATTACGTAATGCTGATAATGCACTATCGTTATCAGCGATAAAACGAACATTAATTTTTGCGATCTTCGGTTCATATTCACTACCTACACGGTAGGCAGGATTTTTCACAAATTGTGCTTCATAATCATTTTTCTTTATAAGAATGTAAGGACCACTAGCGTAAAGATGGTTGTTGTATGTTGCTGTGCCTTCCGTCACCGTAGCTTGGTCACCATAGGCAATATCCTTGTCTGGATTATAGGCTGCTACATCATATGTGTTAATGCTTGTTACTTGTTTTTCAGAAACGATACCACCAGATTGGTGTGCTAAATAATTTAACACTTGTGGGAATGGTGTTGGTGTTGTAATTTTAACGACTTGGTATGCTCCAGCTGCATTATTCACAGTCCCTTTGTCTTTTGCTAATTGCGTTACAGAAGCAGGGAGGTTTTGGGATAATGCATCTAATACAGACTGATCAGAGCCTGCAATTTTTTTCTTTTGTAATTCAGCTAAGTCAGAAACGATTTCGACTGTTTCGATATTTTCATGAAGACTATATGTGCGATGGTCTGGAACTGACTTTGAATCTTTTGCACGATTTAATGAGAATACAACGTCTTCTGCTGAAACCAATTCACCTGTATCAACGGCAGTACCATCTTTTACAGCAGCGAAGTTAAGATCATCACGTAAAATGAAATAATATTCTTGGTTCCCTTCAGCAATAGCATGATTATAAGATAATGAACCATCAGAAATGACTTCATCTGTATCTGTTAAGTTTACAAGTCGTACATACATATTCGTATTTAATGTATTAATAGAACCGTCATTCCCTTTAATAGGATCAAGAGATGTTAACGAATCTATTGTTTGATGTAAAATCAACGGTTCAGTTGCATTTTTGGATGAATCATTGAATTCGATATTTTCCCATACTTGCGCACGGGATTTTGGTAGATGTACAGTTTTTGGGTTTACTAATTCAGAGTAAATGCCTTGATATTTATTTGAAATATATAACGGAGCAATATAAGCTTGATCGAATACTAAAAGCTGTTCTAATTCTTTATATTTTGCAGCGGCTGCATCACCTGTCAACGTACTCGCTTCCTCGATGAGCGCATCTAAACTTGAATCAGATACAATACTATAGTCACCGCCCGTTTTAAACAAACCACGAACAGCATAATCAGGGTTTCCTGTTACTGTTGTCCAGCTAGAAAGAGCTAAATCATAATTGCCAGCATCTTTTTGTGCTGAAAATGAACCATAATCAGGTTGAATATTTAGTTTAACTTCAAAGCCATTTTTAACTAGTTGATCTCGAACAATATTCATATCTTCCTCAGAAGCGGCCATCCCTAATACTTCAACTGTCTTTTTACCTTTCTCTTTTGAATCTTTACTACCTTCTACTTCAGTTTTTGTCTGTACACAGCCTGCTAATGCTAAGACGGCAATGAATAAGAATACAAGTAATCTTTTCATGTAAGAACCTCCATTATTAATTTGATTTTGGATCTAAAGCATCTCGTAACCCATCTCCTAAAAAGTTAAAGGAGAGAACGAGAAGCATAATACAAAGACCTGGGAAAATAGCGACATAGGAATGTGTTTCCAGGTACGTACTACCGACTTTTAGGATATTGCCCCATTCAGGAATGTGTGGCTCAATGCCAAGCCCTAAAAAACTTAAACTACTTGTTGAAATCACAGCACCACCAATAGTTAATGTTGCTTTGACAATCATCGGTGCTAACGAGTTAGGGACAATATGTTTAAAAATGATTGCAGCATCAGATGCTCCTAAAGCTCTGGCTGATTCTACGAATTCGAAATTAGAGAGCTGCATTACATTAGCGCGCATAGTACGAGCATAAGTTGGAATGGCTCCAACACTTAGTGCGATAATTAAATTCATAGTATTGGCACCAAACGCTGCGATAATAGCAATAGCTAGTAGAATTCCAGGAATGGCATATAAAATATCAAGACTTCGCATGATGATGTTGTCAGTCGCTTTCCCGTAATAACCAGAAAATGCTCCAAGGGTTCCGCCGATTAATGCAGGTATAATTGTTGAGAAAAATCCGACAATAAGCGATATTTGTGCACCGAAAACAATGCGAGAAAATAGGTCACGCCCGTAATTATCGGTGCCTAGCGGATATTCTAACGAAGGTGTTTGTAATAATGCCCCATAGTTATTTTCAATAGCGAAGTCATAGTCAAATGTCCAAGAGCTTGTTACGGACAAAGAAAACATTAGCACTATGAAAAATAATCCGAAGACGGCCATCGTATTGCGTAAAATCTTTTCCCAAATTCTTTGCCATTTTTCAATTGTAGAGGGATTCGCCTTTCGAGCTTTTTGAATAAGGCTATACCCTAGCAATGTGGCAAATAGATTGCCAGTCAATGAAGCAATAAGCAACAAAATACCAGGTAACAGCATCCATTTTGGCGCAGCCTCGGAAGTCACAAATTTTGTACATAGCATTAACATCACGATATAAAAGATTGCAAGGAGTAAGAAAAGACCCATTGCAAGTAAATAAGTATCTGTGACGTACGGTTTAAATAAGTTCAGTGCTGAAATACCGATAATAAAAAGCTGAGTGATCAAAGCATAAGCAGCAAAAGTATATTCAGCTGTCTTACTTCTTGAAATAAGTAAAAAAGCAAAAGATGTAGAAAAAATATTACCTGAAACAATTGTTAATAACAGTGGATAACCAAGTAATCGAGTGCTTTTTCGTATGTCACTATAGCTTGCTAAATCCTGTTTAATGCGTAAAGTCAGGAAACCAACATAAGCTGTGGTAATTGCATAAATGACAAAAAAGATTAAGACGATTGGTCGCCAACTTTGAGTAGAAAAATTATAGCTATATGCTAGAAACAATAAAGAAAATAGCAAGGAAAAGACAAGTGTAAAATGTGAATTGACATATTCCTGTGTTATCTTCAAAAGTAGTTTGACATGTAAGCTGTTTTTCACGGGTGATCCCCCCTTTAAGACTTCTTCATTTTCGAGCGAATGCGTGGATCGAAAAAGGCATACATAATATCGATGAATAAATTTACGATCGAAATTGTAATAGCAATATAGACGACCCCACCGAGGATAGCTGGAATGTCCGGAATAAACTGCTTATCAACAATATAGCTACCGATACCACTAATATTGAAAACTTTTTCTGTAACAGATGCCCCACCTAACATTCCACCAAAGAGAAGTCCAATCACTGTAATTATAGGAATCATGGCATTGCGAATAGCATGCTTTGAAATCACCTTAAATTCATTCAAGCCTTTAGCTCTCGCTGTAATAATGTAGTCCTCATGTATCACCTCAAGCATACTGGATCTGGTCATACGGGCAATGGAAGCCGTAATGGATGTCCCTAAGACAATAATCGGCATTATTAAAGAAAGCCAGTTTTGAGGATTATATGTAGCTGGGAACCATTGCAGCTTTAAGGCAAATGTTAAAATAAATAGTAAGCCTTGCCAAAAGCTGGGGATGGATAATCCAATCAAGGCGATGAACATAAATGTATAATCCAAATATGAATTTGGACGAACAGCGGAAATAATGCCGACCGGAATAGCAATAGCGATAGCCATTAATAGTGATAGGATGGCTATTTCAAGTGTGACAGGAAACTTGTTTACAATGCTATGTGTAATAGTTTCTTTCCCTGCAAAGGAAGTACCTAAATCAAATGTGAAGAGACCGGATAGTGCATTCCATAATTGAGATAAATACGGCTGATCCAAACCATGAATATGATTAAAGTTAGCAATTTGCTCAGGCGTTGCCGCAACACCAAGTAAGTTTCTCGCTGGATCGAATGGCGATAAATACAAAATTGTAAACACTAGTGTCGCGACACCTACAATAACAATGAAACTCTGTAGTATTCGTTCAATGATAAATTGTAGAAATGGATTCGCACACAATAGAAGGACTACATAAAATAAAACAGCTGGTAAAAAAGTAAGAGCAACGAAGTTTTTATTTTTAAGTTGCTGACTAAAAAATTGTAAATAGGATGGATCTTCTAAACCATCCTTCAAAAAATCTTGCTCTACTAACTGCTGTATTTTTGAATCTGCTAATTTCGAAGCAGTTTTTTGTAATTGTTTTTCTGACACAAATTCATGAAAGAACTTAGCTTTGGCTAATTCTTGCTCAGCAAATTTAAATTGCCATTGTGCGAACAAACCCTTTTCTTTGTAATACTGACTTCGTAGCTCAAAAGCTTGGCGGTATTGATTTGAATGTTTTCTTTTCCGATAAGATAAGTATGTAAAAGGGTGTACTAAAATACTTAAAAGAAAGAGTAGCACATTGTAAGGCTTATGGTGCATGAGCTTTTGATAAACTGAAAAAAAGAATACATGTTCCTTAGTTGTAGAATGATCTTTTGAAATAACCATGCATTTCCTCCAGACGTAAATAAAATAATAGATTCTAAAGTGAGGACAAAACAGCATCAACATACGCGTTGTAGCCGACTCATTTTTGTAAGGCCCTATTGAACAGATTGCAGGATGAAAGATTCAGCTTCTTTCAGTAGAAAGAAGTTAAAGCCTCCGGCGGATGTCACGGAAATCGGAAAGGAGTTCTTTGTGCAAGCACAAAGCCGATTCCGGACGCGATTATGCCGAGGCATAATTGATTATAATTATATTGTATAATTCCTATCAGTATTGTAAAGTATGGATTATACAAATAATTAAGTCAATCACAAAATTTACAAAAGGATGGATTGAATGAGTGAAAAGCTTCTAGAAATAAGCGATCTTCGTGTATCTTTTATTACGGGAGAAACAGAATTTGAAGCCGTTAAAGGCGTTGATTTTCATTTAAATAAAGGTGAAACACTCGGAATTGTAGGAGAGTCAGGTAGTGGGAAAAGTGTAACGGCTCGTTCAATTATGCGTCTATTACCATCACCACCTTCATTTCTAAAGTCAGGAAATATTTTGTTTAAAGGACAAGAGATTACTTCATTGAGCGAAAAACAAATGGAGACAATCCGCGGACAAGATATTAGTATGATTTTTCAAGATCCAATGACATCTACAAATCCAACTATTCGTATTGGAGAGCAAGTAGCTGAAAGTTTAATAAAGCATCAGTCAATGTCCAAAGCTGAGGCCTATAAGCAAACAATAGAGTTATTAAAGCTTGTAGGGATTCGAAATGCAGAGGAACGATATAAACAATATCCGCATGAGTTTTCAGGAGGAATGCGCCAACGTGTTATGATTGCCATGGCACTTGCCTGTCAACCATCTTTACTAATTGCAGATGAACCGACTACAGCCCTTGATGTAACTATTCAAGCGCAAATCTTAAAATTAATGCGAGACATGCAAAAAAAGATGGGTACCTCAATCATATTAATTACCCATGATTTAGGTGTTGTTGCTGGCATGTGTGATCGAATTATTGTTATGAAGGAAGGGGAGATTGTTGAGCAAGGTACAACAGAGGAAATCTTTGAAAATGCTCAACATCCTTATACTAAAAAACTATTGAATGCATTACCAAAGCTCCATGAGAAAAAGCAGCCTAAGCAAATTACGAATGTACAGCTCGAAATAGATAAAAATAAACCATTAATCGAAGTGACACATCTTTCAAAGGAGTTCACATTAGGGCATGGTCAAATGGTAAAGGCTGTCAACGATTTGTCATTTCATATATATCCAGGGGAAACGTTAGGTTTGGTAGGTGAATCGGGCTCAGGAAAATCTACGACAGGTCGAACAATTTTACAGCTTCATCAGCCTACGAATGGAGAAGTTTTATATCAAGGTGTACCAATTACAAGACTAACGAAAAAGCAACTTAAAGCAATGCGGCGTCATATGCAAATTATTTTCCAAGATCCATATTCCTCGTTGAATCCTCGAAAAAAAATAGTAGATATTATTGGGGAAGCTCTAGATATTCATAAACTCGTTAAAAAGAATGAAGAGCGTCATCAGCGTGTGGAGGAATTACTTGAACTTGTAGGCTTAAACAAAGAACATGCAATGCGTTATCCGCATGAATTTTCAGGTGGACAACGCCAACGTATTGGCATCGCAAGAGCATTAGCAGTGGAGCCAAATTTTATCGTTTGTGATGAACCACTTTCAGCCCTTGATGTTTCTATTCAAAAGCAGATTGTAGACTTGTTAAAGGATTTACAGCAGCGCCTAGGATTGACATACTTATTTATTGCTCATGATTTGTCTATGGTTAAACATATTAGCGATCGTGTAGCAGTCATGTATGGAGGGAAGATTGTAGAACTTGCAGAAAGTGAGGAGCTGTACACCAATCCAAAGCATCCGTATACACAAGCTCTATTACACTCAATACCAATTCCAGATCCTGCGATCGAAAAGAAAAAATATATGGATACCGAGCACAAAGACAAACAAACACACTATGAAATAGAAAATAGTCAGCTTGTTGAAGTTTCTCCAAACCATTGGGTTGCTGTTGCAACTACATAGCTTGAATGTAGTAGCCTGATATTTTACAATAGAAACATCGTGAAACTTTTAAGGATTCTTTTAGAATCTTCCTTAAAATGTAATAAAGATGAAGTTGTGAGGGAACTACTACATGAAAATGCAAGATATAAAAACGTTAATTACGAGTGGTACAATCATTATTGCAGTTGCATTGTATATGATTTTTGGCAGATCACCAGCCCAGGAGAAGGATACAACATCAACTAACCAAGATAGTACTATTTCTATTGAACAGGTTGAAGAAAAAACAGGAAATAAGCGCTTTGATGTAGATTATATTAAAGCATATGATGGTGATACGATTCAGACGACAATAAATGGCAAGAAACAAAAAATTCGCCTATTGATGGTAGATACACCAGAAATGAATTATAACAAGGGTGAAGCACAGCCTTATGCTGAAGAGGCAAGGGACTATACGATTAAATTGCTACAAAACGCCAAAAAGATTGAAGCGGTTTACGATGTTGGACCAGAAACAGATCATTATGATCGTTTATTAGCCTATGTCTTTATTGATGATGTAATGCTACAGGAATCCTTACTAAAAGAAGGACTTGCAGCAGTGCGCTTTATCCATAAACCAAACAATACGTTTGAGGATGAATTTAGAGACATTCAGCAAGCTGCAGAAAATGAAAAATTAAATATTTGGTCACGTGAAAATTACTTCCAAAAAGATGGCTTCCATCCTGAAGTATTAAAATAATGGTTAACAAACAAGGGACTGTCCCAAAAGGCTATGAAAAATGCCTTTTGAGGACAGTCCTTTCTCTAATATAAAGAGGTGAAAATAAAGTGAAGCTTGTAGAGTTTGTCAACAGGCTTTACTTTTATTTTTGGTTAAAAAGCTGAATAAATGGATTTTATCTTTACTTCAACTAAATTCTACTTACAACAAAAGCAAAGAACGTTATTAATAATATGAATAAATTAACATCTATATATTTCCGTTAAACTGCAGATGAGAACAGTGATAATATATATTGGATGTCTTTGGAGATATATCAAATTTTTATAATTACGCAGTAAAAAGTTATGTTTACGATGATAACGGATACCCACTCTCAATGATATAAAGGAGTACCTTAACAGTACCTCTCAAACTATCGTGATGATGTGCTAGGCGTGAAAGATGAAAATGGCAGCTTATTGCATCTTACACATATGACGCATGCGTAACATTTTAACGACCAGATATCATGATTAACGGCTATAAATATGCCTACAAAGAGGTGCTGAGTTTGTTTAAAAAGAAAATATTAGTCGGTCATTCAGGAGATAATGTCCAGGCAATTTTTAAACACATAAAGAGCAGTAACATTCCGTTTGAAATAGGAATCAAAGACATTTTAAAGCAATCGTCTAATAGATTCCGCTCGAAAAAAAACGATGAAGTATACATAGTGTTTTATATAATTAAAGTTCGGAAAAAATATGCGGAACAAGTAGAAGCTATCGTTGGGGAGTATGTATCGTTAGAAAATGTGAACCATGACTATAAAGTGTCGAAAAAGAAAAGTAGAAAATTAGAATCGAATGAAAAACCAAGTTTTTCATTTCTGACTCTTATAAACTCATTAGCGTTACTAACAAACGCTATCGGTAAGAATAATGGCACGAACATCGTTTCGTATATATCTTGTGCGCTCTTAATGATGACGGGTGTATTTATGGCGGCAAAATATTACGAAGAGATGCAAAAAGAATCGGGTAATTTGAGAAAAATCACAATGCTGGGGGTATTCATAGGTATTGGTGTGATAGTTTATGCTGTTTCATCCTTTTCATCTTTACTTAGATAATATTTTCAGAACAATAGGAAACAACAAAGTATACGAAAACAGCCAAAAGAAAAAACAGCTTTATGATTTATATTTTTCTTTGGATTATTTGGATGGTTGAGCTTTATTTAATCCATTATAAAAAAATCAATAAAAAAGCAGGCTTATGGGGCTTGATCACCTGTTGATTGTATTGGTGATTTTCACCTTTATTGCGATTCAATTGTATTTAGAGCTTGATCTTTTGAGTTAAAACATCAGGTTTAAAAAGGGAGATTATCACAATGTTAGAAGAACTATTAATAGCTCTACTATCAGGATACATATGCAAAAGGTCTTTACATTATGGATGAAGCTAATATTATTTCGGGTCTACTATTTTCGGTTACATTATTAAGCGTGATAATGGGTATTTTTATGAAAGAGTCGAATTCAGAAAATCCTAACTCAACAATAAGCTGTGCACCTTTTTGGGTGAATATAATTTGGGTAGTCGTTACGTATTTACCTTTTACAATTAGGAAAATAATTTATTCGTTCGTTTTAATGTTGTTAACTATTTTGTTTGGGTATCTATATGTATCTACATTTTAAGTTCGACACAGAAGAATTCCATTCAAAAAAGTAAATAGTTGGTGAAATGAAAATGAAAATGAAAAAATCATTTAAACGATATAATAGGTTATTATGGAAGATTGAGTTTTTAAGTTTGTTTCACTTTAAACAGAAAGCAATAGAACTATTATTGAAACATTTAAAACAACATGAGTATCCAATAGAAATAGAAGCAAGTGGATTAGTTCGATTAGGTCATTTATATGTGGATTTAAAGGATTTCGAACAAGCAGCAGAAATATATCATAAAGCTTATCTTTTAGCTCAGGAGTTGGAATTTCGATATAATTCCACTGAAAAAGAGATCTTAAGTATCTTTCAAAAGGCAGGTCGTCACGACTTATATGCATACTGGTATGAGGATTTTTTGAATAGAGCTAAATATGATAAGAGATTTAAAAAATTACAACGCAAATAAATTAATGCTATTTGAATTGAGTTTATATTTTATTTAGAAGCTAATAAGGAATCGGTCTCAGTGACTACATAAAGTGAGGAAAAATAATTGAAATTAAAATATCATATATATTTGTTGGAGGAGTATTCTTCTGTGAATATTCTTCAGATTCAAGAATTTATTGAGGAATTTCTCAAAAAGAAATTCAATTCAAGATGTGTCGACCCAGATTACTAAAGGTGAAATTATGTACTCTGTTCGTATGGAAACGAATATTTTTGAAGAGTTAGCATCAAAAATGTTGGATCGATTTAAATATGAACTATCTGAATATACTATGTTTCTACACGATCATTATCATATTGATAGAATTACTGATAATTATGAAATCATTCATGCAGTAATAGCTTACCAAGTAAGTGAAACCGTGTGGGAGTTTTATTACCAAGATGGTATTTTAGATGTGGCCAAAAAAACTGGTACTGTAGCAGGGGAAACTTGCTATTTATATAAATTGGAATTAGATTCTTCAGAGGATAACCTAGAAAAAAACTTGGAAAAATCCTTTGATGATTGGCTGAAGACATTCATATGAAATTTATGAAGAGTATATCTTAGCACTTACAAATAACCAAACTAAAAAATCCATCTACGGACTTATACACGAATCAGTGCCTGGAATTGGCACCTTAATCTCTATTGGTATGATGATTATTGGAGGCATCATTGTATCACTCGTTATATTAGGTGTGAAGCGTTTTATATGGAAAAGTAAATAATTTGAACCAAAACGCTTTCATAGAATATGTGCTCCATGCTCAACTTCTCACACAATTGCGATATAAAAAAAGTCGATTCCATATGCTCTGGAAATCGACTTTTTTAGGTGAAATCTGCAAAGGAAATAGGTTTTGATGTTTGACCTAATTCTAAAGATAGAATCTTACGTTCCAATTATCATCAACTAAAGTGCAGAAGGTATTGTTGTTTTAACGCTATTCTTCATATGTAAAATCGCTAGACGAGTTTATAAAACTTGCCATTTGTACTATTTTACATCTTTTGTCCACTCTGAAACTTTATCCTCGTTGTCTTTGATCCATGATTTTGCTGCCTCTTTAGGATCAGCGCCTTTCATAATATCAAACATAACACTTTCAATATCTTCTGAAGTCCAGTGGAAGTTTTTAAGAACACTATACGCTCCCGGATTATCTTCTTTCAATCCGTTACGTGCAAATGTACCAATATATTCTTCAGTTCCGTATATACCTTTAGGATCGTCTAAATATTTTAAATCAAAAGCGTTGAACTTCCAGTGCGGAGACCAACCTGTCACGATGATTTCTTCATTTTTCGCAATCGCTTGAGTAAGAGCTGCTGTCATTGCCCCTCCAGATGAGGTAACTACATTCCAGCCTTCTAGGTTTTTATATTCTTTATAAGCATTTTCCGTAGTAGCTGTCATATTTGCTCCTGGATCAATGCCAGTAATCGTTTTACCAGCTTCATCTGTTAAATCTTCGATAGAATTTACATCCATATAACTAGGGACAACTAGGCCAATTTTTGCACCTTCTAGGTTTTTACCCAAATCGTCTATTTTATCCTTATACTTCTCAACTTGAGGGGCATGCGTTTGTGGTAGCCAAGCAGACACCATGCCATCAACCTCTCCTTTGGCAAGAGCCTCCCACATAATCCCGTTATCTAGTGGTGTTAGTGTTACATCATATCCTAAATCTTCTAGAACTTGTCCAACTACGTTTGTTGAAGCAATTTCAGTATCCCACTCAACATAGGCTAAGTTCACTTCTTTTTTGTCTTTATTTTTCGTGTCTTCACCACCTGAGCCACAAGCAGTTAATACGAACATGACTGCAAAAGCCAATCCTATCTTCATTAATTTATTGAATCTCATAAGATCTCCCTTTCCTTAATATAGGATGATATGTATCTAAAAATTAACAAGTAACAACTTAAAGTTATCAAAAGGTTGTTACTTTTGTCAAATCGACTTCAATAGGTAGATTATCAATTATGCCTCGGCATAATTGCGTCCGAAATGGGCTTTGAGCTTAGGCGCATGAGGGCCGACGCAATGTCGGTTAGCTCGATAATCCACAGGACTTGGCGTTTTTACCGATGCAAAAGAAGTAAAAGTTTAATAGAAAGGAACTTCGTAGATGTTTGATACATTTCACGATATTGAGGTAAATCAAACATCCTTTGAGTTCAAAAGTACAGAATGGGGCTGAAATTGAACGAATTAAAATTTGCAAGAAAAAAGATTATCAAAATATGTTCGGAAACTAACAAATATTGATTTTAATAATTTTATCGATAATGCTATAGTTCGATTTTTAATTTAAGCATACGTATTTTATTTAAGAAAATCTTTGTACTAAAAAAACTTAACATGCTCTCAAATTCCAGCGTTCATGTATCGAGCAATTCCTTTATAATTCATACCAAGAAGGGGATGTATCGGTAATTTGATACGCCTCTTTTTCCATTTTAAACGAACGGGTGAAAGCCTTTTGCTTACTCAAGAGCTATTTGCTTAGCTCACTTTGAAAGTGCTTAGGACGTTCTATTCTACACTTAAGTATGAGGGGTTTTGCTAGTAAAATTTCAGGAAAAAGCGTTGAGAAACAACCTCTTATAATGGATTCCAGTAGATGAACTTGTATGGAGATGAAAATAAAATTTAACTCCCAAAAACAAAGAATTTTGGAATTATCAAAATATGTTCAAAAACGAACAAAAAGTGATTTTGTTTGTTTTAAAATGCCTGATATAGTGTAACTAACCTTGAAAACAAGAGGCTTTTTTCACGGTTGTACAAAATGAGTAAATTTGATGAAAATAAACCACATTTGTTGTTTAAAAGAGTATTTAATGAAAGTGAAATAATCAGTAACAGCTGTCTTATTGGCAGCTCTTATTATCTAGAGTAGTGTTGAAAAAATGTTTTCACATGTTTAGTGTCGTGAAAAACGGGAATTGAATGTATTGAAAGAGTTAAAAAAGCTTATCTAATTTCAAAATTAATAGTTGTGACACTGCTAGGATTTACTGGTGAAGGCATTGAGGTGTTTTTATGTATAATTTTTTGGATCGATTACCTTTGCAAAAGGTGAATATTCTACATCACATTTACGATGAACAGAGGCTTTTTTCAAGTTTAGAATTATCCCAGACGATGGATCTTTCTGAAAGAACAATTTTGAAAATAATGAATGAGATAGCAATTGATTTAGAGTTCATTACTGAATCTGCTGTCATCCAAAAAGAAGAGCATAAGTATTTTCAATTAACTTATAAAGATAATTTTTCTATGAAGACTGTTGAAAGATATTATTTACAAAACTCATTAACCTATAAAGCTTTTAATGAGATTTTTTACAATAAATTTTATGATGTCAATACGTTTGTTTTGGAAAACTTTACAAGCGTTGCATCCATGTATCGAAGAATAAAAAAAGTTAAGCCTTTGTTAGATCAGTTTCAATTGAAGTATACGTCTTATGAAAAAGTGAGTCTTGAAGGGACAGAAAAGCAATTTCGTTATTTTTACTTCTTGTTCTACTGGAATTCGTATTGGGGAGAAGAGTGGCCATTTACTCTAGTTTCAAGAGAAGAAATATTGGAAATAATGAAGGAAGTAGACATAGCCTATTCCGAACAAGTTTTATATTGGCTAGCCATTTGCTTATCACGCGCAAAATTAGGTTGCCTAATCGAATATCATCCAATGTATGCAAACTTTACGAACCATCATCATAACTATGAGCAATTATCGGGAAAATTACAGCATATATTTAGAAAATTTACTGATTTATCAGATGAAGAAATTGAATTAGAAACAATGTTTTTATTCTCCATCTTTAGCTGTATGCGCCGTTATCATAAAACGGATAATGCAGTAAGTTTATTGATGAACTTTGCACAGCATCATAATCAGGAATTATTTGTACAAGCAACTTTATATTGGATAGAAGTATTCATGGAGCATTTCTCCGTTAATTTAGATGTAGAAGTATATGGGGCACTCTTTATAAATTTACTACATCTTCATTATTATATTTTAACCTTTTCTGGTCCAGCTACTTTATTTAAAGAAGATCTTTACCAAAAGAGATTAGAAATGCATGAAACGGCACAAATAGAAATCATGAATCAGTTTTATGATCGTCTAATGGAAAATCAGGCCTTCGACATCGTATTTAAACGCAGGGAAATATTAATTGGCCGATATCATAAATTACTAAAACAAACAATTGATTTTGTCAATAAAGATACCATTAAAATAAAGATATTTTCAATGATAAATGATGCTCCCTATTTATTCAATCAAATACAACGTGTCTTTATCCATGTTGAGTTATGTTCTAAAGATGAAGAGGCGGAGTTAATTATAACGGATCGCTTATACTTAACTATTAAAAAAGACATCGAAGATATATTTGTATGGAATTCAGTTCCTTCAAGAAGCGATTATGAAAGGTTATCTAAAAGACTACACGAAATCTATTTTACTAAGTATCAACACCAAAATAAGTTATTATTGAAAACTTTATTAAGTGAAGTGTAAAGAAAATTAATGGAGGTTGATTCATGTTTTGGAAAAGTAAAAAGAAAGAGATAGAAAACGGCATTATATTACTTGAAAGTACTATAAAAATGGATATTCAAAAGGGTAGTGAAGTAGAGAAACAAATAACAATGCTTCATTTTTCAATAGAAGAGCTACAAGTAATTAAAAACTTACAGCCATTTGTAGAAGAAAAAATCGATGATATTGTTAATCTTTTTTACAAGAATCTCAGTTTGGAAGAATCTCTACTAACACTAATTAATAATAATAGTTCGGTAGATGCTTTGAAGGAGACTTTAAAATCACATATTTTAGAAATGTTTTCAGGAATAATTAATGATAAATATTTTTTGAAAAGGACTAGAATAGCACAAATGCATGTGAAAATTGGTCTCCAGACAAAATGGTATTTATGTGCTTTTCAAAATTTGTTTATAACGATTATTGAGATGATCGAAAAGAATATTTCTGAAAAAGAATTTTATTATGCTAGTGTAAAAGCACTTTCAAAACTATTTAATTTAGAGCAACAAGTTGTTCTTGAAGAATATGATAGAGAGATAAGTAGAATTAAAGAAAAGTTAGATGGACAGGCGGAACAGACTAAAATTCAAGTTATGAATTCTACTGAAAATTTAGCATCAATTTCAGAGCAAACTAACGCAGCATTTCATGAATTACATATTCATTGCACAAAAATGGTGGAGATTACGAATGATGGAAGGGAGTTATCTGCTTTAGCAGAGGAGAGAGCTCAAAATGGGAAATTTCAAATAAGTAGACAGGATAGCAATATGAAGAATGTTCATGAGGCTGTTCAAATAATCTCCAATGATATAGAAGAATTGTTAAAGATAACGAAGGAAGTTCAAGGCATTATTGATATTGTAACGAAAATAGCAGATCAAACTAATTTATTATCGCAGCAATTGAAGCAGCAAGGGCCGGCGAAGATGGAAGAGGATTTGCAGTTGTAGCGGATGAAGTTAAAAAATTATCAGAAGTAACAAAAAAATCAGTCTCAAATGTAGCTCATTTAATTTTATTTACTGTATCTAAGGTAGAAAAGTTATCAGCTTCACTGGACATGATTAATCAATCTGTTCAAGACGGGGAACAAATTATGAAACAAACAGACATATGTTTTGAGCAAATATTACAATCTATGCAAGAAACACAAAAAAATAATGAACATTCACAAGAAGAGATTAATGTTTTTGCTAATGTTGTCAATGAATTAGGTAAAGCATTTGAAGAAGTTGCATTGTCGGCTGACCGACTTGCTAGTTTTGCTAATGAATTAAACAATGGATAAGGGGTCTTCTAAATGTGTGAAAAAATACCGAAGGAATTAACATATTATTTAAAACTAGGTGATGCTGTTGTAATTGTTGATGAAAATCAATTAATTATCGATGTTAATCAACAATATGAAACGATTACCGGCTGTAAAAGAGAATTTCTTATTGGATTACCAGTTGAAAGTTTAAAATCGAGAGTAACGCCATTTGTTATGTATAAATCGATAAAAAGTACATTGAAAAAAGGACTGCCATGGTCTGGGGCAATGGTTCATGTTAACAAATCTTTAGAGCTAAGATACTCATTCATAACGATTACGCCAATTGAAATAGAAGAAATTATTTATTATATAGGAGTTATGCGCTTAGCAGAACAACTAGTGATAGATGAAGTGAATCAGAAGAAAGTAGAGCAAAAGGAGCTATTTCAGTTGTTAGCCCTATCAAGTGAAATGCGCGATGCAAATATAGCAGAACATCTTTTGAACGTGCAAAATTTAGCAGAGGAATTGTTGCTAAGCCTCTTTGAAGATAGAACTTATAATTTATCATTAGAGTATGTTAGTAAAATTATAGAATACAGTGTTTTACATGACATAGGAAAATCGGGAATACCAGAATCAATCCTGTATAAAACTGGACCACTAACATTCTATGAGAAAAAAATAGTGAAGATGCATCCTCTTATGGGTGTAGATGTATTGAATAAACTGTCTAATGAAATGAACAATAAAGTTTTTGATGACAAAAAAATAGCAGAGAATATTATTAAATATCATCATGAGAACTGGGATGGAACAGGCTATCCAATGGGGTTAAAAGGAGAAGAAATTCCTCTTGAAGCGAGAGTAATATCTATAGTAGATGTTTACGACGCTTTAGTTAGTGATAGAGCTTATAAAAAAGCTTGGACAAAGGAAGAAGCTCTTTCTTATTTAAAAGAACAGAAGGGTACTAAGTTTGACCCTAAATTAGTAGAAGTGTTTATCGAAAAAGTTATTCAAAAAGATAGTATTTTTCTGTAATCCGATTTGGATATATAGGGGGAAATGTAACGTATAATTTCCATAATTAATCATTTTTGTTAAAAACAATTAGGTTGATAGAAATTTTAGATGCCATTTATATAAGTTGATTCTCGTTACAACTAGGCGACCCCTTTGGAATTAGCAATAGAGGAAACACCTCCTGTGATAAACGTCCTCTGACCAATATCGTGTTGTTGTTGCTGTCGCTTCGCTACGCTTTCGCACAGATAAAATGTGTTGGACCGATACCATAGGGAATCGCACAGTCGGAACGGAAATCAACATTAGGTTATGGCGATCAACCAATTTTATTATCAATATAAATTAAATGTATCTAAGGTGGAGAGATAAATGAAGTTTTATAAAAATGCATCTTTGATTGGGAAGTTCGGAATATTCAATTCGATTGTGTTAGTTGCACTTGTCATTATAGGGTTTACTGGCATAATGGGTGTTGAAAAAATGAATGATAATGCGACATCCTTATATGATGAAAATTTAACTTCTATCTATTTATTAAGTAACATTTCAACGAATCAGCAAAAAATAACGAATCTAAAGTTCAAAATTTTCTTTTACTCACAAGATATAGATGAAAAAATTCAATATTATGAAGAAATCGCAACTATTGAAGAAGAAATTGGTCAATCCTTTAAAGATTTAAAAAAAGTAAACATGGGTAGTGAAGAAAAAAAATTACTCAAGTATTTGGAAGAAGTAAATCAAAGTTATGAAGATATATTAGAATCCAGTTTTCAACAAGTTACCTCTGATGCGACAGAAGTGGATGCCAATGTATTATTAGAACCGCTATTTGAAAAAGAAAGGCAAAGAGATGATTTGATGGAGCAATTAGAAACAACAACTATTAAAAGTGCCGAATTGAGCAATGAAAAAAATAATGGTACATATAAGAGAACGTTGTATCAAAACGGTATTATTATGCTTATCGCTCTACTATTTAGTATAAGTATTCTAATCTATTTAAGTAGGTATGTTAAAAAAGCAATCTCCAATATTCAGGATGTTGTATCTGGGGTTGAAGATGGTGATTTAACGCGACATGCTGAGGTATTATATCCAGATGATCTTGGGAAAATTACGCAAGGTTTGAACCATTCTGTTACACATATTCGGGAACTTGTTTCTAATGTGAATAGTACCTCAACACAAATGGGAAGTTTAAGTGAAAATTTAAGTGCAACTATTGAGGAAATTACTGCTTCAATGAATGAAATTGATACAAACTCAAAGGAAGTCGCAATGGGAAGTACTACATTAGGTGCAACAACTGAGCAAATAAACGCGACTGCAATTGAAGTGCTTGATAGTACGGAAAAATTAAATGAGAAAACCAAATATAGTCTTAATTTCTCACAAGAAGTAAAAGAGAGAGCCATTGATATTAAAGAAACAGCTATTCAAGCATTTAGTACAGCTCGTAATCTATATGATGACAAACAAAAGTTAGTTTTAGAAGCGATTCAAGCCGGACAAATCGTATCTGAAGTAAAAGTAATGTCTGACACAATAGCAGATATTGCAGATCAAACGAATTTGTTAGCATTAAATGCAGCGATCGAGGCTGCCAGAGCAGGAGAGCAAGGTAAAGGTTTTGCAGTTGTTGCTGCCGAAGTACGAAAATTAGCTGAACAATCATCTGAAACCGTTCAAAGAATACAAATTGTTACAAGTGACGTAGAAAAAGCATTTAAGAATGTATCTACTAATGCTCAAGATTTATTACACTTTATAGACGATAAAGTAACACCTGATTATGAACTATTCCAAAACAGTGGAATTCAATATGAAGAAGATGCTATGTACTTTAATACATTAATAACTGAAGTGACAACATTTGTTGGAACGATGAAGTACTCTATGCTAGAAATACAAAAAGCGATTGAAAATGTATCTACAGTCGCGATAGAATCATCAGATCATTCAAATGGAATAGCAAATAGTATTTCAGAAACATTACAAGCTATACAGCATGTAGCAGAATCATCCGTTCAAACTGCAAGTATCGCTGAAAAAATATCTCAACAATTAAATAATTTCAAGCTATAGAATAGGAAATAGTACCCGCGTGACAAGACGTTGAATAAGGTTAATTTAAGTCTCCCGCGGGTAATCCCATTCCCTCCGTAAGCAATTCCATTCAAAGTATGAATGAACAAAAAATTTTTCCTTTCATATCATATGTGAGAATGGATTTTAGTTTATTGAGGAGGAAAGGAATGCATTGGATAGCCATCATTCTTATTGGGATAGCTGCCAACTTAGATAATTTAGGAATTGGTCTCGCTTATGGTATTAAGCGAGTGAAAATACCCGTATTATCCAATGCGGTTATTGCCCTTATTTCAATGATCGTCACATACGTTGCAGTTACAGCTGGGGGCGTAGTTATTGATTATGTCTCTCCAGATTTCGCAAATTTAATAGGAAGTCTTTTGCTTTGTGTTATTGGGATATGGACTTTATTATCTAGTCGCTTATCTAAACAAGGAATATTAGAGAACCCTGAAGTATTTGATGAGGATAAAAATTATATCATTTCATTTAGAGAAGCAATGACGCTCGGCTTTGTCTTATCAGCCAACTGTTTAGCCGGCGGAATAGCACTTGGAGCCAATGGTATTTCTGCAATATGGACAGTAATTTCTATCGGTTTCTTTTCGTTCATAACAGTAGGCGCGGGTGTTCACTTTGGCGGTTTACTGACAAAGACATTCATAGGAAAACACTCAACCGCTATTTCGGGTTGGTTACTAATTATTATAGGGATCATTGAAATGATTTCTTGAATATACTAGATTTCTAGTTGAGATTAATGAATAGAAAGAGGCTTTTCTATTAAAAATAGGAAATATCACATGTTTTTCATGTGATATTTTCTTTTTTAAAGGTAATTTTGACATATTGAGGACAAGTTTGGATTTGTTGTTGACATTCACTGGCATTAACACGTATTCTTGGTAATAGAGATTCAATTGAGAATGATTTTCATTCCGAAGGGTACTTTCAATCATGTTTTTACGGAATTGAATTTTTCTATTATTTTAGAGGAGGCGTACAACACATGAAGAAATTAATGATGTTCGTTATGCTTGTAACTTTGTTTGTATGTAACTTTGCGTTACCGCAAGCGTCTGCCCAACTAGCTGACGGCACACATTCGATACAATATCAGGTCAATAAACCTGAAAGTAACTCTGTATCCATTGCGAATGATTATTTTCTAAAACCAGCAAAGGTCACATTGAAAAATGGGACAGCTACTGTACAAATTACATTGAAAAATAGTGCATGGATTACAAAGTTCCAACCACCAGGTGGAGCAACTGTAGTAAGTGAAGATAAAGCAGCTGATACTCGTACCGTACAATTTACAGTGAAAGATTTAACGAAACCAGTTGTAACTGCTATGAAAATTGATATTGACGATATTAATTATCATCACGAATACAGTGTTTCACTAGTATTTGATGCGGTATCTGCAGGAAGCGCAACAGTAGCAAAAGCATCTGAAACAAAAACGACTGATGCTTCAACGAAATCATCTGATTCGAAAGCGACTAATGCTCCAACAAATTCTTCTGAAAGTCATGTGCCGAACCCACAAACAAGCGATGCAACACCATATGTATTGATTGTTGCATTAGCTGGATCAGCATTTTTACTTTATAGAAAAAAACTACAAACAAAAACGGAGGGTCAATAATGGCTAAAAAACGTCAATCACGCGCAACAAAAATAGTACTAGCTTCATTGTTAGCAGCATCACTTTCAGTACCATCATTTGCATCTGCAAAGGTAGCTGATGTAACGACTACAAATACTGAAGTAAAAGCAGAAGCTACTAAATCTGAGAATACTGGTACTATTGTAGATTTCCAAACTTTTAAGCCTGGAACAACAGAACCACAACCTGCAATTAGTTCTCATCTTGTAACACAAGGTACAATCGTTGAAAAGGATGGGAAATTTGAGGCGAAATTAACGGTAGCAGCAAAATCTGCCCCAATGATCGCAGGTTTACAAACAAAGCAAGGTGATAAGTTTGTAGATGCTACTGAAGTGAAAAATGCAGATGGAACAATTACATATAGTTTTCCAGTGGTAGCTGGCGAAGTATTGTCAGCGAAAATCCACGTTGTCGTAGCTTCAGCTAATATGGACAAGTGGTATGATTTTGATTTAAAAGCAGTAGAAAGTGGTAAGTCTGAAGAGGTTAAAGAAGAAGTTAAAGTAAATGAAGTGGCTGTCACTGTTTACAAAAACGGTACTTCTGAAGAATCGATTATGAAGCAATATATTAAATCAAAAGTAGATGTATCAGTAGTAAATGGTAAAAACATCGTTACTATGACGTTCCCTCAAGGTCAATATGTTAAAGGATTCAAAGTAGAGGGAAAAGAAGCGACTTTAGTAAGTAAAGACGATGCAACAAATACAAGTAAGTACTCATTTGAAGTGGCAGACTTAAAGAAACTTGTGAATGCACAGTTGCATATTGTTGTAAATGAGCCAGACAAAGGCGTGAATTATGACTCGAACCACCAAGTTCAATTTAGTTTTGCTGTGGAAAACGCAGTGAAACCAGTGGTGAATCCATTTAAGGATATTAGTAATGATGCTAATAAAGATGCAATTCTAGCATTATATAGCAAGGGAATTGTTAAGGGTCAAGATTACTTTAAACCAAATGACAATATTACACGCTCTCAATTTGCGTTAATGATTGCTCGTTCATTAAATGTAACTTCTACAAAAGATGCTGGATTTAAAGATACAGCGAAGCTTGACGCAGAACGTGTACAAGCAATTAATGCTTTAACTGAAGCTGGAATTGTTATGAAAGCTGAAAAATTTAATCCAAATGACACACTTACTCGTCAACAAGCTGCAGTGATGATTTACCGAACAGTAACGCATGTTGCAGGAAAAGAAATGAACTATGGTGATCCAAGTTTGTCTTATTATGCTGATGGTGCAACTGTTAAAAGTGAAGAAGCGAGAAAAGCATTTGCGTTTTTATATGCAGGTAAAATCATGACTGGATCTGCCGATGCTAAAGGTAAGACTGTTATTAATGCAAGCAGTCCATTAAAACGCGCGCATATGGCAAAAATTTTAAATGGCTCATTACAATACATGAATAAATAATACGGTTACAGCAACTTCCTTTCTCACTTAATCGAGGAAGGAAGTTACTGTGTTCTTAAAGAAATTGGAGGAATTTACACAGTGATTAACAATAGAAAAATATTTCGAGTATTCGTGTTGAGTACTATTTTACTGATGTTTCTCCCTCCATTTGTATGGCTTCAGGCAAAAGCTGAAGAATCTGTATTAGAAAATGGGAGCTATCAAGTTGAACTAAGTTTTTCATCTCTAGATGGAGGGAAAGACAATATTTTTAGTGAATTGGCGACAATTGATGTGAAGAACGGTCAATATAGCTTGAATTTAACTATAAATCAGCCATTGAGTATAAGAGATATACATATCGACCAGCTGGAAAATGAGCTTTCGTCAAACGTTCAGACTGAAAATTTAGTTCAATTTGATGTCAAGGATTTACATCAGCCTATTTTCATTAAAGGCAAGATGGCACTTTCAGCCTCTGAGGAATATTTCCCTTTTTCCCAGGAGCTTCAATTACAATTAACAACCCTTTCAATAATTGGACCTAAGGATGAGGAAGTTATTCCGGAAAACGATAGTAAAGAATCTCTTTCAGAAGAAGTCTATGATAAGGAATGGTCAATGAATTACGTACTATTAGTAGATGGAAAAAACGAACAATCCATTATGAATACATATGTAAATCCTATTGCAAAAATAAAAGAAAAAAACGGCAAATATTATGCCCACATGACAATTTTAAAATCTAATTGGATAACAGGATTAACTGTAGATCAACAAGGAAATCAAGTGGAACCAAAGCTTATTTCACTTGTAGACAATACAAGAATTGTTGAATTTGAAATTAGTAATTTTGAAAAGCCAATACGACTGTGGGCTAAAGTTGATATACCTGATATTTCTTATCACCATCAATATTTCGTAAATCTAAAGTTCGATCCACAACAAGTAGCAAAGTTTCTAAATAAGCCTTCTACAAAAGAACCCTCTAAGCAAGTAGTGAGTGAAAAGCTACCTGTTATTGTTAAAGAGGAAGTGAAAAAGGCACCTGTTATTGTTAAAGAGGGAATGAAAAAGGTAACAGAGGTAACACAACAAGAGACTGCGGTCAAACAGCCTCAGACGTCACGACCACTGCCATCATTTCAGCCTTCATTAACTGTGCCTAAGGAGGAGCGGTTAGCATTTGACCGTACGCTTGATGCGCCTATTGAGGATGAAGAAGACGACAAGAAAGCTGATGTTAAAGAAGAAACCCCCAAAAAAATAACGAAGGATTCTAAAGTCGATCAGCAGCTTGCTCGGCTGAACATTGTAAAGATAGTATTGCTAGTAGTAACTTGTCTTTTATCGGGCTTATTGCTCGTTCGCCGTTTTAAAAATTCAAGAAAAGATGTGACGGAACAGAAATAAGTAGGAGATGACTTTATGCGAAAGAATTGGAAATGTAGGTTGCTCATGATGGCGCTTATGACATTACTTTTGGCAGTCGCTGGCTGTAGTGATGGAAATAAGCAACAAAAGTCAGAGACACCTACGGAAAAAGCACAACCATCAGCTGAAACAACTGATGAGAATGAACACCGTATTATTGCAGGAACGGTCGTTATTGCAGACATTCTAGATAAGCTTGAATTGGACGCTATAGCAGTGCCTGAAACAGAAAAAAAAATAGCTAAACGCTTCGATGAATTGCCTACTATCGGTAATGCAATGGAGCCAGATATGGAGATTGTTAAATCATTAAATCCAACAGATGTGTTATCAGTTTCAACGTTGGAGTATGATTTACAAGATAAATTCAAGCAGCTAAAAATACCGGTACACTTTTTAAACTTTCAAAGTGTTGATGCTATGCTTTCCGAAATTAAAACACTTGGCGAACGCTATAATCGTATAGAACAAGCTGAGAAGTTAGTGAATGGATTACAAAAAAATATTGATGCTGTTCAAACAGTTGCAAAGAACAAAGAGGGACCTCGTGTATTAATTTTACTTGGCATTCCGGGTAGTTATTTAGTTGCAACTGAAAACTCCTATGCAGGAGACCTTGTGAAACGTGCAGGTGGTATTAATGTGATGGAGGGGCAGGACGCTGAATACTTGTCTTCGAATACTGAGTACTTGCATAGTAGTAACCCTGATATTATTTTACGTCTATCACACGGTATGCCAGATGAAGTAGTAAAAATGTTTGATGAGGAATTTAAAACGAATGATATATGGAAGCATTTTGACGCAGTAAAAAACGGCAAAGTCTATGATTTAGAGGAAGAATTGTTCGGTACTACAGCTTCATTACAAGTGCCACAGGCTTTAGGACAGCTAATGGAAATCTTCTATCGTAAATAGAAACTAGAAATGTCGCTCGTATCGCAAGCATAGCCTTGTTATAGAGCGCTTTTCTTATATATGTTTTAAGCAAAGTTGTAGATGTACATATAACATGATGGAATTTGAAAAGAAAAGGGAAGTCCGGTATGACAAAAAAAATTGTAAGCTTTTCAATTGTAATTGTATTATTACTTGTTTCAGCAGTTTATGCAGCAACAACAGGTAGCATTAAAATGGGCTTTTTTGAATTTATAGGTGCATTATTTGATGAAGGAAATAGTCAAATGGAGGCTATCCGGGATTTGCGATTTCCACGAATCATTGTTGCATTGTTTGCTGGTGCAGCACTTTCGGTTTCAGGGGTACTATTACAATCAGTGATGCGTAACCCGTTAGCGGATGCTGGAGTTATTGGGATATCTTCAGGAGCGGCATTTGTCCAGCTCTTTATTATTTCCTTCTTTCCAGCACTATTTTTTATGACACCTGTATTAGCATTTATGGGTGGGGCATTTGCCTGCGCACTCGTCTTTGCGTTGTCATGGAAGTCAGGTTTAAGTCCGTTGAAGCTTATTTTAGTCGGGATTGCTATAAATGCAATGTTCACGGGGTTAACAGAGACTTTCATTAGTTTAGGAGGCTCATTGAATACTTCTGCTGCCAGCGTTATAGGTTCAAACTTAACGATGCGTACGTGGAAGGACGTATCAACAATTGTTACTTATGGTACTGTCGGATTAATAGCTGCCTTTGCGTTATATAGTTGGTGTAATCTGCTAGTATTACAAGACAAAACAGCGAAAAGTCTAGGCTTTCATGTAGCTCGTGCTCGTCTATTAATAGCAGCTGTCGCGGTACTATTATCAGCTGTTTCCGTTGTCGTAGCAGGAGTTATTTCGTTCGTCGGTCTGTTAGTGCCACATATTTCTCGTCGTTTAGTTGGACATGATCATAAGGTGCTTATACCTTTTACAGCATTAGCTGGAGCTTTATTAATATTAGTGGCAGATACGATTGGTCGCACAATGGCTGCACCCCTTGAAATACCAGCTTCAACCATTATGGCGATTATCGGTGGACCATTCTTAATATTCCTATTACGAAAAGAGTGAGGAAACATGGAAATACAAGATATTATCGTATCGCATGATAATACTCGAAATCATTTAGATGGTGTATCGACGACCATTCAAAAGGGTAAAATCACAACGATTATCGGTCCAAACGGCTGTGGAAAATCAACATTATTAAGTGTTATGTCCCGCAACAATATACCGATATCGGGGAATGCATCTTTAGAAAACAAGGATTTGGTGCACTACAAGCCAAAAGAGTTTGCAAAAAAACTCGCGATTGTCTATCAGCAAAATGATGCGCCAAAAGATTTAACAATAGAAAAATTAGTGAGTTTTGGACGTTTACCACATCGTACTATGTTAAAAAGAAATGAAGAGGAAGATGCCGAAGCTATTGAATGGGCACTTACTTGCACGAACTTACTAGAAAAAAAAGATACCGATTTAGAGGCTTTATCAGGTGGGGAACGTCAGCGAGTGTGGATTGCTATGGCTTTAGCACAGCAATCTGAAATTTTATGTTTGGATGAGCCGACAACATATTTGGATATTTATTATCAAATTGAGTTATTGGAGCTTGTAAAGGCGTTAAATGAGGAACATAGCTTAACAATCGTTATGGTACTTCACGATATAAATCAGGCGATTCGCTATAGCGATCAAATCATTTTGATGAAAGCTGGACAAATAATAGCTGAGGGAGCACCACGTAACGTCATTACAAAGGAAGTTATTAAAGAAGTCTATGGTGTTAAAGCTATTTTCAATGAGGATGAGCAGCATGGATTTTACATGGTCCCTCTTGGAATATAACTGGTGATACGATGAAAAAATGGACATCTAAGTTTTTAACATTTATATATTTAGCTATATTCTTATACTCAGGCTTTGCATTAGCCAAGTACTTATACACGTACTATGAGACTTCAAAATCACTGGAAGAAGTACAAACGATTTATCAATCAACATTGGCTTCTTTAGAAGATGAAGTGGAAGAAAGCTCATCAACGCCATTCACAATCCGTCCACAATTCAATGATTTACTATCGGTAAATAAAAATATTGTTGGTTGGATTTCTGTAGACGGGACAAAGCTCAATAATCCTATCCTACAAGCTGAAAATAATGATTTTTATTTAGATCATAATTTTAAAGATCGAGAAAGTCGTGCAGGCAGTGTATTTATGGACTATCGTAATAATGTGCAGGATCTAAACCAAAATACTATTTTGTACGGCCATGCTATGAAGAATAGTACGATGTTTGGGAGTCTTAAAAATTACTTAAATCAGCAATATGCAGACGAACATCCTGTCATTTATTTAGACACTCTGTATGAAGGCTATGATGTCGAAGTGTTTGCTGCTTATGAAACAACAATTGATTTTTATTATATTGAAACAGAATTTACGAGCAATGATACATTCCTAAAATTCACAGACGAAATTCAAACACGCTCTGCAATCGAAATGAATATAGAGATTGGACCAGAAGACAAAATTCTTACGCTATCCACTTGTAAGGATTCTGTCTTGAGTGACGACCATCGTTTTGTCGTCCAAGGTAAATTAGTGAAACGCTGAGATAAGGAGCTTCCCATTTCATTGGGTGGCTTCTTTTTTATTTATATATTTCCGAGTTGGAGAAATCGCTCAGGTAATACGAAGAACCGCTAAGGTAGAATAATCTTGGAAAATAAATTACTTAACTCAAAAAACGTGATACCTTGAATTTTAAAAAAATTATTAAAAAATAACTTGACGTAAGTAAATTATTAATGTACAGTAAGTTACATAAAGTAATTAATTACTTTTCGTAACTATTATGTATGAAAGAAGTAACTACAAATGTTTATCCGTTAAATTTTGGGGAACATAATTAATGTAGTTGCTTCATATTTTAACATATATCTCGAATTCGAGATAAAAATAATTTTATTGGAGGAATTTAAAATGGCAAAATGGAATATTGATTTAGGACACTCAGCAATTAACTTTCAAGTAAAGCACATGATGGTATCAAAAGTGAAAGGTGTATTCGATACTTATTCAGCAAATATTGAAGCGGCAGATCTTGCAGATTTAACAACAGCAAACATTAGCTTTACAATTGATGCAGCAAGCATTAACACACGTAGTGAAGATCGTGATAATCACTTAAAAGCAGCAGATTTCTTCGATGCTGAAAAATATCCAACAATCACATTCAAATCAACAAACATTACAAAAAAATCGGATGATGAATTTGCGATTACAGGTGATTTAACAATTAAAGACGTAACGAAATCAGTAACATTTAATACTGAATTTAATGGTAAAGGTACAAATCCATGGGGCCAAGAAGTTTATGGCTTTGAATCTGCGACAACAATCAATCGTGAAGAATTTGGCTTAACTTGGAATGCTGCATTAGAAACTGGCGGTGTTCTAGTAGGTAAAGACATCAAAATTGCAGTTGAACTGGAAGTAAGCCCAGCTTAACATTTGTAAAATGTGTTCGATACATATCGGGCACATTTTTTTTGTTCACCACCAAAAGCTCTGGATGACTTTTGTTAAAACGTCTCTTCGTAACGGCTGGGCGACTCCTTGGGGATTAGCGATATAGAGGAACGAAGGCTAAAAGCATCACGTCCTGTGATAACGCCTTCGTGACCAACAACAAATGATTTCTGTAGCGAAAGCAAAGCGCCCAGCTGGAACGGAAATCAACCACACGTTTTGATGATGATACATTTTTTGTATGAGAAATGTTCCCGAAAAATAACACGATAAATATGTTACTTGCATAATTTTAGTAATTACTGCATATAAAACATCATATAGTTTTTGGGGGCGATGGGATGAATGTATTAGTGACAGGTGGATATGGTTTTATTGGTAGTGCAGTCGCAAGGCGTTTTTTTAAAGAAGGTGCAAATGTTTATATTATTGATAATTTAAGTACAGGCCATTTACGTAATGTCGACTTTGAGCATAAATCTTATCTTTTGAATGTGGAAGATGAAGTTTGTGAGCATCTCTTTAGAGAAACATCATTTGATGTGGTCATTCATTGTGCAGCGCAAACAAGTGTCCAAAAATCGATACAAGAACCAGTAAAGGATGTTTTATCGAATATTGTAGGGCTTAGTCAGATGCTCTTCTTATCGTCAAAATATAAGGTAAAGCATTTCGTTTTCGCCTCGTCGGCAGCTGTTTATGGAGATAGTCACTATCCTCCAATAGAAGAAACAGATGTTAGTGAACCGATTTCGATGTATGGATTAAACAAAAGTATTGGTGAGTCTTACTGCGAGAAATGGCAAAAAGATTACCGTTTACCAACATTAATTTATAGATTTGCTAATGTATTCGGTCCAGGACAACGTATGCAGGGCGAAGCAGCGGTTATTCCTTGTATGCTAAAAAGCAGTATAGAAGAAAAGCCCTTTACAATTTATGGAGATGGAGAGCAAACACGAGATTTCATATATGTAGAGGACATTGCGGATGCTATTTACGCCGGTGTACAGGCTAGATTACAAGGCATTTATAATGTATCAACGAATGAGGCATGGTCGATTCATCAAGTCATTTTATTATTGCAGCATTTAAATCATCCTTTAGAAATTCAATATGCTCCTGCAAGAGAGGGAGATATTGAGCATTCGTTTTTAAATAATGAAAAGTTAGCAAAAGCAATAGGGTGGAGGCCAAAAACTTCATTTGCGGAAGGTATAGAGCGTACATTGCAAGCGTTACAAGATGAAAAGATAGTAGAAATATAAAAAGTTGTACACAAAAGCTTAGTAGTTAAAGATCACCAACATGATAAAGGCGATTTACTCTTTCATAAAGGGAAAATCGTCTTTTTATAATTTAAATTACTGGTGAAAACTTATCATTCATCCTAAAGTGTGCATTTTATAATTGGAATTACGCAGGGTCATCAACAAAACGTGGTTGATTTCCGTTCCAGCTGGGCGCTTTGTAGCTGCCGCTACGCTTTCGCACAGATAAAACATTTGTTGTTGCTGTCGCTACAGAAAACATTTGATGTTGGTCACGAAGGTGTTATCACAGGACGTAATGGTTTTAGCCTTCGTTCCTCTTTCGCTGATTCCCAAGAAGTCGCCCAGCCTCCACTCCATTCAACTTATATGTATAGTATAGGTTTTACCAAAAGTCATCCCAAACTTTTGGTGATGACCATTACACGGAGTAATAGTTGTTTTTTTAGGCTATAGTATAATTATCTTTTAAAAGGAATGTTATGGAATTGAACGGAGGCTTGCAAATATGCTAGTAGATTTTAGAGTGAAAAATTGCCTGAGTTATAAAGAGGAAACACTATTTTCAATGGTTGCGGGAAGCCGTATTCGTAAATTAAAGGACACACATACGATGAAATTTGACTCGATATGCCTTGTGAAAAGTGCCTTTATTTTCGGACCAAATGGAAGTGGGAAATCGAACTTATTCACGGCTATAAAAATTTTACGTTCTTTATTGTTTAACTTTGAAAATCTGAATAATGTTAAACAACTACGTTTGCCCTACCAGCCGTTTAAGTTAGGAGGTCAGCAAGGGAAACCGACTGAATTTATGATTTCATTATTCATAGATGGGGTACTGTACGATTATGAGGTTCAATATAATGCTTCACAAGTACTTTATGAAGGGTTAACTAAAACGACAAAATCTTTGAAAGAACAGCTCTTTAATAGACAATGGGATGGAACAGAATATTTGTATGAAACTGCCGAAAGCACAGCGCAAGAGCTGACAAAATATACGCGTAATAATACAGCGTTCTTATCAGTATTAAATGTCTTTAATGACCCAGATGCTACGAAAATATTTGATTGGTTTTTACATAAAATATTGTTTTTAGATGAAGCGAATCGGTTATCAAGTCATCCACTTATTCGTAAACTTGAAGAGGAGCCCTTTAAAAAAGAAGTGATGAAGTTGCTAAAAGTTGCAGACTTTTCTATTCAAGATGTGACGGCAAGACGCGTTGAGCGTAGAGAGAAAAATACGATTGGCTATGATTTTGACACGCCAGAGGTTATTCAAGAAGTGGATATCGATTTGCACTATTTATCGTTCGATGAAGCAGGTGCGCCAATCGGGACAGAGACGATCAATTGGACGATGGATTCAAAGGGGACAGTCCGTATGCTGCATTTAGCATGTGTCATGGTAGATGCATACAATAAGGGGAAGACTATTTTTATAGATGAATTTGATACAGCATTTCATGTGTCCATCTGCGAATTTTTAATGGCCATTATGAACAGCAAGCGTAACGTTACGAATCAATTTGTTGTCACAAGTCATGAAATTGATTTATTAGACCAGCCATTACGTTCCGATCAAATATGGTTTGTAAATAAAAGCTTTAAAAATGAATCCGAATTATACTCTTTATTTGATTTTGCAGATTTGCAAAAGAAACGTGGAGATATTTCCTATGCCAAGCGTTACTTAAAAGGAGAATTTGGGGCTACACCGGTTATTAATGAATATTTATCAGATCAATATTTAACTTCTTTCAACGGGTATCCAAACACCCCGCTAAAATAGAGGAACTCAGTCGAAGAACGCCAAGTCCGGTGGCAATTTATCTGTGCGACAGCCGAGGCATAATTGATAGGAAGTGGGAGGTGTCTGAGCAGTGAGAGTACGTCAACAAGGGAATCGAACACTGCGTAAAACCATTTTAATTTATTGTGAAGGTGAAACCGAACGCATTTATTTTGAGCAACTGCGTATTTTAAAGCGCTCCAAACTGGTAAGTGTCAAAATAAAAAACGTTAAACGTTCGGCTATTAAGCTTGCGCAGCATGCCTATCGAGATTCAAGCTATCAATATTTTGATGAGGTTTGGATTGTTTTTGATAAGGATGATTTAACCGAAAAGCAATTAGAGGAAGTGAATGACTTTTGTGAGGAGAATAATATTCATATTGCCTATTCAAATGAAGCGTTCGAATTATGGCTACTATTGCATTTTGAAGAGGTCGATATGTCTGAAAAGTATCCTCGTGCAGTATTAAATGACAAAATGGAGCAGCATCTTGGGATAACACGTTATATTCGTCATAAAGCGGATGAATCTGTCATTGCTCCTATCGCACTTCGACATGAGGTTGCTATTAAAAATTGCACAGATATGATGGCACTTCGCAAGACAGAAAGCCGTGATAATCCTTATTGCAACATACATGAAATGATACAATACATATTTTAACTTCTTTCAGCGGGTGCCCAAAAACCTGTTGTTTTTATATTTCAGCACAAAGAGGTGTGAATAACAATTATTAAAAGTATGACATATATTAAGTTGATCTTCGTTACGACTCGGCGACTCCATTCAATGCGACAACGACAATTAAGATTTATTTATCCACAATTCAAAATGTAGATAAATAAATTTGTTGTATTGGGGAATAAATAACACCAGAAGCCATGACAATTAAACAGTACATATGAACGTTCTAAACCTATAAATGATTGAAAAGGGTGTTTTGTATTTGATTTAGCCTATCGAACTTGCCTTTTCTCTCTAAACACATTACAATGAAGTTAAGTTAATATAAGGTTTGAGCGATTGAGAGACCATTAAAAACATATGTACATTGTGTACATGTGCTTTTAATGGTCTCTTTTTTTTCGTTCTTAAATTAAGGAGGAATTTTATTATGAGTACGGCTTCAGCAATACAACGTCAACAAACGATTGAAGAATTACAAAATAAAGAATACGATTTATTGGTGATCGGTGGCGGTATTACAGGTTGTGGTATCGCACTTGATGCAATTGCTCGTGGGCTTTCTGTAGCGTTAGTTGAGATGCAAGACTTCGCAGCTGGGACTTCTAGTCGTTCGACAAAATTAGTGCACGGTGGACTTCGTTATTTAAAACAATTTGAAATAAAAGAGGTTGCAGAATTAGGGAAAGAGCGTGCAATCGTTTATGAAAATGGACCACATGTAACAACGCCAGTTTGGATGCTACTGCCATTCCATAAAGGAGGCACATTTGGTAAATTCTCAACGAATGTTGGTTTACGTGTTTATGATTTTTTAGCAGGGGTTAAACGTTCTGAGCGTCGATATATGTTAAATCCTGCAAAAACAATGGAAAAAGAGCCTTTGGTCAAAGCTGAGGAATTACGTGGCGGTGGTGTTTATGTAGAATATCGTACTGATGATGCACGTATGACAGTCGAAGTTGCCAAAGCTGCCATCGAAAAAGGCGCTACACTCATTAACTATACAAAAGCAGAGAACTTTTTATACAATGACGAAAAGAAAATTAATGGTATCGTAGCACAAGATTTGATTGCCCAGAAGGCATTTAATATTCGTGCAAAAAAAGTTGTAAATGCTGCGGGTCCATGGGTAGATGAAGTTCGTACGATCGAAGGGAAACAAAATGGTAAGCATTTAATTTTATCTAAAGGTGTGCATATCGTTTTTGATGAATCTAAATTCCCACTACGTCAAGCTGTCTATTTTGATACACCTGATGGTCGTATGGTGTTTGCAATTCCTCGAAATGGGAAGACATATGTTGGAACGACAGATACATTTTACGAAGGCGATGCACGTGAAATGAATATCCATCAAGAAGATCGGGATTATATTATGAAGGCTATTCATTACATGTTCCCAAAAGTAAAAGTCACAGATGAAGATATCGAATCAAGCTGGGCAGGTGTTCGCCCATTAATTCATGAAGAAGGTAAAAATCCATCTGAAATTTCTCGTAAGGACGAAGTATGGGAATCTCCTTCAGGTCTTGTGACAATCGCTGGCGGTAAATTAACAGGTTATCGAAAAATGGCTGAAACAGTTTTAAATAAGATTGCACAAGATTTAGAGCAACGCTTTAGTATTTCATCAAAACCATGTCATACAAAGAATATTCGTATATCTGGTGGTGATGTTGGCGGCTCTGAAAACTTAGATGCCTTCGTATCAAAACGAACAAAAATGGGTGTCGAAATCGGATTATCGGAAGAGGAAGCAAAACATTTAGCGCATCATTACGGTTCTAATGTGGACACTGTTTTTGAATATGCTAAAGAACAGCATCCTGTTTTACCTCAAGGGCTATATGCTCAACTACTGTATGGTATCCATCATGAAATGGTTGTTCATCCAAACGACTTTATGATTCGTCGTACAGCCTATATGTTCTTTAATATCGCCCTTGTTATACAATATAAAGATGCGGTATTAGATGAAATGGCAAAACAATTAAATTGGTCTCCTGAACAACGTACTCAATTTGAAAAAGATTTAAATTTAGAAATAACAAGAGCTACAACTGCATTATAATAAAAAGGAAGGTCGTCTTAATGGCGACCTGACTTTTTAACTTCTTTCAGCTGGTGCCTAAACACCCTGAAATATAGGGAATCAGTCTAAGAACACCACGTCCTGTGGCATATAAAGGGGAAATCAAATGAATTTCAATAATCAACAAATTATTCCCGCTGCACGAACAGTAAAGCAATTTGATGAAATATTAAATAGTCGATTCGAATACATTGTTCTATTAGAAGTGCATATTAGTTTGCTCATGTCAATAAAACGAGAGGCGGATCGGAACGGTAAAAAATTAATTATTCATGCAGATTTAATTCATGGCTTAAAAACGGATAACTTTGCAGCTGATTTTTTATGCAATGATATCCGTCCAGCAGGAATAATTTCCACGCGTTCTAATATGTTAATAAAGGCAAAAGCTCGTGGGATTATTGCTATTCAGCGTGTCTTTTTAATTGATACGATCGCGCTTGAAAAAAGCTTTTCAATGATAGAATCAGCGAAGCCAGATTTTATTGAACTATTACCAGGTGTTATTCCTTCTATGATTTCAGAAGTGCACCAGCGTACAAAAATTCCTGTTATTACAGGTGGGCTAGTTCGCACAGCTGAAAGTATAGAGGAAGCGTTATCAGCTGGAGCAGTAGCGATTACAACATCAAATAAGAACTTGTGGGAAAATTTCCAAAAATATTGTTGACTATGTATGTTATTTTCTCTACAATGTACATAAGTTAAAAAGCGCGTGGTTAGGAAAAGGAACCCACATTTATTCATCTGCATTGAAACTTGCAGTTTGTTTAAGTGTGGGTTTATTTTTTTGCTAGGTGTACTATTTACAAAGGGGGTTTTTGTATGTCAACATTTACAGCTGAACTTGTCGGCACGATGATTCTTATTTTATTCGGTGGTGGCGTTGTTGCAGGTGTATCACTGCACAAATCGAAAGGTTTTGGCGGTGGATGGGTAGTGATTACATTCGCTTGGGGTCTAGCTGTAGCTATGGCTGCATATGCTGTTGGTGGTATTAGTGGGGCTCATTTAAATCCTGCTTTAACAATCGCGCTTGCTACTATCGGTAATTTTCCATGGGAAGACGTACCTACGTATATTGCCGCACAATTGATTGGTGCATTTTTAGGTGGAGTACTCGTTTATTTTATGTATTTACCACATTGGAAGGGTACGAAAGATCCGGAAGCGAAACTAGCTGTATTTTCTACAATGCCAGCTATTAAGCATCCATTATCAAACTTAATTTCAGAAATGATTGGTACATTTATACTTGTTTTAGGTATTCTAGCATTAGGAACAAATACAATTACGGATGGCTTAAATCCATTTCTAGTTGGTATGTTAATTGTAGTCATCGGGATGGCATTAGGAGGTCCTACTGGTTATGCAATAAACCCTGCGCGTGACTTAGGTCCACGTATTGCGCACTTTTTCTTACCAATCCCAGGTAAACGTGACTCAGGGTGGTCATACGCATGGATTCCAGTTGTAGGTCCAATTATCGGTGGTACATTCGGTGCTCTATTTTTCCAACAAATTTTTGAGGGAGAAAATAGCATCGCATTTTGGGTATTAGCAATTATCGTAGTTATTATTTTTATCAGTGCTCAAATGACAGTGAAAAATATTAAAAGTGAAGAGTAATTAAAAAATTATTTGGAGGTATTTCCGATGTCAGAAAAAAAATATATTTTAGCTTTGGACCAAGGTACAACAAGCTCACGTGCTATTTTGTTTGATGAAAAAGGGAGCATTCTCCACGTTGCACAACAAGAATTTCCGCAATATTTCCCACAATCCGGATGGGTTGAACATCATGCAGAAGAAATTTGGTCTTCTATTCTTTCTTGTATCGCTACAGTGCTTTCTGCAAAAAATATTGAATCCAATCAAATTGCTGGGATCGGTATTACAAACCAACGCGAAACAACTGTTGTTTGGGATAAACATTCAGGTAAACCAATTTATAATGCGATTGTCTGGCAATCACGTCAAACGAACGCTATTTGTGAGGAACTGAAAGAAAACGGTTACAATGACTTATTCCGTGATAAAACAGGTTTATTAATCGATGCGTACTTCTCAGGTACAAAAGTAAAATGGATTTTAGACAATGTTGAAGGTGCTCGTGAAAAAGCTGAAGCAGGCGATTTATTATTCGGTACAATTGATACGTGGTTAATATGGAAATTAACAGGTGGTAAAGTCCATGTTACAGATTATTCAAATGCTTCTCGTACATTAATGTACAACATTTATGATTTAAAATGGGATGAAGAAATTTTAGACATTTTAGGCGTTCCTGCATCTATGCTTCCTGAGGTTCGTCCTTCTTCAGAAGTGTATGGCTATACGGAGGAAGCTCTGTTCTTCGGCTCTGCTGTTCCAATTGCAGGGGCTGCAGGTGACCAACAAGCTGCACTATTCGGTCAGGCTTGTTTCGAAGAAGGTATGGTTAAAAACACTTACGGTACGGGCTGCTTTATGTTGATGAATACTGGTGAAAAGGCAGTGAAATCAGAGAATGGCTTATTAACTACGCTTGCATGGGGCTTAAATGGCAAAGTAACTTACGCTTTAGAAGGAAGTATTTTCGTAGCTGGTTCTGCGATTCAATGGTTACGTGATGGCTTACGAATGTTCCGTTCTGCTTCAGAATCTGAGCAATATGCTGAACGTGTAGAGTCAACAGAAGGTGTTTATGTAGTTCCTGCATTCGTTGGCCTTGGAACACCTTATTGGGATTCAGATGTACGAGGTGCAGTCTTCGGTTTAACTCGTGGTACTTCTAAAGAACATTTTGTACGTGCAACATTAGAAGCGTTGGCGTATCAAACAAAAGATGTACTTGGTGCGATGGAAGCTGATGCCAATATTCCGTTGGCGAAATTACGTGTAGATGGTGGGGCAGTTGCAAATAATTTCTTAATGCAATTCCAATCAGATTTATTAAATGTACCTGTTGATCGTCCAGTCGTTAATGAAACAACAGCTTTAGGTGCTGCGTACTTAGCAGGTTTAGCAGTTGGCTTCTGGAACTCGACAGATGAAATTAGTGAGTATTGGAATTTAGATCGTCAGTTCACACCTAATATGGATGACTCACATCGTCAAGAAATCTATGCAGGGTGGAAAAAAGCTGTGGCTGCTGCTCAAGCGTTTAAATAAAGATAACTGAATAGAGATGAAAAAACCTTGATAGGCTGATTTGAAGCGGATCCCGGTTGTTAGATAAAAATCTAACTGGGGGATCATTTCAGTAGCCGATCAAGGTTTTGTTATAGGTAAAGAACTTTCCATATACAAACGTATTCTTAAATAGGATTATATTTCAACTTACTTGGATCTACTACATAGAAAATCTTGTTAATTGTTTCGGATGAAGAATTCCAGTCAAAACAAAAAACGCCTGTTATTTTATCATTTTCAGTAACTACTATTCCATATTGATTATTTATTATAGCTGCAGTAGCGCTTTTTCCAAAGAAAAACTTTTTTGCTATTCCTGAAATAAGAGCTAATACTCGCTCTTTACCTTCAATGATGTTTATTGCCGTTCTTACTTTACCTCCTCCATCAGCTGCAAATAGAATATCATTAGATAACAAATGGGTTATTCCATGAATATCTCCGTTGGATAATGCCCATATAAATTGTTCTATATAAGTTTTCTGAAGATTAACAGTCAAATCTTTTTCGCTTTTTCTTCCCATTTTAATTTGTGCTCTACTCAATATCTTACGGCTGTTAATAGTCGTTGTGTTAAGAACATCGGCAATCTCACTATGCTTTAGCCCTAGAGCATTTCTTAATACGTAAGCTATCCTCTCTTTAGGTAAAAGTTTTTCCATAAGAACCATATATGAATAGCTTAATTGATCTGACTGGATTAGATTCTCAAGAGGCTCACTATTGAAGGTCTGTAGTATAGGTTCGGGTAACCATGTACCTATATAATTTTCTTTCTTTTTTCTACTTGATTTTAGTTCATTCATACAGCGGTTAACGATCATTTTATTTATATAAGCTTTTAAATTAGTAATATCTTTCTCAATATTTTCATGTTCTTTTAATTTCAAAAAAGTATCTTGAACAATATCTTCAGCATCTGTCATTGAACCAAGTAAATAGTATGCTATGGATAAACAATAATTCTTATATTCTTTATATAAGTCTTCTATATTCAAGTCATTGATCAACACGATAAACCCTTCCCTCTCTAATATTATGCATATCATAATCCGAGGAATATTCTACATACATTTTATATTTTATCTATCATTTATCTACAAAAGTAATGAATGTCATAAATTTATTTATAATCCGTGGAAAAATGTAAGCACAAACCATAGCACACAAAAATGCTTCTCCCCACATTGGTAGCCAATGAATTAAAAATGTATGGCTATATCCTAAGTTTATAGAAACAAGGATAAACGATATGAAACAAGAATTAAAAAGTCCAATTAGAACAGTGTAAATAAAAGACTTATAAATTTTATTTATGTTCATAAATTTAACCTTCTTATATTATATTTCATTTTATTATTAATAATGATGCAACAATTTAAATCCTTTTGTCCAAGAAGGGTAAATAGGTTCCCAGCCATATTGTTTTTTTGCTTTTTCATTTGATGCTCCTCGTTCCCAAGAATCATATATATCATTTATAGGAGGGAGAGGGGCCCCGATAACTTCAGCAAAATAGGGAAGCCAAATAGAGGTTTTTGCAGGTTCATCATCTACAATGTTTACAGATCCTGACGGCCAATTTAAAGCTAATACAGCTGCTTTTGCTGCGTCTTTTACGTGGATAAAGGATGATATCCCATTTGTTGCGTTTAGTTCCTGACTTTGTAATTGTTTAGCAATTAGACCGTTACCCGAAAGCCAAGTTCCAGGACCATATAATGTACCATAGCGAAGGATAACGAACTCAGGCATTTCTTTTACCTTTTCCTCTAATGAAATAACTCCATCAATTGTTTTTTTGCGAGGTAATACGGCATTAGTATCTAAAGGTGTTTCTTCTATAGCTAGCGTATTCCCAGGCTCATAAGCCCATGAAATACTTTGTGCAATTATCTTTTTTACTCCAACGTATTTAGCTGCATCAACAAGGTTTCTTGTTCCTTCTATTCTTATTTTCGAATTATCAATTATATCACCACTACTTAGTGCAGTTAGTTGATGCATTACAATATCAGGTTGAGTTTCAATTAAGGCTGCATAAACACTATCTCGATCAAACGCATCTGCAATTACTGGTTTTACCCCCATCTCTTGCATTGTTTTAACATGTTTTTCTGACCGAATCATCCCGATTACTTCATGCCCCTCTTCTATTAAGATCGGAATCACCACTTTTCCTAATACACCAGTAGAACCAGCAAGTAATATTTTCATAAATAAACCTCCTAATTATTATAAATACAAGATTAATATCTCTAAAAACTAAGACAATTAGGGATTAGGAAGTGTGACACTTTTAAAAGAAATTATAAAAATAGTTATGTACAATATAAGAGAACCGAATCCTTTACTGTTTTTCATGTGTTATGTATAGTTGCACCTTGTATTAAAGAACTGTATAAAAGAGAAGGTTTGTGAAATAAATGTACTTAGTAACGGGGTGCTTTATTTGAAGAACATTGAGCTGTTTTAGACAGCTCTTTTTTCTTATTGTACTAACGGAGCAGGATAGTTTAATAAGGTGTTTGTTTTATCATTAAACAATAAAGATAGATGATCAAAGAAAAGAAGTAATACAATTTAATATTAGTTTCGATGAACCGCAGCGTAAGATAAGAAAAAGCCATTCCCTCCACAAGCGGAGAGAATGACCTTCCTTCATAAATCGCAAAACTACTGATTATAGTTTTGCCCAACGTTCCTCTAACCAGTTCATAAATTGTACACCTTTGTCGCCTTCATACGCATCAAAGACATCTAAACGCATACGTTTTAGTTTATCCGCAAAGTCTGCCACTGTATGGTCCTTAGGCAAGCTCTTTTTCACCCGCAGGAAAATTTTATCTGTACCTTTGATAATATCAAAACGTGCAGGTGATGGCTTCTCTACGTCCTCACCAAACGCCGCGAGTGCTTCATAGGCTGCTAATTGCACCTTGTTGACAGTATCATGCTGCATACGATTTTTTAATAAATCTATGATTTTGTCATGTTGATAAGCCGATAACATTTCGACTGCGTCTAAACGCTCTCGCCAGCTAGACGTATAATTGGCCTGTTTTTTTAATGCTTCATACTGCTCAGGTAATGCTGTTTCAAGCTGTTTCAAGTAATTGCACCTCTTTTTTGAACTAGAGGAAAAATGAATTCTTCTTCTGCTTCTCTTATTATACGTTGTCTGGGTGAAAATAGCGATGAATTGCTGGTAAGGATATATATAGAAAATGAAAACTAACTACATTAGTGAACCGTATCATAAGTATGTACTATCCTTTATTAGATTTGCTTTTCTTATTAAACTCCCATGAAAGAACTTAATCATCTTTCATTTTCTGTGGTGAAGTTCTGATTTTGGTGCTTCATGGGTGGCTAACGGGGTGCTTTAGTAAAAGATTACAGAGTTGCATAGACGGAAAATATTGTGAAGTTTATAATTTAATTGGGTGATTAAAAGTGACTATACAACTTAAAAAGATAATCGATTTCTATGATAGGCGTATACTGTTCAATAAATACCAACGTAAAAATACACCAAGCGTAATCTTTATTGCAGGGTTAGGCGATAGCCATGAAACATGGAAAAAGGTCCAAGACAGAATATCGGATGAAACGTCAACCTTGTCCTATGACAGGGCGGGTATTGGCAGGAGTCAAGATGTAGCAGTTCCACGGACTTGCTGTGATCTAGTCAAGGAGCTCTCCGAATTGTTGCAAGCGCTTGACGTGGAGAAGCCATATATATTGGTAGGACATTCTTTTGGTGGGTTGGTCGCCAGATTGTATACCAGTCTTTATCCACTGGATATCTGTGGTTTGGTTTTGGTTGACGCTGCACCAGAATATAAAGAACTTGCCTATGAAAAGGCTCTACCAGAAAATCTACTTGCAGGAAATAGGGAATATTTCGAGAATCCTATGTTAAATAGTGAGAAAATTGATAAAATACAGAGTTATAAGCAAATTGTTGAACATTCAAGACAAAGTGACATCCCTCTCTCAATTATTACTAGAGGTTTACCCGATAGTATTGAAGACGGATGGCCTTCTCAAGAAATATTAAAAATTGAACAAAGTCTACAAGCAGAATTCCAATGGCTGTCAACGTCAAGTAAGTTCCGGATTGCTAGTCGTAGTGGACATTATATACATCATGATGAGCCTGATATTGTGATAGAAGAGATTTTATTGATGTTAAATGGGATGGGAAAGTGAGCACCCTTATTCAACGAACGAGGTGCGTTTATTAAAGATCATTGAAATATATGAAATAACAAGTAGAGGTAGGTCTACAGTGATCTGTAACATCCGTATGAACAATTTGAGGTCACACCTGTCTGGGAAGCTATTAATAATGGATTAGATGAAATAAAGATATTGAAGTAACGACAGGCAGAGAATACATAGTCGGCTACCTTTGAGAATTGATAAACGAATTAGTATAGGCTGAATAACAACAATCTTTTAGAAAATAGCTAAAAAAAGCATTCGGTTAACATATTTGTGCCGAATGCTTCTTCTTATTTAAAAATTCTTGTTAATAAAATCTAAAGTGGAAGAATGTTTTTTGATTTCATCCCACCGGGTCATTTAAACCTTTTTCTAGAAAAATATACTCTATTGAAGCTTTTGGCTTAATCTTCTTTTCGTAAAATGATGCCTGGATTTTCTTTTGTCATTTTCAGCAAAAATTCTTCTTTTGTATTTACATCCTTCAACTTTTTTATATCTAATGCTAAGGAACCTCTATCATTTAGTTCTCTCGTATCTGAGACAATAATAAGGTCAAATGACGCACCACTTTGTTTTATTAATTTTTGAACTTCGTATAAGCGGTCAAAATCTTTTTCTTCAAAATTCTTAATATCCAAATGAGAAGTAGAATATAAAAAACCCCAAATATCATCTTTCTCTTCGCTAAAAAACACTCTAGGTTCATCATTAAATGATTCGTTAAATCCAAGTTTTTCGATTTCTGGAATAACTTTATCTAATTTGTGTAGTTCCGTATCCGCTGCTAATGCAGTTGAATAATTATCTTTGATTAAATGCTTATTTCTGTAATTCAATTTAGACTCATCTTCCGATGAATACGAATTTACTGTAACAGTAAATTCTAATTCTTGATGGTCAACAGGAGAAACAATGTATGAATCCCTACCTAATTCTAACGAATTTTTATTCGAACTTTTTATTACGATGTCGAATCCGTGTGTATCTTTCACATAATCCTTAATTAATTTATCGTTAGAAAGAGAATTACATGCACCTAAAATCATTACTAAAAATAAAGAAAATACCATTAATACTTTTTTCAATTTTTGTCCCCCAGAATTACAGTGTAAAATTACCGAGTAATAATAACTATAAATCTTTTTAGAAATGTTTGCGAACATAGCATAGTACATTAAGTATTGATGGAGATTATTTAATTAGGACAGTCGCATCTGGTTCTAACGGAGCAGATTGGAGAAAGATGAATTTGTAAACTTTTACATACAATAAACTAAATAGTTAGGGTGAATATGGTGAAGGATAAAAAGGAACGTTTAAAAGAGTTGCTAGCCAAGCAAAAACAAAAAGAATTAAAAGAAGAGGAAAAAAGGGAATACGAAACGATTTTAAAGGAAGTTTATGCGTTGTTTCCAAATATTGTTTCTAAAGAGGAAGTGGAAATATTATCAAAAGAAGATTCGAAAAAAATTACAGAAGAATTATTTGATGAATTTCCATTTGGTGCTAACGGAATTGAATGGACATTTATGTTTTACAAAACTATATTTTCTAACTTTGTTGATTATGAAGGTGCATTAGCAGAACTAGTCATTAAAAATCATAAAGTGACTAATGAAATTTGCTATATTATTGACCTTAACTCTCAACATGTCATTCAAACAAAACTGATTAGAATTATACATAGAGTTGAAGAAGTTAGAAATTGGGACAGATATATTTACTCACCTCAAATTAAATTGGTGATTGAATTCTCCTCCAATGATATTGCTGTAGGATGGAAGAAATAAGTTTTCACTTCAAATAACGGGGGCGATTTTTGTGCTAAAGGGTTAGAATAGTCATTTTGTCGTAACTCAATATTGAGACAGTTTCTATAGCAACGCCTTGAAGCATGTTTATTCCAGACAATCATATAGTGTATATTGAGAATTATGAGTATTGGAATGAAAGGGGATTGCGTGGATAAATCTAAGTCGAATCAGGGCAAAAATTTAGACGAGAATGCGAAAGATCAGCAGCTAGAGCAGTTTCGTGTCGATAATGAAGGAAAAAAGATGACGACAAATCAGGGGCTAAAAGTTTCGAATGATGAGGATTCGTTGAAGGCTGGTGTTCGTGGGCCAACCATTATGGAGGATTTTCACTTTCGAGAAAAAATGACACATTTTGATCATGAACGTATTCCAGAGCGTGTAGTGCATGCGAGGGGTTTTGCGGCGCATGGAGAGTTTGAGCTGTATGAATCGATGAAAGAATATACTAAAGCAGGCTTTCTACAGGACCCTAATAAGAAAACACCTGTATTTGTCAGATTTTCAACTGTAGTTGGAAGCTTAGGGTCGATGGATACTGCACGTGATGTTCGTGGTTTTGCGACGAAGTTTTACACCGATGAAGGCAATTATGATTTAGTTGGAAATAATATACCTGTCTTTTTTATTCAGGATGCGATTAAGTTTCCTGACTTAATTCATGCGGTAAAGCCTGAGCCTCACAATGAAATGCCACAAGCAGCCTCAGCACACGATACATTTTGGGATTTTGTGGCGAACAATCAGGAAATTGCGCATATGATTATGTGGCATATGTCTGATCGTGCAATACCTAGAAGCTTTCGAATGATGGAAGGGTTCGGTGTTCATGCTTTTCGTTTCGTCAATGACAAAGGAAAGTCGAGATTTGTGAAATTTCATTGGAAGCCTGTGTTAGGTGTACATTCACTCGTTTGGGATGAAGCGCAAATTATTGCTGGGAAGGATCCGGATTTCCAACGACGTGATTTATGGGAATCAATCGAGATCGGTGATTATCCAGAATATGAGCTTGGTGTACAAATGCTTGAGCCAGAGGACGAGTTTAAATTTGATTTTGATATTTTGGACGCAACTAAGCTTTGGCCCGAAGAGATCGTGCCAGTTAAAAAGATTGGGAAAATGACCTTGAATCGTAATGTAGATAATGTTTTCGCAGAAACAGAGCAAGTCGCCTTCCATCCAGGAAATGTTGTGCCGGGCATAGACTTTACAAACGATCCACTTTTACAGGGCCGGCTATTTTCTTATTTAGATACACAGCTAATTCGTCTGGGAGGACCAAACTTTGCAGAAATACCGATTAATCGTTCTGTTTGCCCAATTCATAACAATCAGCGCAATGGCTTTAGTCGACAAACGATTAATGTAGGAAAAGTGAGCTATCATAAAAATTCTTTGGCCAACAATTCACCTTCAACATCAACGGCAAGGGAAGGTGGCTTCGTTCATTATGAAGAAAAGGTTGAAGGACGTATTACACGAGCACGTAGTAAATCGTTTGATGACCATTTCTCTCAAGCAAGGCTGTTTTGGAATAGTATGTCGCCCCCTGAAAAACAACATATCATTGACGCCTTTAGTTTTGAGGTAGGGAAGGTGAAAAGTAAGTCTGTTCGACAGCAGGTTGTCGATATGTTTGTCCGTGTAGATAAAGCAATGGCAACGACTGTGGCCGATAATATTGGTGTTAATCGTCCAAAAGGAGAGCAAGTAAATGTCACGTTATCATCACCTGCACTTAGCCAGGCAAATACAATAAAAATGCCACAAACACTTAAAGTAGGCGTGCTTATAGGTGATGGATTTGATGCAAATGAAGTTGGAGAAATGCTGAAATCTTTAACAAGACAAGGTGTTCGATACAGCATTATTTCTGACAAATTAGGGGTTGTTACTAGTAATGATGGCGTACAGTTAACAGCAACTGACACCTTTATAACTACTGATGCGGTACTATTTGATTCGTTATATGTTGTCGGCGTAAAAGCAAAAAATCAGGCAAAGTTCAATTCTTATATCGTTAATTATATCAATGAAGCGTATAGACATTACAAACCAATTGGTATTGCTACAACCGGAACGACATTTTTTAATATGTCCAATGCCAATGTCGGGCCAGGCATTGTGTTAGCCACTGGCGACAAAGACTTCGCTAAAAAATTTGTCAACGCCATAGCTCAACAACGCTTTTGGGAACGTAATATTTATTAACTAATATTATTTTGCCTGTGGGTATGGGGGATACCCGGGGGAGCAGGGAGAATACTCGCGGGCGGGGTGAATACTCGCGGAAGGAGAGGAAATACCCGCGGAAGCAAGGTGAATACCCGCGGAAGCAGGGCGAATATCCGTGAGCAGGGAGAATACTCGCGAAAGCAAGGTGAATACCCGCGGAAGGAGAGCGAATACCCGCGGAAGCAGGGTGAATACTCGCGGAAGCAGGGCGAATATCCGCGAGCGGAGTGAATACCCGCGGAAGCAAAGCGAATACAATGATCACAACGTATAATGAAAATCTCTCCTTGTTCTATTAAGAATAAGGAGAGATTTTTATCTTACTGCACGTTAAATTCAATTGTAGCTGATGGTTTGTACTCTGTTTTTTGTTCATTTGGGTCTTCTGTGTAAAAGTCAGTACTTCCTTTTACGATATAATGTCCTTTTGGAAAATGACCTTTCATTGTTTGTTTCATAAATTCAACGAGTTTAGGTTCTGAAAATTCGTTATAACCGCCGCCGCTCGTGTAGAACTCTTCGTAGGGCACATTTCGTTCAAGAATACGTGTAATTAGTGGAGTATCCATTGCACTAGGTATTTCAAAATTTCGGGTCGTTTCCTGCAAATTAAATAAAAATGGGGAGCCTCCATGGTAAATTGTTACGTTTTGTGCCTGCCCTACATATGTGAGTTTAGCCGTTATCTTTATGGGTTCTCCCTCTGTGAAGGTAGGTTTTGCAATCGAAAGTTCATAAAGAAAGTCTTCCTGTTGTGTAGTAGCCGTTTGTGAATAGTTCTTACTTGGTGGGGGCTTTAATGCGTCTTTGTCCTGACAGGCGGCAACTAGTAGTAGCATAGAAAATAGCAATAATAATGATTTATGCATACCAATCCTCCTTTTACATTAGCTGACGATGGGGCAGCCGAAATGTTACTAAAATCCCTGTAACATTTATGGCATTGCATTCAAATTTTGTAAATGCTATGGTGGTAAATGAGGTGATTTTTCGTGGAAAAATTTGATATTGCAATTATTGGTGCGGGGCCTGGGGGCTATGTAGCAGCTATTCATGCAGCAAAAAGTGGCAAGAAAGTTGCTTTAGTAGAGCGCGATAAAGTTGGAGGGGCTTGCTATAATGTCGGCTGTATTCCTTCGAAAATTATGTTAGAGCACAGTAAGCTTATTCAAGAAATAAACCGTGGTAATGACTGGGGCATTGAAACTCCTACAGTAAACGTGAATTTTCCACGATTGATGCAACGGAAGGACGCTATTATTGACGAGCTTTTAACAAATATTGAAGGCTTTATTTTGAGCAATCAAATTACTTTTTATCGAGGAGAAGCGGTAGTATCTAGTGACTTGACTGTAACAGTTGATAATGATGCATTTACAGCTACGGATGTTATTTTAGCAACTGGAAGTAAACCATTTGTACCACCATTTGAAGGGTTAGAAACGTCTTCCTACTATACTACGGATACATTTTTTAGTCTTGAAGAACTGCCGAAGCAATTAACAATTATCGGTGGTGGTGTTATTGCAGTCGAGATGGCATTTAGTTTAGCGCCACTTGGAACAAAGGTGACGATGCTAAATCATAGTGAAGATATTTTACAGACGGAAGAGCCAGATGCGCGACCACTTATTCGTGAACAGATGAAAAAGCTTGGTATTGAGCTTGTAACGGATTTCCATTTTAAACATTTTAATGGCAATGAGATTCATACCTCTAAAGGAATTTATACATATGAAAATCTTTTGTTTGCAACAGGTCGACGTCCAAATACAGAGATAGCTCAGCAGCTTGGTCTAGCATTTGATGGTCGATTGATTGCTGTCAATGAGCATCTTGAAACGAGTCAGCCACATATTTATGCGATAGGTGACTTAGTAGGTGGTTACCAGCTAGCTCATTCAGCGAGTGCAGAAGGAATGCATGTTGTGGATCATATTTTAGGAAGTAAGCCAGCACTGATTGATCAAACTTCGATTCCTCGCTGTGTTTATACACATCCTGAAATTGCGACATTTGGTTTGCTGGAAGAGCAGGTGAAAGAGCCTTGTATGGTTACTCAGATGCCTTTACATACAAACCCTAAGGCATTAATGGAAGGTAATACAGTGGGCTTTATAAAGCTTATTGCGACGAAAGAGGAAGGACGTATTTTAGGGGCTTGTGTTGTTGCTGATGGGGCAACAGAAATGTTAAATGCTATTTTAGCTACTAAAAATGCTGGCGGCACTGCCCACACTCTCGCAAATATGATTTTCCCACATCCTACAGTATCAGAGCATATAGGGGATGCTGCCAAAGCTATTTTTGGTAAAGCCATTCATCAATAAAGATTTAGAAAACTACATTCATCAGCGGAAGGCTATCCTTCTCGTTGGGAGAATGTAGTTTTTTCTTTTCATTAAAGTATCCATAACAATATTGTAAAGCTTAAAATAATTAGTCCAAATAAAATGGAGAGCGTTTTAAAAATAACAATATGATGCTTTTGGGGAGCGAATTTATCAGAAATTAATAATACAACAGCTAATACCAAATCAATTAAAAAGAATGTTTCAGCCCCTCCCGAAAAATCATCATCTTCTTCGTACTTTTTAAAAGCAATATAAAAAGCGTTCCCAGCAAAAAATAATAAAACTAATGAGCATGCAAACAGCATTAATTTACTCATACAATTACATCTCTCCTAATGATTCAGCTGCACAATAAAGTCCTCAACACCTTCTTTGAAGCGAGTTTCTCGCATGTCATTGCTCCAATATAAGGTCGCCTGCCCAAATGTTTGTTCCTATGCTGATTATAATAAGTATTTTTACAGGTTTCAAATAGCGAAATTTACCTTTGATTGAACAATCTAAAAATTCTGTTGACTTTGTGTTTTATTATGTTATGTTAATTCTATAAGAATACTTGGTTTTAAATTCGAGTTGACTAGAAGGCTTCTTTTTACGTAACGGATATTCTACGAACTAAAACATAGGAGCTTTTTTTATCTTTATGCTGTGAAAATTCATAAGGACTTAAGGAGGATGGGAAATGAGATTAGGATTTTGGTTACCGATTTTCGGAGGATGGTTACGTAATGTAGAAAATGAGAATATGCCTGCGACCTTTGATTATGCAAAACAGGTTATTCAAACAGGAGAAAGACTTGGCTTTGATGCGACGCTTATTGCCGAGCTATATTTAAATGATATTAAGGGCGTGAATGCTGATGTGCTTGAGGCGTGGTCAACCGCCGCAGCTTTAGCAGCAGTTACTGAAAAAATTGAAATATTGGCTGCAGTTCGGCCTGGCTATCATAATCCTGCGGTAATGGCAAAAGTTGCCGCAAATATTGATCAAATTGCTAATGGTCGTTTTACTTTAAATGTAGTTTCAGCTTGGTGGGAAGAAGAAGCAAAGCAATATGGTGGTTATTTTACAGAGCATGGAGAACGTTATGACCGCACAGAGGAATTTATTGAGGTTTTAAAAGGTTTATGGACAGAAGAAACGTTCAGTTATGACGGTAAATATTACAAAATAGAAAATGCACATTTATCTCCTAAGCCAGTTGGAAAACCATACCCAAGACTTTACGCAGGTGGGGAAAGTGATCGCGGTAAAGAGGCAATTACAAAGTCATGTGACGCCTATGTGATGCATGGCGGAACAGTAGAGGAAGTTGGGGCTAAAATTAAGGAAATGCTTGACCGTCGAAAAGCAATTGGAAAAGGACCGTTCGAAACTTTCGGAATGGCTGCATATGTCATTGTACGTGATTCAGAAGAAGAAGCACTTGCTGAACTAGCCCGAATTACCAATGTAGAGGATGCGGCAGGGTATGCAGGCTTTAATGACTTCACTAGTAAATCAAAGTTAGAGCAACAAATTACACTACAAGATTATTCAGTTTCAAACAGAGGGCTAAGACCAAATTTAGTAGGCACACCTCAGCAAGTGGCTGATCGCATTTTAGCTTATGAAGAAGTTGGTGTAAATCTCTTGCTCCTTCAATTCTCTCCACATCTAGAAGAAATGGAACGTTTTGCAAGAGATGTTATGCCTTTAGTGAAAATAAAATCAGCCATCATACAGTAAGGAGCGATACTATGACTGCGAAAATTTATATTATTCATGAAAATGATGAGTGGACAAATCATTTAACAAATCGTTTAGAGGAACTAAACCTACCCTATGAGGTTTGGCATTTGGCGAAAGGATTGATTGACCTATCAAAAGAGCCACCACAAGGAATTTTTTATAGTCGTATGAGTGCTTCATCACATACGAGGGGGCATGAATTTGCACCTGAACTAACGGAGGCAGTGCTCGCCTGGCTAGAGTATCATGGCCGTCCAGTTATAAATGGAAGCCGTGCCTTAAGATTAGAAGTAAGTAAGGTCAATCAATATTGTGCACTTGAAGCTATTGGCATTCAAACACCTAAAACGATAGCGACAGTTGGTAAATCACAGCTAATAGAAGCGGCAAGAACAATTGGTACAACACCATTTATTACGAAGCATAATCGAGCAGGAAAAGGACTTGGAGTACAACTATTTCATTCAGTTGAAGCGCTAGAAGCATATGTAAATAGTGATACTTTTGAGTCACCTATAGATGGTATTACGCTTATTCAACAATATATAAAATCACCTGATTCTTATATAACACGATGTGAATTTGTTGGTGGTAAATTTTTATATGCAGTTCGTGTAGATACATCAGAAGGATTTGAACTTTGTCCTGCTGATAGCTGTCAAATAGTGGATCAGTTTTGCCCAGTAGGTGAAACAGCAACTAAGAAATCAAAATTTCAAATTATAGACAGTTTTTCAGAGGAGCTTATAGGGCGATATGAAGAATTTTTAGAGAAAAATAAAGTAAGTGTCGCAGGGATTGAGTCGATTATCGATGAAGAAGGGAATATTTTTACATATGACGTAAATACCAATACAAACTATAATGCAGAAGCCGAAAGAGCCGTAGGAAAATATGGCATGTTAGCTGTGGCCAAATATTTAGGTGCTACATTACGTCAATATGAAAAGACATTGCAATTTTCGTAAAGTATTTTTGTAGTCACTATGTAAAGGGGAGTGGTTAAATTGATAAAAGCAGTTATTATTAATGGCAGTAATTCGAGAAATTCACGCGTGACAGCTATTCATGATAAGGTGGAAAACTCTTTAAAGGTACAAGGAATAGCAGTGCACACAAATTACGTACATGAATTGCCAGCTGAGGACTTAATTACGGCTAATTTTGCAAGTGAGGCCATCATTACAGAAAATAAACAAGTTGAAGAAGCAGATATTATCGTAATTTTGACGCCTATTTATAAAGCCTCATATTCAGGAATACTTAAAACTTACTTGGATTTACTGCCGCAAAAAGCGTTGCAAGGAAAAATTATCTTACCAATTGCTGTAGGTGGCTCTATTGGACATTTACTCGCATTAGAATTTGCATTAAAACCAATATTAGCTGTATTAGGGGCTACAAATATTGCACATTCTGTTTATATTGTTGATAAACAAATTATTCGCCTTGAAGATGGAAGCTTTGCCATCGAGGAAGAAGCAATTAACCGACTTGATGTAGAATTAAAACAATTACAGAAAAATGTATTAGTAAACTGAAGTTATTCCGATAAAAGCTACAATTATTCCGATAAAATGAGAAAATATTCCGATAAAAGTTAAAGTTGTTCCGATAAAATGAGATTGTATTCCGATAAATCTTCAAAGTATTCATCTGAAAAAAATAGCGCATTATAGGAAATAACCACCTCCTATAACGCGCTGTTTTTTAATTAACTTCAGGTTCTTCTTTTTTCTCAATCGGTGCTGTAGTGAGATATAAGAAAGCCTCATCTTGCAATAGCGATATTTTTTCTTCACTAATACCGTGCGCTAATGGTCCAGAAAAAATGGACTCCCACCAAGTTCCTGTTGTTATTGTCATTCATCTACGCCCCCATTTCAAATTTTCAATATGTAGTTGTAAGTTTCTCGGAGTCACAAAACCGTCTACAGTTCTAACATATTCTTTACACATCCCTCGTTTAGAAAGAGGAATTTTGCTTGTCAATGTTGTATCGTATAGACAAAGATAGTTTGTTTCGAAATGAAAAAACTATGTATGCCATTTTAAAAAAAGGGGTGCTTTTATTATGAATTTTACGACACAAGATGTAGAAAATATGATTACAGAGCAACGTCAATTTTATTTTTCTCGAGCGACGAAGAGTACAAAATTTCGAAAAGAGCAATTACTAAAACTGAAGAAAACAATTTTAAAATATGAAAAAGAAATTTTGAATGCTCTATATTTAGATTTACGTAAGAGTGAGTTTGAGGCATATGCAACAGAAATTGGCATTGTTTTAGATAGTATTTCTTATATGGTAAAGCATGTTGAAGAGTGGATGAAACCGGAAGCTGTAAAAACACCGATTCAATACCAGGTGGGAAAAAGCTTTATTGTAAGAGAGCCTTTTGGCGTAACATTAATCATTGGTCCTTTCAATTATCCATTTCAACTTGTCATGGAGCCATTAATCGGTGCAATTGTTGGTGGTAATACGGCTATTGTAAAACCATCAGAAACATCTGTGCATACAGCAGCGATTGTTAAAAAAATAATTGTAGAAACGTTTAATCCTTCATACGTGCGTGTTGTGGAAGGAGAGAAAGATGAAGTGACGGCACTTATTCATGCGTCCTTTGACTATATATTTTTTACAGGAAGTGTGGCAGTCGGAAAAGTTGTTGCAAAGGCAGCGGCGGAACGATTAACACCAATTGCCCTGGAACTTGGCGGGAAAAGTCCTGCAATTGTCGATCAAACAGCCAATTTAGAAGTAGCGGCGAAAAGAATTGCATGGGGAAAATTCACAAATACTGGACAAACTTGTGTAGCACCAGACTATGTCCTTGTCCATAAAGAAGTTTATGACCGATTTATGAAAATATTGAAAGCAACTATTCGTTCTTTCTATGGTAAAAACGCAATAAAAAGCCCTGACTACGGCCGTATTGTCAATCTAAGACAATTTGATCGCTTACAACAAATTATTGTAGAAGAACGTGATGCCATTACATTTGGAGGTAGAACAGATCGTGATGATTTGTATATGGAGCCTACCATTATTGAATATGTAAAATGGTCAAATCCTTCGATGCAGGATGAACTATTTGGTCCAATTTTACCTGTGATGATGTATGATGATTTACCGCTAGCCATTCACCAAATTCGTCAGTTACCAAAGCCTCTAGCGGCGTATTTTTTCTCCGAGCATGAGAAAGCTATCCAGTACTTTTTAGAGGAATTACCATTTGGTGGAGGATGTATAAATGATACGATTACACATGTTGGAAATTTACATTTGCCATTTGGTGGTGTCGGATCATCAGGGGTAAAAGCCTACCATGGGAAGGCAAGTTTTGAAAACTTTACACATCCCAAATCAATATTAAAAAAATCTTCTAAGTTAGAGACGAATGTTCTCTTTCCACCTTATAAACAAAAGGTTAAGCTTGTGAGAACTATAATGAAATAGTAAAAGGAGGTGTCGAATCACTAAAGATTCTTGACACCTCACTTTTTTTAGGGAAAATGTAGTTGTCGATAAATGTCGTTTTTTTTATAAAGTAAGTACATTTCGAGCTTTTAAGCCATATATAAGCTGTTTGGAGGGGAAGCATGGGTTGAAAACTTTTAGCATGCGCAGAAAAGGAACGAAGGCTAAAAGCAACTGTAAGCGCTCTTTTGACTAGCTAGATGGTGCAACTGCGCGTTGCATCAAAGAGCTCATCGGATGTTCCGAGTAGACGCTCAGCCGGATGGAAATCAACCCCACGTGGTGATGATAAGCAAAATTTTATTGAAATATTAAAGATATATTAAAATGATAGCGTTTTCATCAAAAAAACGTCCTAACAAGCATTTTCTTTATGGGCGAATAAGTAGTAAAATAAATTCAATAGATTGTGGGGGACTCATCTTGTCATTTATTGTCGAATAAACAACAAATGATGAAATGAATGTAGAGATTGAATGGAGGACTATGAAATGTATGCAGAGGAATTGTTGAATGCATTACCTTTGAAAAAAATAATTGGAGTGCTACCTGATCAAGTGACTGATATTGTAATTGATTCACGTAGTGTGCAACCAAATAGTATGTTTGTTTGTATTAAAGGTTATACGGTAGATGGCCATGAATATGCACAGAAAGCTGTTGAAGGTGGCGCAACAATTGTTGTGACAGAACGACAATTACCATTAGAAGAAACGATTGCGCAAGTTATCGTGAAAGATACGGATCGAGCAGTTGGCTTGTTAGCTGCAAAGTTTTTTGACTATCCATCAAAAGATATGGCGATGATTGGTGTAACAGGAACAAATGGAAAAACATCAGTAACAGGAATTATTCAAAACATCATGCATGGTATGGGCGAGAAATCAGCGTTATCAGGGACAATCGGCTTTAATTTAAATGGTATTTTATATGAATCAGCCAATACTACAAGCGATGCATTATCGACTCAACAAATGATATTCCGTGCAAAAATGGAAGGCTGCCGATTAATGACTATGGAGGTATCTTCACACGGTTTAGCACTTGGACGTCTAGCTGGTGTAGAATATGATGTAGCTATTTTTACAAATCTTACACATGATCATCTTGATTTCCATGGAACGATGGAGGAATATGGCCATGCGAAAGGCTTATTATTCTCTCAACTCGGACAAGACTTAGAAAAGAATAAATTTGTCGTGTTAAATGCCGATGATGCTTGGTCAGAACGCTATGCTGCGATGACACCATTTCCAGTATGGACATATGGTTTGAACAATGAAACAGCTGATTTCCGAGCTATTAACTGTGAGTATCATGATTTCATGACTTCTTTTGACGTTGAAACGCCAGAGGGAATATACCGCGTGAAAATGCATTTACTTGGGGAATTTAATATATACAATGTACTTGCCGCTATGGTTGCTTTTTATGGACGTGGTTATTCAATTGAAACAATTATTGAGCAAATTGAGCAAATACCACCAGTAAAGGGACGTATGGAGAAAGTTTGCTCAGATTTACCGGTGCAGATGTTTATTGATTATGCACATACGCCTGATGCAATTGAAAAGGCGATTTCTTCAGCTCAACCATATAAAAAAGGTAAGCTTATTTTCTTAGTTGGCACAGGCGGCAATCGTGATAAATCGAAACGTCCAACAATGGCAGAAAAAGCATCAGCCGCTGATTACGTTATATTAACGACAGATGACCCGCGCTATGAAGAGTACGATAGTATTACAGGTGATCTTGCCAAAGGGATGTTACATGAAAATTATGCATGTATAGGAGACCGTGCTGAAGCTGTGCGCCATGCAATTGAGGTTGCTGAACCAGGAGATATCATTATTTTTGCTGGTAAAGGACATGAAGATTATCAAATTATTGAGAATACTAAATATCCACATAGTGATGCGGATATTGCAATAGAAGCTGGCCAATTAAAATTTGTATAATATATGATCTCCAATTAGGATGTTAGAGTGTACGATAGTGTGAATGAATGCATGTAGTCATGCGATAAGTTCACCATACTTTAAAACCCCTTTTAGTCAAGGGGTTTTCTTTTTGGGTTAACATGAAGGTGAATGTATTGAAAGAAAATGATTATCATCGGAGTGTTTGAGGGACTATCTACATTGGAACTAGCTAAGTATTCTTTGGGGAATTCATGTAAAAAGGTTGTAAGAAAGGCAAGTCTTCTTTTATTATTAGTAAGTATGAAAAAAGGAGAATGACGAGATGAATTCAAATTTAGAAAAAGATATATTATCACGTCGAACTTTTGCCATTATCAGTCACCCTGATGCTGGGAAAACGACGATTACAGAAAAGCTTTTACTATTTGGTGGTGCAATTCGTGATGCCGGTACGGTAAAAGGGAAGAAAACAGGTAAGTTTGCAACATCTGACTGGATGGAGATTGAAAAGCAACGTGGGATTTCTGTAACTTCTTCAGTTATGCAATTTGATTATAATGGATCACGTGTCAATATTTTGGATACTCCAGGTCACCAAGATTTCTCGGAGGATACGTATCGTACACTAATGGCGGTGGATAGTGCTGTCATGGTCGTAGATGCTGCCAAAGGTATTGAAGCACAAACTTTAAAGCTGTTCAAAGTTTGTAAAATGCGTGGTATTCCAATTTTTACGTTTATTAATAAACTTGACCGTCAAGGGAAGGAGCCACTTGAGCTGATTGAAGAGCTTGAGGAGGTATTGGGCATTAACGCTTACCCGATGAACTGGCCGATCGGTATGGGTAAAGAGTTTTTAGGTATTTATGATCGTTATAATAAACGTATCGAGCAATTCCGTTCTGATGAAGTAGAGCGTTTCTTGCCAATTGATGAAAATGGGGAACTTGCAGTTGAGCATCCGATGAAGGTGACTTCTTATTATTCACAAGCAATGGACGACATTATGTTGCTTGATGAAGCGGGTAATGAGTACTCAGAAGAAAAAATTCGTCGTGGTGAATTAACACCTGTTTTCTTTGGGTCTGCTTTAACAAATTTCGGTGTACAAACATTCCTTGAAACATATTTACAATTTGCACCGACACCACAGCCTCGTATTACTGAGAATGAACTATTTATTGATCCAGTTGAGCATGAGGAGTTTTCAGGCTTCATTTTCAAAATTCAAGCGAATATGAACCCTGCACACCGTGACCGTATTGCCTTTGTGCGTATCGTATCGGGTAAATTTGAACGTGGCATGAACATGACTTTATCTCGTACAGGTAAATCATTCAAAGTGACACAATCAACACAATTCCTTGCGGATGACCGTGAAACAGTAGATGAAGCAGTAGCTGGTGATATTATCGGTTTATATGACACAGGTACTTATCAGATTGGCGACACAGTCGTAGGTGGTAAAAAGACATTCCAATTTGAAAAACTACCACAGTTCACTCCAGAGCTATTTGTTCGTGTAACTGCGAAAAATGTAATGAAGTCTAAGCAATTCCATAAAGGGATTTTACAATTAGTGCAAGAAGGCGCCATTCAATATTATAAAACATTGCATACAGAAGAAGTTATTCTTGGAGCAGTTGGTCAATTACAATTTGAGGTTTTTGAGCATCGTATGAAAAATGAATATAATGTTGAAGTGAGAATGGAGCCAATTGGTTCGAAAATTGCAAGATGGATTGAAAACGAAGAGGATGTTAAAGAATCAATGTCTTCAGGTCGTTCAATGCTTGTAAAAGACCGTTTTGATAATCTTGTTTTCTTATTTGAAAATGAATTTGCTATGCGTTGGTTTGCAGATAAAAACGAAAACATTAAACTGTATAGCCTTTTATAATAAAAAGAATTGTCAGGTTGATTTCCGTTTCAGTCTACTCGCTTTCCCACGGGAGTCGAGTAGCCTTCAACTCCAATCAACAATAGCGTAGAGCTTTTATCATTTTTAGGCATTTCAAAAGTGAACAAACTAACACGAATCGACATGTTGCGATTCGTGTTTTTTTACAAGGAAAATTAAAGCTTTATGTAGAATATATACAGTATTAGGAAATTTAAACCTGATGAACAGCTTCCGGAAAGAATTTATAAATAGGCACATTACTAAAAGTTGGGGTAGCGTTTGTTTTAAGCGGTTGCTATGTTGATCTTCGTTACGACTGGGCGACTCCTTGGGGATTAGCGATATAGAGGAACGAAGGCTAAAAGCATCACGTCCTGTGATAACGCCTTCGTGACCAACATCGTGCTGTTGCTGTCGCTGCGCTTTCGCACAAACAAAACCAAAACCCTCTGCTGCCGCTACGTTGCACTCACGCTTTCGCGCAAAAGACATCTGTTGGCCCGAGACCCTGGAGCGCAGCGAAGCGGCTCATCGGACGCCCCCAGGAAGCTTTGCTCTGTGCGAAAGCGAAGCGACAGCAACAACAAATGTTTTCTGTAGCGAAAGCGAAGCGGCAGCTACAAAGCGCCCAGTCGGAACGGAAATCAACCACACGTTATGGTGGTGCCCAATTTATAAAATATTCACCTTTTCGGGTATTATAGAAGGGAAGAGATGGAAAAGGAGCTTATAAAGTGAATATTAGTAATTTTTCTATTAAAAGGCCTGTTTTTACAATAGTTACAATGATATTAGTCATTATTTTGGGTGGCGTTTCATTATTAAAAATACCTATTACGCTTATTCCTGAGTTACGTCCACCAATTGGCATCGTTGTTACCTCTTATCCTGGTGCAAGTCCGACCGAGGTTAATGAAAAAATAACGAAGCCATTGGAGACAACGCTTGCCACCTTACCAGGGATTAAAAAACTACAGTCTACCTCTCAAGAAGGATCCAATTTAATTGTTCTCGAATTTGATTGGTCAACCAATATTGAAGATGCTCAGCTCGATATTTTACAACGCATCGACATGACCCCTTTACCGAATGATGCTGAGAAACCTAGCTTTTTAAAATTTGATCCATCTCAGTTTCCTATTATCCAACTTTCACTACGGGCGGAAAATGACCATGTAGATGTGCGTTTACTGGCAGAAGCCTTGGAAAAGGAACTTCGTCGAACTGCTGGTGTCGCGAGTGTAAATATTTCCGGTAAGCTAGTCGAAGAAGTTCAAATAACTTTAGATGAATCGAAGTTAGTTGAAAAAGGATTAACGCAAGCAGATGTTATTCAAATTATTCAATCGAACAATGTTTCCCTTCCTGGTGAACCCGTATTAACAGCAGATGGAAAGATGTTAACAACTCGTATTTTAAGCACATTAAATTCACCTGAAAGCATTGCAGATTTAATCATTTCGGTAAATCCACTAGATGGTAAACCATTAACAGTTGGAGAAGTAGCAACTGTTGAACGCACGGAGCAAAAATCTATAACTACGACACGTGCAAATGAGCATCCTGCAGTATTAATGTCTGTATTACAGGAATCAGGCGCTAATACGGCAGAAGTATCCAAAGCTTTTAAAAAGGCTTTAAATGAATTATTAACGAAGAAGCAATATGAAGGAATCGTTACAGATGTGCTAGTGGACCAAGGGAATTACGTAGATTTAGCGATAAGCAATATCGGAACTTCTTTACTTCTAGGTGGATTATTCGCAATGTTCGTGCTATTTGTCTTTCTACGAAGTGTGAAAAGCCCTATTATTATTGGAATTGCGATTCCGTACTCGGTTATTGTTACATTTGTTTTAATGTTTTTCGCCAATTTCTCACTCAATATTATGACATTAGGGGCGTTAGCACTTGGCATTGGTATGCTTGTTGATAATGCTATCGTTGTTATAGAAAACATTGAACGACATTTAGGACTTGGCAAGGACCCTATCGAAGCAGCTAAGGATGGGACAAAGGAAGTGGCGCTTGCGATTACTGCGTCCACACTCACAACAATTGCTGTATTCATTCCTGTAATGTTTATTAAAGGATTAATAGGGCAAATTTTCACAGAATTTGCTTTAACTATTTCTTTTAGCTTAATCGCTTCTTTAGTCGTTGCGTTAACGGTTGTCCCAATGCTTGCAAGTCGTCTTTTAAAAATGAAATCAATCAATGTTTATGAAAAACGAAATGAATCATCCTTTTACAAGAGCTACAAAACATCAATTATTTGGGTATTGCGTCACCGTATGCTTGTACTAATCTCAACAGTTGTCTGTTTTGGATTTGCCTTGTTTGGACTTATGAAAATTGGCACAGAGTTTTTACCGCCAACCGATGAAGGATTTGCATCCATAAGTGTAAATCTTGAAAAAGGGATAGCCGTATCAGAAACAGAAAAAGTGGTTGCGAAAATTGAAGATCGTTTGAAACAGGAGAAAGATGTTGACGTATATGTTAGCTTAATCGGTGGTACACAGCAAGCGCAAGCTCGGGGACAAACAAGTGCCAACCAAGCTGAGCTATATGTAAAGCTTGTCCCTTTAGCAGATAGGGATCGTTCGATTTTTGAATTTGTAGAAGAGGTTGAAAAAGATTTGCATGCAAAGCTAGGGGAGCAAGTTGAAATCAACTTCAATGTCTCAACGACAACAGGTTCGTCACCAAATACATTAACGTTTAGGTTAACAGATTCTGATGAGCGAAGACTTCATAGCTCTGTTGATAAAGTGCAGCAGGAGCTATCAAAGGTGAATGCTATCACAAAGGTATCTACGGATTTAGATATCACTGTAAAAGAAATTCAAGTCGAAGTAGACCGTGAAAAGGCGAAGGACTACGGATTTGTGCCTGCACAAATTGCTCAGACGGTCAATCAAATGACAAAGGGTCAGCTAACTACGCAATTAATGGCAGAGGATGGTGCTGTATTGCCTGTTTATACAGGCTTTGGACAAGTGTTTAATGATAGTATCGAGTCATTAAAATCGATGCAGCTACGTTCACCTGCAGGTTTATTTGTAAAACTAGAGGACATTGCAACTGTTTCTGTACAAGAAGGGCCAGTATCGATAAGACGTTCTGATCAGGCTGCTGCTGTTGCATTTTTTGTTGAATATAAAACGAAGGAATCGCTAGGTGGCATCTCGGCTAAAGTGGACAAAGCATTGGAAAAAGCGGATTTGCCTACTGAAGCTCAAATTGTCTTTAGTGGAGATCGTGAGCTTTATGATAGTGCGATTAATGATATGCTTTTAGCAGTTGCGTTAGCGGTCGTACTTGTATATATCGTGATGGCCGCACAGTTTGAATCTTTTAAATATCCATTCGTTATCATGTTCACAGTACCTTTAATGATTATTGGTGTTGCTATTGCTATGTTTGCTACGAACACGCTAATTGGTGTGACATCTGTTATAGGCATCTTAATATTAGTTGGAATTGTCGTGAATAACGGGATTGTTCTTGTAGATTACATTAATCAACAAAAAGCTAGAGGACTGGCAACGTATGATGCGATTGTACTTGCTACACAAGATCGACTTCGACCAATTTTAATGACTGCACTAACAACGATTTTAGGATTGCTACCACTTGCTCTTGGCATCGGTGAAGGAACAGAGATGAATAAACCGATGGGAATTGTCGTAATCGGAGGGCTAGTGACATCCACTTTATTGACATTATATATTGTACCAATCGTGTACAGTTTAATGGATAAGACAACAAGGAAGATGCGGTAAGTTCAGGGGGGATGAGAGATGGGGGTTCATTTTTTTACAGGCTTTCCGGGTTTTATTTCAAGTCAATTAATACGAGAGTTATTTCTAAAAAATCAATCACAAGAAGTCATCGCTATTGTTTTAGCTGGGGAGTTAATAAAAGCAAATTTAGAAAGAGAACATATTTTAGCGGAGTTTCCTAACTGTTCTATTCGTATTGTAGAGGGAGATATTACATTACCGAATCTCGGTCTAGAAAACCAAGCTGTACAGGAAATTGTACCTCAAATAAAGGTGCTCTGGCATCTAGCTGCCATTTATGATTTAGCCGTGCCTCGCGATATTGCATGGAAGGTAAATGTACATGGTACGACTATGGTCAATGACTTTGTTCGCACACTTCCGAACTTAAGTCGCTATATGTATTTCAGTACAGCGTATGTCGCAGGAATACGTGAAGGTGTTTTGCGAGAAACTGAATTAATTCGCCCGCCTGCATTTAAAAACTATTATGAGGAAACAAAGTATGAAGCTGAGCATCGAGTAGAAGATTTGAAATCAGAAATACCACTGACAATTATTCGACCTGGTATCGTACGTGGACATTCAGAAACAGGAGAAACGATTAAATTCGATGGACCTTATTTCTTTTTAAATATGGTGGATAAATTAAAATGCCTACCTTTTATTCCGTACATTGGTCAATCGAAATCAACAATAAATGTAGTGCCAGTGGATTACATTATAAAAGCTTCGACTTATCTAGTTGATGAAAGATGTGCTGAAGGTAAAACTTTACATCTAACGGACCCAAATCCACATCCGATGCAGGAAGTGTATCGGACGATGGTAAAGTTATTAACGAACCGTTATCCTAAGGGACGATTACCGCTAACACTAGCAAGACTATCTTTACAAGTCCCACTTCTTCGAAAAAATCTAGGTGTTGAGCAAGAAACTTTAGATTATTTAACTTGGGATGCTAAATTCGATACGTCGGAAGCAATGACTATTTTGAAAAAAGGTAATATTACATGCCCCGACTTTATACAAACTATGCCTAGAATGATTGAATTTTATTTAGCGCATAAAGAAGATAAAAGCTATCAAATTCAAATAAAGTGACTTCAAGTAGTGGTTTGCTAATTGAGAGTTGATGCAATCGGCTATAGATTTATTATTGACTGATAAAAGCATTTTTGGTTTATATTTTGCTAATGAATACCCATTTTAACTGATTGTAGCGTAGGGCTACTCGACTCTCGCGGAAAAGCGAGACAGACGAGACCCTGCACGGAGCGAAGCGGAGGAAGCGGCTCAACGCTCGCCCGCAGGAAAGCGAGTAGTCCGTAGCGGAAATCAGAGCCTATAGTAGGGTAGAATAATTTTGCCACTCATATATGATAGTGCTATAATGAGTTTTACAGAAGAAGAACCTTCGACGTTTTGTCAAAGGGGAGTAGCTAACAGATACGAGCGATGTATCTGGATTACATTCGTCATGACATGGTTTTTACCATCGGGTGTGATAAGCGATTAACTCTATGCTTGCGGTATTCATTCCACTAGTAAAAGAGAGGTACTGATGAATTGTCAGATATTTATTTGCTTAGCGAGACCTTTGCCTTTTAATAGGGCAGAGGTCTTTTCTTTTGTACTCGTATAGTAATAACTAATTTGGGTATACAGAGCTTTAGAGGGGGCACATGAATGGAATCAATTGTATTAGAATACGGTTGGGTACTTATTGTACTTGTAGTATTAGAAGGGTTATTAGCAGCAGATAATGCAGTAGTAATGGCTGTGATGGTGAAGCATTTACCACATGAGCAACAAAAAAAGGCACTGTTTTATGGATTATTCGGTGCATTAATTTTCCGATTCTCAGCGCTTTTTGTCATTACAGTATTAGTGAATTATTGGCAAATTCAAGCATTGGGAGCAGCTTATTTATTATTCATGTCCGCCAAAAATATATATGATTTGCGCCATAAAAAAGACTCAGAAGAAGAATCTAGTGAAGAAACGAGAAAAAAGGGCTCTGGTTTTTGGATGACAGTGCTTAAGGTAGAGGCAGCGGATATTGCATTTGCTATTGATTCTATGCTTGCTGCAGTTGCCATTGCGGTTACTTTACCGAAGGTAGGAAGCTTTGATATTGGTGGCATCAATGGTGGACAATTTATTGTCATGTTACTTGGTGGGTTTATCGGAGTGATCATGATGCGATTTGCGGCACAATGGTTTGTGAAAATATTAAATGACTATCCTTCACTTGAAACAGCTGCGTTTTTAATTGTAGGTTGGGTAGGTGTAAAGCTTGTTGTGCTGACTTTGTCGCATGAGAAGGTGGGTATTTTACCTGCAGAATTTCCACATTCAACTGTGTGGGAGTTAACTTTCTGGATCGTACTATTGGGCATCGCATTAGTAGGTTATTTAGTAGGAGTTCGTTTTAAAAATAAAGCTTAATATCATTTAGAGGGATAGTCGTAGCTATTCCTCTTTCTTTTTTTAAGTATTTTTCCTATACTAATATCTATCGAGTTTGGCATCATATTAGGAAGGGGTTTTCAACGTGCCCTGGAAAAGATCAAAAAATAGACTTGTTACACCTTTTCAGGTGCTTGTCTCTTATTATTTTATAGCTATAGCGATTTCCTTCCTGTTACTACGGCTACCAGGCGTTCATCAAGAAGGTGTACACGTTTCATTATTAGATAGTTTGTTTACGGCTGTAAGTGCAGTTAGTGTAACGGGTTTAACAACATTCGATATATCTGAAAGCTACACAACATTTGGCCTCGTGATGGTACTTGTCATTTTACAACTTGGCGCAATTGGCATTATGTCACTTGGTACCTTTGTGTGGTTACTAGTTGGGAAAAAAATAGGTATGCGTGAGCGTCAGTTGATTATGATTGACCATAATCAATACAATTTGTCAGGGGTTGTCCAATTAATTCGCGAAATATTGAAAATCTTAATCGGTATTGAAGTGATGGGTGCGTTTATTTTAACGTTGCACTTTACAAACTATTTCGATACTTTCGAAGAAGCGTTGATTCATGGTGTTTTTGCCTCCGTTTCTGCTACTACAAATGGTGGTTTTGATATTACAGGCATGAGTTTATTACCGTTTCATAACGATTACTTTGTACAAATAATAACGATGTTATTAATCGTGCTAGGCGCGATAGGCTTCCCAGTATTAATTGAAGTGAAATCTTTTTTACTTCATCGCCATGCAAATTTCCGCTTTAGTTTATTTACAAAAATAACGACCTCCACATATGCAATTTTATTTGTGGTAGGGGCTCTCGTAATTTTATTGCTTGAATCATTCCATTCCTTTAAGGGAATGTCTTGGCATGAAGCGCTGTTTTCTGCAATGTTCCATTCTGTTTCAACACGATCAGCTGGACTGACGACGTACGATGTTACAACCTTTAGTGAAGCGACAGATATTTTTATGAGCTTTTTAATGTTTATTGGTTCTTCGCCAAGTTCAGTTGGTGGAGGGATACGTACAACAACGTTTGCCATGGCCATTCTATTCCTAATTACCTTCTCACGAGGAAGAGAGGATATTCAAGTATTCGGACGTGAAATACATTTAATCGATGTATTCCGCTCGTTTGTTGTTATTTTATTGGCATTCTTTATGGTTTTAGTTGCAACAATTATTTTACTTATTACTGAGCCACACGCATCACTGATTCAAATAATTTTTGAAATTACATCAGCGTTCGGAACGTGTGGGATGTCTTTAGGGATTACCTCGGATTTATCGGTATTTGGTAAAATTATCATTATGATTTTAATGTTTGTTGGTCGTGTCGGTTTAATCTCCTTCCTTTACACTCTTGGTGGTGGTGGTAGAGGCAAAAAATCAAGTTATCACTATCCTAAGGAACGAGTAATTATCGGGTAAATACTAGATCATTGATATGAATGACTTTTATGGGATTCAATCAATACTTGAATAGCCCCTACAACTAAGATTGAAATAAAAAAAGAGCTAATTTAGTAACGGGTTCTGTTTTGAAGTACAAAAAGCAAAATCGCAGGTTAAAAAGACAATTAATTAGCATATTAATATTAAAAGGTACTGCGAATTCGCAGTACCTTTTTTGTACAACTGTGTCTGATATTTTGTGAATCAAAATTTAACTAAAGCGCCCCATTAGTTCAATAAGAAAACAGCTTTATTCTTTATCTTTCTTCTAATATTCTTATATAAATTCAAACGCAAACATTAAACCTAAAGGGATAGTTAACCAAAGCAGAGAATTGCTCAATATAATTTTAAAATAGGAAGTATTTTCTAATTTGTCTTTGGAAACGAATCTCCACATCAACAGTGCACCAAGAGCCCATACCGGTATGACTAAAAAGAATTCTGGCGTCAAAGTATCAGATTCACCTAACGCTCCTTCTGCAAAAAACCAAGAAATAAATAATGCAACAAAACCAGTAAATATAACATTACCTATAACAATTGATTTCATTTTTAATCCTCCTTTCTCTTTGTGTAAATAAAATACTTTATTCACCAGTAGATTCACATATCATTCTTACTTAACTATCCTGCGTCGTTATTTCAACAAAGAAAGAAGAGCTGCCTATGCGACTCAATGATCTTCAAGAAAAGCACCCCGTTAGCCCTCCATGAATCGCAAAAATAAGTACTTCACCACAGAAAATGAAAGATGATTAAGTTCTTTCCTGGGAGTTTAAGAGGGAAATTTTAAAAATAATATAACCTTTTATCATTTTCCGACAGAAAACTCTCACTTCTATAAGTGGGAGTAGTTCAAGTTTCGCCCATAAACACAAGTAGTACGATTGACAATGAAACACCAATGACATAAATCCCAAAAACAATCATAGGGGAATACTTCCAAAATCCTTTTTCTCTTTTTTTAAAGCTCTGAACACTAAATATTATTCCTATGACGAACATAATAGTCCCAAGAAAGAATAGCCAAGCAGTATTAAGTTGAAAGTAATAAAAACATGCTACACAAATAAGTCCTACTACTGAAAATAATGTTGATAATATCCCTTTTTTACTGAACATTGTTTACCTCCCTCCTTAATTTCTACAATTACTATAAGGACGAACGAAATGAATGGTGGTTCCAATTTTGATTAATTTTACCATTTAAATTCTGCAGAATCCATAACTGCTTATTGAACAAACCTGCTCCGTCGGTTGAATATAATTCCTTGCCAGATTATGTATTTCCATCGTTATAGAACTTTCTATAATGTAACTTTATTAATGCGATTTGATATACCAATTCGTATGAAAATTGTTAAAAAGCCGCTTTGTATCAATAAAAAAAGGACATCCAAATCATTTCGATTTGATACACTTTTTATAGTGTTTTTTTAGTTTTGTACTCGAAAACAGGACCCGTTACTAATTTAGCTCTTTTTTTTATTTCCATACTATTTTCCGGTTGCCAATAAGTTTATTGAACGAGGATTTTAAAGGGTATCTTAGTAGAAAATCTATTCATAAAGAGGGATTTAGATTGCGTAATTGACAAGAAACTGCCTTCGACACACAATTGTCGAAAAATTTTAAATTGTTTTTTCCTGGTTATTATGACTATTTAATAGGTAATTTTTCCAATTAATAGGTATCGATGCATTGATATTTTCGAACTAAACTTTTTTAGGATAATAGTAATACATCAAAGAACATCTGTTAAGTGTAATAAAGCTACGATTTCTGATTGCTATATATTTAATGGAAATGTAATTATATGGATTGCATTTAAAGGTTCCTGAAAGATTTAAGAGTTTTTAATGTATGAAAAAACGCTAGTCCTAAATTTAATTAATGGACTAGCGTTTCTTATTATAAAGAGTCGATTGTTGCAAAGTATGGTGCTTGACCGTGACGGAAGTAAGTTAAAAGATAGCCATTTTTTTGTACAATTTTGCCTTTTGAAAAATTTTGGTAATCAATGTGATGCGGAATAATAAGCGTATGTTTAAACAACTCTTTTTCGGATAGATTGAAGTTGGCAAATGGCTCACCTGCGATGGCAGGGTTTTCACGTAATGCCGTATAAAGTGCTTTTTGTTGCTCCTCAGTAGGACGCTCCTTCCACCATAATTTACGCGGCTGGAACTGTTGAGCCATTAAATAATCTAGTTGCATTAGGCTTTGAATGATAGTTAAATCAGCACCTTCAACAGTTTCTAAAAACATTAATAAACGAAGGAATAAATCCTCAAGCTGATGTCCGATACGTGACCAACCTTTAGTTTCCCAATAAGTACCGAAGTTTTGGAAGAAATCAAATGGTGTTTCAAACACTTCAGTTACTAAATATTCAATCGTATGATCCAAACGGTGATCGTTCCAGTATTTCTCAAGCACGTCCTCTGCATGTTTAATGCGCACGATATCATCAAATGTTAAGACATTATTAGAGAAAATCTCGTAAGGTGATTGGTCCACATACGTATAGCCATATTTTTCAGCCTCTAGACGAAGGCCTGTACCACGCAGAAGCTTAAGGAATCCAAGCTGTAATTCTTCTGGGCGCATTGCGAAAACGTCATTAAAGGTTTGTCGGAAGCTTGCATAATCCTCCTCTGGTAAACCAGCGATTAAATCTAAATGCTGATCAATCTTTCCACCTTCTTTGACCATCGTCACTGTACGTGTTAGTTTTTCAAAGTTTTGACGGCGCTTCACGAGAGTATTTGTTAAATCGTTCGTTGATTGAACACCGATTTCAAAACGGAAAAGACCTTTTGGTGCGTTATCATTTAAAAACTGGATAACCTCAGGACGCATAATATCAGCGGTAATTTCAAATTGGAACACAACCCCTGGCTTATGTTCATCGATTAAAAACTGGAACATTTCCATTGCATAGCTGCGACTTATATTAAATGTACGGTCAACAAATTTAATAGTACGTGCACCGTTGTCCATCAAGAATCGAATATCTTCTTTTATTTTTTCTCGGTTAAAATAACGAACCCCTACTTCAATAGAAGATAAACAAAATTGACAGCTAAATGGACAGCCGCGACTTGTTTCAATATATTGGATTCGTTTGCTTAGATGAGGGAGGTCCTCCTCGAAACGAAATGGACTTGGCAATTCACGTAAATCAATTTTTGATGCTTGTGCGTGAATTCGTACTTTACCATCTTCTAAGTAGCAAATCCCTGGAACATCCTCCAATGCAATTTCTCCATGCAAATGGCGTAGTAATTGTTTAAAGGAAGTTTCTCCTTCACCCATAATAATGAAATCAACCTCTTCAATTTTACGTAACCAATGGTGGGAATCGTAAGAAACTTCAGGTCCGCCGAGCAAAATTTTAACATTTGGGCAGACAGTTTTTAACATTTTGATGACGTGAATAGTTTCTTCAATATTCCAAATATAGCAGCTGAATCCTACAATATCAGGGTTTTTTTGGAATAAATCTGATACAATATTAAAAGCAGGATCTTTAATTGTATATTCTGCAATGATCGGATTAAATTCTGGTAAAGCAGCACCTTTTAAATAACGTAGTGCTAAATTTGTGTGAATATACTTTGCATTTAAAGTAGTTAAAATAGTATTCATGAAATAATCTTCCTTTCAATTTCTAATTGTAACAGTCAAGTAGCTGTCAAACAATATAATCCTTTTTGCCTATTTATTTTGTGAACAGTTCGTGAAATAATTTTAAATACTTAAATTTACTAAATTTTGTAATAATAGAATCGTGCAGTCATAAAGTATAGTAAAGGCTCAAAATTCGAATAAGGGGTTTTTTACTCTATTGAAAGGTTCGGTGAGAAAGTTGAAGCAAAATGATATTAATCAATGTTTTGGAAATCTTATGACAAGTACTTCGTCACCAACACTTATTCTTAATAAAGTAGGTAAAATTTTAAACATGAATGAGGCTGCAATTAAACTGTTTAACCTCAATTCATCGTATATAGGTTATTTAACAATGGACGAGTCCTCTAATTTAAATTGGGCAAAATTCGTTAAACAATTACAAAGTGATTTGAGATCAGAAGAAATCTTTAATATTCAAACAGCTAGTAATGAGTTTGAAATGATGTCTTTCAAATGTTTTTATGATCCGAACACAGAAGAAATCGTTGCGCAAATTTCAACATTAAATAATGACATAGCTCATGAATTATATGTTAGCCAAGAGCAAGAGAGATCACAATCTTTCCATGCTTATGATCACTTACCGTACGCTGTTATTATAAGTGACGCTAGTGGGATTATTCTTGGGCTAAATAAGTATGCTGAGATGTATTTAAAAATAGAAAAATCACAGCTTCTTCATAAGGCACACCAGCACATCTTTGATACGTTTACACTTAAGAAAGGCCAAATTACTTCATACCTTTCTAAATTGATGGGTGAAAAGCATGCAAATATTCATGTAGTTGATGAAACGCAAGTTATTACCCCTTGCTATTATGAAATTTCAAGTATATATGATGAATACAACAATATTATTGTCACAGTCATTAATGATGAAACAGAAAAGAAACAACTTCAACATAAAGTTGAACATCAGCAAGCTTTAAATGTTGTCGGTCAAATGGCCGCAAGTATCGCCCATGAAATCCGTAATCCATTAACTTCTTTAAAGGGCTTTACCGAATTATTAAAGTTAAATGCTGATGAAGAGTCCAGTATGTATTTATCTGTCATCGATAGTGAGCTTCAACGGATGGAACAAATCTTATCCGAGCTTTTAGTATTGTCCAAGCCAACAAGCATGAAAGTAGAATTATTAGAGCTAAATAACATTGTGAAGCAAGTGATTGAGTTTATGCTTCCAGATGCGCTTATGAAAAATATTATGATTCAATACATTTCTCCTTCTACACAAGTATACATTGGTGGCAATGAGAATCGCTTAAAGCAAGTATTCATGAATCTTATTAAAAATGCGATGGAATCCATGAATAATGGTGGAACGATCACAGTAGAAATGACTGCTGACTGTGCAATTGCTGAATTACAGATTAAAGACGAAGGTGTCGGTATGGACAGTTCTACCCTTCAAAACTTATTCCAGCCTTTTTACACGACGAAATCAGCAGGGACAGGACTAGGCCTTGCTTTTGTGAAAAAGGTGATTGAAGAGCATGAAGGTGTAATAGGTGTGAGTAGTGAATTACAAAAGGGGACATGCTTCCACTTACAATTCCCCATTTACTCATTTAATCAGGTGGATACAATGGATGTGTCCACGAAAGATTCTGCTTATTTAGTAACATAAAAAGAGTCAATGTGTACCGTAAACGACATATGAGGCTTAAAATCAAATAATGCTTTTGACAATGCTTTTCTAATATCGCTATAATGGCATGTATAAAAGCGAATTGAAAGGAAAAGGATATGACGTCAGAAGATATAAAGCAATCATTAAAATTATATATCGTATTATCACGTGCACATAAAGCAATCAATGAGACAACCCAACAATTTTTTCAAGAGAATGGACTAAATCCTACTGAATTTGCTGTCTTAGAGCTTCTTTATCATAAAGGAAGACAGCCATTACAGCAAATTGGCAATAAAATTTTGCTTGCTAGTGGGTCTATTACGTATGTCATTGACAAACTTGAAAAAAGAGGATATTTATTACGTGTTTCATGTCCGTCAGATCGCCGTGTTACGTATGCAGAAATTACGGACAAAGGTGAAGCATTTATGGCGGAACTATTTCCAAAGCATGAGCAGCATTTACATGAATTGATGAGTGTGCTATCTATTGAGGAAAAAGATCAAGCTATCACTTTATTAAAAAAATTAGGACTGTCTATTAAGGATTTGTCTTATTAAAAAGGGTTGTCTCAATGAATTTGAGGCAACTTTTTGTGTTGAACAAAAGGCTCATAACTTTTAGGGAGAGAACGCAGTGAATCTTAAATTTGATTCTATACCCCTTGGAGATTATAGGTTATGGAGAAGGGATGAAGTGAGCGACAAAAGTATCCTGTCCTGCGTAAACGCCCTTGTAAACGCTCCTAGCCGTCCATGGCACAATCCGACCAATCGGAAGGGAAATGAGCCTCAAGCTAAGGTATAAACCGTATTAAAAATAACAAAAAGACTGTAGAGCAAACAAGTTTGTCTACAGTCTTTTTTGAATCATTATTTTTTAGAAATAGTTGCAGCCATTTTAAACATAGCATCAGTTAAATCTAGTTCTTCGTTATCGTGAATAGTTAATTTAATAATTAAACCGTCTTTTTCAAAAACAACGCCGATTACTTTTTCTTTGTCATCAACAAAATTTACAACATAACCTTCAATGTTTTTAACACCCTTAAATGGAGCTAGATCCTCAGAAGACAAAGCTGATGGTTCACCAACAGCATTCATATAATCTTGCATAGATTTTTTTACTTCATCATAGCTTGATTGTGAAACATCTTCGATACGCATGAATACTTCAGCATTTTCATTAGAAATTAACATGTCTTTACCAGGTTCTTCTTGAGAAAGTGTGAATCCAGGTAGTTGTTGCATTTTATAGCCTTGATCAGCACTTTTCGATTCGCTTGCTGTTTCAGTTTTTTCTTTGCCTTTTTGTATATAGTTAACTTCTTGTTTTGGTGTATTTGCACTATCTGTAGTGTCAGTTTTGTCTGTAGTATCTTTATCTGTTTCATTTGTAGGCGTTTCTTCTGAGCCATTTACAGTTTTATCCTCAGCTGATGGTTTTTGCTGTTGTTCAGTATTTGATGGCTCATTTTTTTGAACATCAGAATCCTCTGTTTTATCAGATGTATTACATCCTACGACTAAAATGGCTGTTAGTAATAATGCAGGTAGAGAAATTAATTTTTTTTGCATGAAAAGCCCTCCTTTTATTATCAAACGTTGGTAAAGAGAAAATGTTTCCAAATTTTAATGCTATTATGTTAAAGGTAACACTAAAAATAAGAGTAGTACAAAGACTACATGGGATACAATAACCAGTGGCATACTCTTACGCCATTCATATAACAAGCCCCAAATAATGCCGGTTACAAGTGCAGCAACCATACCAAGCATAAAGCCGCTTATTGCAATAGAGATTGCACTTAGAATCGCTGTTACAATGACTGCTAAAGTAGGTTTCATAAAGCGTTTCAGCTGTTGTTGAACATAGCCACGCCAAAAGAGCTCTTCACCAATAGCAACAATGAATACAAGTAGTATATAGTGCCAAATAGTCTGTGGTCCATAATTTGCTAAAAACTTTTGTACTGATTGTACCAATGAACCATTAATATGTGGTGCTAGCCAATAGCCAAAGCGTATAATACCGTATGTTATTGTACCGTATCCAATACCGAAAAGTAAAAATTTCCATGTCGGTAACTGATCCTCAATTTTTCCAGTTAAAATGGCAATGGCAATACATACAAGTAAAGTAAATGCATATAGGTGCCAAAATACAGCTTGGTTAGCAAAGGTAAAAGCAAGCATGCCATAAACGAATAATAAAGAAAGGAGCAATATTATTGTTTGTTTCGAATTTGTAAGCATTATTCGACCTCCATGCTTTTAATTTTATCAAAAAAAAAGTCCCTTATCATCTATAAAGACAAATAGGGACTATTCAGACTATTAAGCTTCATTTGTATATAAAATTTTGTAACGTTTATGATTGACGACCGTCTTTTCTTCAATTTCAAGGGAATCGAAATTCTCCATGTATGTTAAATCAACGATCACCGAATTTTCATTTACTTTTTCGACTATACCTTGTAAGCCGTCTTTAAACTCGATAATATTTCCAACTTCAGCTATTTTCACAGACAGTCAGCTCCTTCATCGACTAATAATATACAGTTTGCATGAAAAAATGGAAAACGTAAAGCCTTTTTTGAATAATTCATAATTAATTACACAGAATGCTAAAAAAGAGAGGAATGGAAAAAATGGAAAAATACGAAAATATGCTTAAACAATTACAAAACGGGGAATTGAAAAGTATAGAAATAGATAAGGAACAATTTTATGAGTTCCGAGAAGTACTAGTAAAACATCCTTTATTTAAACATTATAGAGGTGAGGCCAAACAAAATGGACGCGTAATTTATACTTATCAAGAAATTCCAAGAAGCTGATTTGTCGAACATTGTCGTAAGTTAATGCTGTAAGAAATGAAATATAAATGTATAATAATGGTATGATTATTTGTGTGTGGAGGGTTATATGAATGGTCAATCTACTCTTGAAACAAATGGAACAAACTCGTGAGATGATGATTCGCTCAGGTGTAGAGAACGGGTTACAAAATGCGAAAACCATTCAACTGAGTCGCAGATTAGATCAGTTAATGAATACTTATTATAGACAGACAACATTTGAAGAAGAAGAGCGTCAAGAAGATTGAAAGAATGTTCCAGTATTCAGAGTATAAACTTTTTAAATAATATGTTTAAAAAGCATTTGGTGGGGAATACTTATTTTGAACACAGCAACATTCTCATTTCCCCTTTAGAGCAGTGATACCCCATCAACTGCTCTCTTTTTTTTGTCTTCATTACGTTAAGGAAATTGATTTACTCGTATATATGCAGCGCTTAAAGTTTTTAGTACAAGTTAATAAGAGAAGTTTGAATTATCGCACTTATTAAACTACACTTATAGATAAGAATAAGTGCTAATGATTGATCAATTAAAAAAAATCAATCATTGCCTTGATCACAAAGGAGTATGTACATATGGGAAAAGAAGGTATTGCATTTGTCGGCACAGGCGTAATGGGTGCTAGTATTATTAAACATTTATTAAAAAATGGTCATGAGGTTACAGTTTTTACACGCTCAAAGGAGAAAGCGGAGCCACTCTTGGCGTTAGGTGCAACTTGGGCAAGTACACCAGCAGAAGCATTTAAACATAAGGAAATTGCTTTTACGATGGTTGGATATCCTGCGGACGTAGAGGAAGTTTATTTTGGAGATAATGGATTATTTCAAACAGCCGAATCTGGCAATATCGTTATTGATATGACCACTTCCGAGCCAACATTAGCAAAGAAAATTTTCGAACATGCTCAAAAAGTTGGAGTAGAAGCGCTGGATGCACCTGTTTCTGGAGGAGATATTGGCGCTCAAAATGGGACATTATCAATTATGGTTGGAGGTAGCCAAGCTACATTCAATAAGGTTTTACCAATTATGAAACATTTCGGTGAAAATATTGTTTATCAAGGAGAAGCTGGTGCAGGGCAGCATGCTAAAATGTGTAATCAGATTGTTATTGCATCTGGAATGATTGGTGTGTGTGAGTCACTGGCTTACGGTTTAAAGGCGGGACTTGATTTACCGACAGTATTGCAATCCATTTCTTCTGGTGCAGCAGGCTCTTGGTCGTTAAGTAATTTAGCCCCTCGCATGATCAAAGGAGATTACGCACCAGGCTTTTATATTAAGCATTTTGTAAAGGATATGAAAATAGCATTAGATGAATCTAAAAAAATGGGGATTACATTGCCAGGTCTAACACTCGCTTATGATATGTATGAAAGGCTAATAGAAGAGGGCTACGGTGAAAACGGTACTCAGGCACTTTTAAAGGCCTATCATTAAAGATTAACAAAACGAAGAATCATAATTTTAGAAAGCCCGAAGTATCATCTTTTGAAAGGATGAGCACTTCGGGTTTTCTTATATAAAGCAGCTCATTAACAATACTGAAAATAGCATGCTTGTTGGTTCTGCCCGTAGAATTCAAGTGGATAAAAATGTCTAATCAATACACTTGAGAAAATAGTTAACTACGGCAGCATTACTCTTTATCAAAAAGTTTTGCGTCTAAAGAAAAACTAGATGCCCCTGCAAGTGCAAAGTATAAGGCCATTGCCGCTAAAGCTAAATCAAATTCATATCCGGCTAAGCCGTTTTCTCCGATAAAGCCAACGCTAAGCTTCGCTGTGAAAATAGCAACGATCATTGTTATTGTCAATAAAGCACCGATAAGTCTTGTACCTAAGCCTAAAATAATGGCTACACCACCGACTAGTTCTATAATGGCAACAATATAAGCCATGAAGCCTGGAATACCAATGGCATCAAAATAATCAGCTGTGAAGCCGATACCTCCCTGAAACTTTTGGAAACCGTGAGTTGCAAAAATAATGCCAAGCACCACACGTAAAATAGTTGAACCGATATTTTGCATAGTTAAATAAACTCCTTTTGTTTTTTAGCTTACATTTCGTAACTTAGTTTATTTTTAAAAACAACTTTTGTCAAGTAACTAAATTTTATTTTTGAAAATGATTTTCGAAAAAATGATATACTCTTATATAAGAACAAAACACATTGGAGGCAGGAAAATTGGATCAAAAAAAAATTTGTCCACGATTTGAAAAAGCACTAAAAATATTAAATCATAGCTGGAACACCCTGCTTATTTATCAGTTATTGGAAGGTCCTCAACGATACTCAACGATAAAAAATAATGTGGGTATTAGCAGTCGTGTGTTAACGGAAAGATTAAAAGAGTTAGAGATTGAGAACATTGTGGAGCGCACAGTTATTCCATCAACACCAGTAGTGATTGAATACAAGCTAACAGAAAAAGGACATGCACTTGCACCGGTCCTTAAAGCAATTGAACAATGGTCTTCTATGTGGGTGAATATAGAAGAATTGTAAGAAGGATATCCAAGCGAGGGGGCTTGGATATTTTTTTAGAGTTGAACAATGGTCAAGGAAAATGATGCTAACTACCGTTCCTCCATCTTGTTGTTGCTACTGTCGCTTCGCACATAAAATACATTGCTGAAGTTTTTTTAGTTTTATTAATTAGCTTTCATACAAGATGATACATGTTATGTGAAGTGATTGATCTTCGTTACGACTGGGCGACTCCTCGGGGATCAGCGATAGAGGAACGAAGGCTAAAAGCATCACGTCCTGTGATAACGCCTTCGTGACCAACATCCTGTTGCCCCAAGCGGCTCATCGGAAGCCCCCAGAAAAGCGCCCAGTTGGAACGGAAATCAATCCCACGCTTTGCGGAAGAATCATACTTTACTCAAAACTTAATTAACAAAATAGTTTTCAAAAAACATATTGATATCCAAGCGTGGAGAGCTTGGATATCTTTTTTATTATGAGTAGCTCGCAGCAAAGGTGGAGATTCGTTCATTTTAGAGTGTTAGTTAAATAAAAATGCATGTATATTGTAAATAGTGTTAATTTTCATTAAATAAAAGGTATTTTTTATTACATGAGGGAATTTATTTAATAATATAGAGAATGGGAGGAGGGTTTTATGAAGCGGAATTCAACAGTAGACGTTCAGCATCGGAGTCAGTTAGTACTTTATTTATCATTGCCAATTTTGTCGTGGGCATTTTATGATTTTGCGAATACAATATTTTCTTCAAATATTAATACGATATTTTTCCCGTTTTATATGGATGAGGTTTTAGGGACGAATGAGGTAATGCAGCAAGTGGCAAGCACGTTTATTTCTTATGCGAATGCGATTGCTAGCCTGTTCCTCGTTGTTTTTTCGCCACTTTTTGGAGTATGGATTGATCAAACAGGCTATAAAAAGAGATTTATAGTATGGTTTGCATCTATTTCTATCTTCTTTACTTTTATGATGGGGATTTTTGCGAATTTACAGACGCCAACAAATTTTTCAGGTGTGCCTCTTAGTTTGTTTTTAGTTGTAGCTAGTTTTATCATCGCAAAATTTTTCTTTAATTCCAGTCTAGTATTTTATGATTCCATGATGGGAGATTTAGGGACAAAAGAGGAAATGCCCCTTATTTCTGGCTATGGGGTAGCGATTGGGTATCTTGGTACAATCTTGGGACTACTTGTTTATTTGTACGTAGGAAACAGTGGTTTCCATCGAGCATTTATTCCGACTGCCATTTTATATTTATTATTTTCTTTGCCATTATTTTTTATTAATAAAGATACACCAATACCAGCGTCTCAACGAAAGCCTATTAAATTTTTAGATGGGTATAAGGAAGTTGTTCAAACCTTTAAGGACATGAAGCAATATAAAGCTATTTTCACCTTTATGATTGCTTACTTCTTTTTAAATGATGCAATTGCAACAACTATTGCAATGATGGCTGTATATGCAACAACAATCGTAGGCTTTACTTCAGGTCAATTTATCGTACTTTATTTAGTGTCTACGGTGTCAACTATTATTGGCTCTTTTGCATTTGGTTATATTACAAAAGCAATCGGAGCCAAACGTGCGATAACCATGGTGGCAATATTAATGATAGTTGCTTTAGCATTTGCTGTTTTTGCGACTGAGCAATGGATGTTCTGGCTTGCAGGTAGTATGTTTGGCGTATCGCTAGGATCCATGTGGGTAACATCTAGAACATATATTATTGAATTGTCTCCAGAAGAAAAACGGGGTCAGTTTTTTGGCTTATTTGCATTTTCGGGTAAAGTATCCTCCATTATCGGGCCAGCAGTCTACGGAACCGTTACGTTATGGATGAAAGAATATGGAACGCTAGCAAGTCGTGTTGCGTTATCGACATTAATTGTAATGACGATAATTGGCCTATTGATACATTTAAAAGTCAATGGCTCAAAAGTTGGAGATGATATTAGATAAGACATATACGCATTTCATGTATATTCGGCTGAACGCTTTCCTGAGGGCGTTTGATGAGCCATTTGGCTTTTCGTTTTCTGTATGGTAGTTCACCCGTGTTATGGATGTCGAGCCATGTTAGTGATAAAAATGGAAAAAGCAAGTAGGAGAAATGTATCGCCTATGATACAATTGAATTATAAATAGAAGTTGGATAGAAAGGAGCGGGGTTGCTTTGGAACATAAAGGTATATTATTAGAAAGTGGCACAAATGAGCTAGAAATTGTTGAATTTGAAGTAGCTAATAATAAATTTGGTATTAACGTTATTAAAGTAAAGGAAATTATTCAACCGATTCCAGTAACATTTATTCCACACGCGCACCCGCATGTAGAGGGGATTATTCAATTACGAGGTGAGGTATTACCAGTAGTTGATATGCTCCGAGTATTAGGTATTCAAAGTCAAGAGCGTAGTTCTCAGCAAAAATATATTGTAGCTGAGTTTAATAAACAGCGTGTAGTATTTCATGTAGATAATGTAACACAGATTCACCGAATCTCATGGAATCAAATCGAGAAGCCATCTGATATGTATCAGGGAGGAACATCACAAGTTATCGGTGTTATTAAGCAAAACGAGCAAATGATTTTATTGCTTGATTTCGAGAGAATTATGGTAGACATAAATCCAGACTCTGGTATTAGTGTAGATGCCGTTAAAAAGCTTGGTAAACGTGAGCGTTCTGAAAAACGAATTTTAATTGCAGAAGATTCACCATTACTACGTAAGCTTTTATTCGATACTATGAATGAAGCAGGTTATGAGAATGTTGAATTCTTTGAAAACGGCCATGATGCTTATGAATACCTCCAAGCTATCGTTAAAAGTGGTAGTGATGTAGCCGAGCATATTCAATTAGTTGTGACGGACATTGAAATGCCACAAATGGATGGGCATCATTTAACGCGTAAAATAAAGGAGCATCCAGATCTCCAAAAGCTTCCTGTCATTATTTTCTCAAGCTTAATTACGGATGATCTTCGTCATAAAGGTGACCAAGTAGGTGCAGAGGATCAAATTAGTAAGCCAGAAATTACGGAGCTTATTTTACGAATCGACCAACTTATCATATAAAATAAAATTTTATTATGTTTTTTAAAAGTTGGAAAAGGTACTTCACAATATTAATAATGGGTATCCTGAAAGAATATTAATAATGCAAGAAAGTCGGATGCCTCTTATAGGCTCCGGCTTTTTTTGTATAGATACATGAGGCTAGGAACAAAATAATAAAGTTCTATTTGTTGAGGTGTCTATACAATGTTCATAGATATGTTCACCTCAATATTTAATGTAGATCCATTAATACTATGCATGCGCTAAGGAAGTGATTATTTGAATGAATTAAAAACCGCTATTATCGATATTGGCTCAAACACCGTTCGCTTAGTGTTGTATCGATATGATAAAGATGAGGGACTTCGTGAGATTGGAAATATTAAAACGGTTGCACGTCTACGTATATATTTACAGCCCTCTGGTGAAATGTCTGAAGAAGGTATACAAGTATTAACAGAAACATTATTGACTTATAAAGCAATACTTGATGATTATGAAGTGACTGATGTTAAAGCTGCTGCAACAGCTGCAATCCGTCAGGCAACCAATAGAGAAGAAATACTGACCTTAATGAAAAAACAGACAGGCATTCAAATAGAGCTTTTAACTGAAGAAGAAGAGGCATATTATGGCTTTGTTGCAGTGGCGCATTCTATAGGCACAAAGTCTGCTGTAACGATTGATATTGGTGGCGGTAGTACAGAAATAACGCTATTTGAAAATAAAGAACTACAGAAATCTCATAGTTTTGCGTTTGGTACAGTTTCTTTAAAGCAACGTTTCGTAAAGGGCGAGATTATGAATGGTAGTGAAAAAAAGGAACTTATTGCATTTGTGAAGGAACAGTTCAAATCACTTTCATGGATTCAGAATATCGGTTTACCGATTATTGCTATTGGCGGTAGTGCTCGAAATATTGCCCAAATTCATCAACAAAAACATGCATATCCAATCGCAAGTGTACATGGCTACGAAATGACGCAGGGCAATTTAGATGAGCTTAGTGTATTTTTAAATAATTTAAGCTTTCATGATTTAAAACAGTTAGATGGGCTTTCGACAGATCGTGCGGATATTATCGTTCCTGCATTAGAGGTTTTCAATGTATTAATGGAAGTTGTCGGCAGTAAATTGTTCAAGATAACAAAAAAAGGTTTGCGAGAAGGGCTCATTATACAGCGTATTTTACAAACGGATAAAAGTGCATTTGATAAGTACAATGTGTTTGAGGGAAACGCTAAAAGATTTGCTCGTCGGTATGGTCGTTCCGAAGGAGAAGCGGACTATTTGATGCATTTAACAGATCAATTGTACCGTGAATGTTGCCACTTTGGTTATTTACAACATCATCCTAAAGATTTGCACTTATTGTCGAAAGCGGCGAGGGTGTTTAATATTGGGGAGTATATTGAGTTAAGTTCGGCTAGTCAGCATACTTTTTATTTAATTGCCAACCAATCTATCGAGGGGTTAAGTCATAAGGAACGTGTAAAATTAGCACTTTTAGCTTCGTATAAAAATAAAGATTATTATCAGCGATTCGCTGCTCCGTTTACAGAATGGATGAGTCGTGAGGAGTATCGTAAAATACGAGACTTTGGTGCTTTTTTGAAATTTATCTATGCGTTAAATGTGTCTAAACGAACAATAGTTAAAACTATAAAGATGCAAACAAAAGAGGATTATGTACAGCTTAGCATTTATGTGAAAAACAATGCGGCCGCTGAAAAATACCAAGCAAACCGACAAAAAAAACATCTAGAACGCGCACTAAAGATACCGATAAAAATAAACTTTGTGGAAGTAGGGTTGAACAATTATGACAACTGAAATTACGAATAATCAGTTAAATGAGAAGGAATCAACAGAAATACAAGGTCGATTACTAGAGGAAATCGCTAAACCGCAATACTATAATAACCGTGAATTAAGCTGGCTCGCCTTTAATGAACGAGTTTTAGAGGAAGCAGAGGATATCGATAATCCTCTGCTAGAACGATTGAAGTTTTTAGCAATTTTTAGTTCGAATTTAGATGAATTTTTCATGGTGCGTGTTGCAGGTTTACAGGATCAAGTGCGTGCAGGTTTCCATAAGCCTGAAAATAAGTCAGGCTTAACACCAAAAGAGCAATTAGCGAAAATTGCAGAACGAACGCAAGCCTTAGTGCGCCGACAAACTGAAGTTTACAGACACTTAATTTATGATTTATTACCACAACATAATGTACATATCGCAGACATGAGAGACTTAAATAGTACACAGAAAGCATTTGTCAATGAAATGTTTGCAGAAACAATCTTCCCTGTTTTAACACCCGTAGCTGTAGATGCGTACCGTCCTTTCCCAACTTTGCTTGGTAAAACATTAAATTTACTTGTTTTATTGGAGCAAGATGAAGCGGACATAGAGAATCATGAAAAGGTAGCTATTGTACAAGTCCCATCTGTTTTAGATCGATATATTAAAGTGCCATCAGCAGATGGAGAGACGGTTATTGTCTTATTAGAAGACGTGATTGTAGCGCATATAGAAAAGCTCTTTTATGGTTACAGTGTTAAATCAGCGCAGGCTTTCCGTTTAACACGTAATGCGGATTTAACGATTCATGAAGAAGGCGCAAGAGATTTACTTGTAGAAATCGAAAAAGAGCTGAAAAAACGTAAATGGGGTGTAGGTAGTCGTCTCGAAGTTCGTGAGGGCGAGATGAGTGAGGAAGTTCTAACATACTTACTAGATGAATTCGAAATTGAAGAAACGGATGTTTTCCATATAGATGGGCCGCTAGATTTAACATTTATGTTCTCTTTTGTAAAAGGTATATCTGTTGGTCGAGAACATTTAGAATATGAAAGCTTTATCCCACAGCCACCATTAGATTTGCAATCGGATGAAAATATTTTTGAAAAAGCGCTGCAACAAGATATTTTCTTCCATCATCCATTTGAATCATTTGCGCCAATTGTAGATTTTATTGCAGAAGCGGCCGTTAATCCGAACGTTTTAGCGATCAAACAAACTTTATATCGTGTAAGTGGTAATTCACCCATTATACAAGCCTTAAAGCTTGCAGCAGAAAATGGTAAACAGGTAACAGTTTTAGTTGAATTAAAAGCACGTTTTGATGAAGAAAATAATGTGCTTTGGGCAAAGCAACTTGAGCAAGCTGGCTGCCTTGTTATTTACGGCATGAATAACTTAAAGACACATTCGAAAATAACGCTTGTTGTAAGTCGTCGGAATGGGAAAATTGAGCGTTTTGTTCATCTTGGTACAGGAAATTATAATGATGCAACTGCAAAAATTTACACAGATATGGGTATCATAACGACAGATAAGGAATTTGGCATTGATGCCACTAACTTCTTTAACTATTTAAGTGGTTATACAGAGAAACCAACTTTTAATCATTTAGTTGTAGCCCCGTTTGATATTCGAGATGAATTTATCCGCTTAATGGATGAGGAAATTGCCTGTCATAAGAAGCATGGTAATGGTTTTATTCGAGCTAAAATGAATTCACTAACGGACAAAGACTTAATGATGAAGTTATATGAGGCATCCATTGCAGGTGTGAAAGTAGAGTTGATCATTCGTGGTATTTGTTGCATTAGACCAGGCATCCCTGGAATTAGTGAAAACATAACAGTAACGAGCATTGTAGGTCGTTTCCTTGAGCACTCGCGTATTTATTGGTTCCATCATAATGGGGAAAATAAAGTATATTTGTCTTCGGCGGATATGATGACTCGTAATATGATTAAACGTGTGGAAATTTTATTCCCAGTATATGCAAGTGAAGCCAAAGCTCGTATTATTAACATTATGAATACACAACTTGAGGATACAGCAAAAGCTCGTATTCAAGACTCCAATGGAAAGTATCATTATAAAGAATTTGATCGTGGTGAAGATCCAATTAATAGTCAGGAAATTTTCCTAAAGGATGCACTAAAACCTACGCTAGACGAAGAATAAGCAAACACGCTACTTAGTGAGGGATATAATGAAAAAATATAAAGAGAATGTAGCGCAATTTGCAGACTATCATCAAATCATACAACTTAATCCATTTGATGCGGTCGTATGTTTGAGAAAAGTGGGTACAAAAGCGTTTGAGGTCGTTAATTTTAACGATAAACTACCGTCATTTTTGAAGCTACAAGATGTGAAAGCTACCAACGCTGAACAATTTTTTACGGAGCAATGCTGGCTACAATTATCGAATATAGTACAACAACAATTGAATCTAGAGCAAAGGCTAGAAATATGTACGGAACACAAAGTAAAAACATTTGCTGTTCGTGTACAGCACTTAGAAAATTCAGTTGTAGCAGTTATTCTACGTGAGCTGCAAAATGAAGTAGAACCTTATTTGCAATTTGTGGAACAGCACGTATGTCCGGTGTTAACAACTGATTTACAAGGTCGCATTATTCATCAAAACGTTGCTGCCACTTCTCAGTTGTTAAAAGAACAACAAAGCTTGATCGGACAAAATATTTTTTCATTATTAGAGAGCAAGTATATCGACGAATTTAAATTACTATTTGCAAAAACTATTGAGGGCTCAGCATTTGGTATGCCAGAATGCTTGTTTAAACAACGACTGTTAAGTAAAGAACCATTTTATTTACGAACGCATCCAACATACTTTAATGGTGAAATTATAGGTGTACATTTATTTGTGAAAGACGCAACCTCATTTATGAATGATCATCAGGCCTTTTATTACCTAGCGTTAATGGACGAATTAACGGGTATTTGGAATCGTAAGGCTTTAAAGGAACAGTGGCTTCAACATTTAAATGATAAAAAGCAAAATAAGCAAGCAGCTATTATTTTGATGGATATTGATCGTTTTAAAAAATTTAATGAATCCCTTGGCGAAAGTAAGGGTGATGAACTTATACGAATGTTTAGCCAAAGACTTCGTGAGCTCTGTCACTCCAAATGCTCGTTTTATCGTTATAATAGCGATGAATTTATTTTTGTTCTAAAAGATGCAACAGTCGACAAAATTGAACAGACGTCTAACGCTATTTTAGATGCATTAAAACAGCCATTCATGATTGACGGGCAGGAATATTTTATTAGCGTGTCGATTGGTATCTCCCTTAGTCCAGCGGATGGCAAAGATTTAGAAACACTTATACGTAAAGCAGATAAAGCATTATTTTCTGTAAAAGAGCATGGTCGTTCACACTACCGTTACTATCGTGAAGATACGACAACTATTTTTCCAAATGAAGCACTAATGGAGGCGCATTTACGTCGTGCTATCGAATTTAACGAACTAAGTATTCATTTACAGCCACAAATGGATTTAGCGAATAACAGTATTAATAGCTTTGAGGCATTATTACGATGGAATAACCGGAAATTTGGCTTTGTGTCTCCTGCACAGTTTATACCCATTGCAGAGGCATCAGGCTTAATCATTGAAATCGGGGATTGGATTATTGACGAGGTGTGTCGCTATCAAAAAGAGTGGCAGATGAATGGCTATCGACCAGTACGAATTGCTATCAATATTTCGCCAAAACAATTTAGAAAAGAAAACTTTGCTCGGAAAATTAAAGCGGCCTTGAAAAAATATAATGTGCCACCTGAATTATTAGAGGTGGAAATTACCGAAAGCTCCATGACGAATGTCCATGAAACATTTTCAATTTTAACCGAATTGAAGCAGCTAGGTGTTTATGTTTCCGTTGATGATTTTGGAACGGGGTATTCATCTTTAAGCTATTTAAAACGTTACCCGATAGATATTATAAAAATTGACCAATCGTTTATAGCGGATATTACTAAAGATGATAAAAATGAGGCCATTATTAAAGCCATTATTTCAATGTCCCATAATTTAGGGTTGGAGGTCGTAGCAGAAGGAATCGAGGAACTATCACAGGTCGATTTTCTAAAACGCCACCAATGCCAAAAAGGACAAGGCTATTTATATAACAAGCCATTACCAGTAGAAACCATTGTTAATAAATATTTTGTTAGCTAAAGCCAACAAACAAAGTAGCACTTCATCCAATTATTCATGATGAAGTGCTACTTTGTTGTAGAGCTTTGGGAAGTGAGTACATACCCGGTCATTTCTCCGAGCGATTCATGCTCATGCACTTTCCACCTATGCAACCTCTAATAGTTATTTATTTTCTGCTTTTAATCCTTCAAGCACAATAGCTGTAAATTGCGCCATTTCCACTGATAAATTGAAGTCTTCATTATGAATTAACCAATCATAGACATTTGCACGCATACAACGCTGAATAATAGCCTGCACTTGAGTAACCTGCAAATCTTGACGAAATTCTCCGAGCCGAATGCCATCCTCTAAATAAGTATTAATTATTTGGAATATCTTTCTTTGTGGACTAATTAAATAATGATCTTGTTCCACTTGACTTGTCATCGCTGCAGTATAGACTGTACGCAATAAATCCTTGCCCACAACGTTCGTTAAATACTTCATTTGCTCTTGATAAAGCGTTAAAATTTTTTCACTTGCTGGTAAAGAAGAGTCGATCTTTTTTTCTACAGTGCTATAAAAACGATCTAGTTCCTTAAATTTTTCTAAAATAACATCGTATTTAGATGGAAAATAAGTGTAAAATGTTCCTTTTGATACATGGCATGCTTTCGTAATTTGTTCAATCGATACATGCTCAAATCCATGTTTATTAAATAAATCTAAAGATGTTTTAAGTAATTTTTCACGTGTTTCTAATGCCTTTTTTTGACGGCTCGTTAGTGGATTCATGTTCTCATATTCCTCCGAATCAAGATGTTTTTATAAAAATCTGAAAATATAAAAAATTTTTATTGACGATATGGAATTATTTTGATTATGATTTAATTGACTAAGGTCAATGACTACGGTCATTTGGATTTTATCGTATTAATGTTACGATAAAAGATTGGAGTTGGCTAGTGCACATTTGGTTTTTAAGGAAGAATGGGCCTGTAGCTTTTTAAGATTAAAAATTAAACAAATTTAAAGGGGGACAATAAATATGACAACAGCACATGAGGTTAAAACATTAACGCATTTCATTGGTGGAGAGCTTGTGGAAGGAAAAAGTAGTCGCTTTGGTTCTGTATACAATCCTACGACGGGTGAGGTGATTGCCAAGGTGCCACTTGCAACTGTAGAAGAAACTAGGGAGGCAATTGATAAGGCACAGGCAGCACTCCCTCAATGGAGAGATACGTCAGTAGCTAAACGTGCTGAAGTTGTATTAAAGTTCCGTAATCTTATTACTGAAAATATGGAGGAGCTTTTACAAATTATTTGTACAGAGAGCGGCAAAACAATTGAGGATGCGAAAGGTGAAATTACACGTGGTTTGGAGTCCGTTGACTTAGCTATTAGTGCACCTCATTTAATGAAGGGGGAGTATTCTGTCAATGTCGGTGGTCAGATTAATGCCTACTCTGCAAAATATCCATTAGGTGTAGTAGCGGCTATTTCGCCATTTAACTTCCCAATTATGGTGCCTTTAGCGCAAACAAGTATGGCAATTGCTGTCGGCAATGCAGTTATTTTAAAAGCTTCCGAGCGTGTTCCTATGACTGCCTTGTATGTGAGTGAGCTTTGGAAAAAAGCTGGGTTACCAGATGGTATTTGGACGGTAGTAAATGGAGATAAAGATGCAGTGAATGAGCTTTTAGAAAACCCGATTGTGCAAGCAATTTCATTTGTAGGATCGACACCAGTTGCCAAATATATTTATGAAACAGGCTCGAAATACGGTAAACGTGTTACCGCACTTGGTGGAGGGAAAAACAATATGGTTGTGATGCCTGATGCAGATCTTGACCAGGTAGCAAATGCATTTATCGGGGCAGCTTATGGAGCAGCCTCTCAGCGTTGTATGGCCATTTCTACGATTATGCCTGTTGGAAAGGATACAGCAGATCGTCTTGTTGAAATCTTAAAGGAGAAAATCGCTAATTTGAAGGTAGGTTCATATACAGATCCAGAGACAGATTTTGGGCCTGTCATTTCACAGCAATCGAAAGAAGCGATTATTGCGGCTATCGAACGAGGTGAGTCTGAAGGTGCAACAGTTATTTGTGATGGTCGCGAACTTGATATTGTCAAAGAGTCAAAAGGATTCTTTGTAGGACCAACTTTGCTAGACAACGTAAAACCAGGCATGGAAATTTATGATCAAGAAATATTTGGTCCAGCTCGAAATGTTGTACGTGTTGATTCCTTGGACGAAGCCATCCAACTTATTAATAAGCATGAACTTGGAAATGGGGTCACAATCTTTACGAATGATGGTTTAGCAGCCCGTAAATTTACAACAGAAATCGATGTTGGTATGGTGGGCGTGAATGTACCAATTCCTATTCCAGTTGGTTACCATAACTTTGCTGGATTTAAAGGTTCTCGCTTTGGAGAAGGCCATATGTTTGGTCCAGATCAAGCACGCTTCTTCACAAAAACAAAAACAATATCAGAACGTTGGATGACAGGTCAGGCATCGACAGCATCTACGTTTGCATTCCCAAGTAATAACGACTAATACAAATGAAGAGCTGTATTCGTTTACAGCTCTTTTTAAATGGCTCAAATCCTAGGTAAGATCCTTTATTCTCAGGAGGGATTGCATGAAAGGAAAAACAGTTTTTATTACTGGAGCAGCTCGTGGTATCGGGTTATCCATGGCATTAGCGTTTGCTGAGCAGGGAGCGAATGTAGTGATAACAGATATAAATGAACAGCTTTTAGCAGAGGCAATTAAGCATAATCCGCAATTAACTGCATACACATGCGATGTTACAAATGAACAGGCAATATGTGATGCGATTGACTTTACTGTTAAAAATTTTAAGACAATAGATGTTTTAATCAACAACGCAGGGTTTCAGCATGTTTCTCTTATAGAGGATTTCGCGACAGAAATCTTCGAATCCATGCAAAAAGTGATGCTTGTTGCGCCTTTTATAGCGATGAAATATGTCTTACCACATATGAAGAAAAATAAGTATGGACGCATTATTAATATGGCATCTATTAATGGCGTTATTGGGTTTGCAGGTAAAGCTGGATACAATGCCGCAAAACATGGGCTTGTCGGTTTAACGAAAGTGGCTGCACTAGAGGTTGCAACTAAGGGGATAACCGTGAATGCTATTTGTCCAGGGTATGTCGATACAGAGTTAGTGCGTAATCAGTTTACGGATTTGGCAAAGACAAGGGGAATTCAAGTAGAAGAAGTGCTTGAGCAGGTGCTATATCCACTCATCCCTCAAAAACGCTTACTAGATGTATCGGAAGTTACAGGACTTGCGCTTTACTTAGCTAGTGATATGGCAAAGGGTATAACAGGTCAAGCAATACTTTTGGATGGCGGTTATACAGCACAATAGCTTAGGAGGGATAAATATGATTCAAACAAAAACAATCTATACAGTTCATTCACCAGGAACAATCGTTTATGGACGAGATTCTTTTGAAGAAGTAGGCGTATATGCAAAAAAATTAGGGACTAAGGCTCTTATCATTAGTGATCCGATCATGGAACGCTTAGGCTTTGTTAATCAATGTAGCACATTCTTAAGAGACAATGGATTGGAAACGTTTTCTTATTTAGGCGTAACAACGGAACCAGTGGATACGTATGTAGCGGAGGGGCTTCATATTTTACAGTCTGAGGGTTGTGATCTTATTATTTCCGTCGGTGGCGGGAGCTGTATCGATACAGGGAAAGCTATCGCAGTAGTCGCAACGAATGGTGGTTATATTGGCGATTATATGAAGATGGCAAAAATTGCAGAGCAAGCACCGATTCCACATATCGCAATACCGACAACAGCGGGAACTGGCTCAGAAGCAACAGATGCAACCGTCATTACTAATACGAATAATGAAGTAAAAATGATGATTAAGCAGCCCGCATTTATGCCAAACATAGCTATTGTTGACCCGATTTTAACGGTTACATCTCCACCATCTATCACTGCGGCGACTGGTATCGATGCGTTAAGTCATGCCATTGAAAGTTATTTATCTCGTTTAGCACATCCGTACTCGAATGCCCTTGCATTATCAGCTATGGAGCTAATTGTTAATAATATTTTAAAAGTTTATGAGCAAGGTAACAATATTGATGCGCGGGAAGCGATGTCACTAGGCTCAATGCAAGCAGGTCTTTCATTCTCAAATGCTTCTGTCGCTTTAGTACATGGCATGTCTCGTCCAATAGGAGCGCTATTCCATGTACCACATGGAATTTCAAATGCCATGCTTCTCCCGGCAGTATTAGAATTTTCAAAGGATGCTTGTGTCGATCGGCTAGCGGATCTCGGTAAGTTTTTCAATAAAGATAATGAACTGTTATCTCAAGAAGAGCTTGCCGATTTAGCTATTGTTTCTATTAAGGAAATGTGCAAGAAGATGGATATAGGTAATTTAAAACAATGGGGAATTGATGAAAAAGCGTTTTACGATGCTATTCCGAAAATGGCAACTGATGCAATTGCCAGCGGTAGCCCCGGAAATAACCCTAAAGTTCCAACCCAAGAAGAGTTAATGGAGCTTTATAAAATTGCTTACCATTATGAGTTTTAGGAATTCGAAATGAGACTGTCTAAAATAGAGTTACAAATTCATATGTAATTTGTAACTCTATTTTTTTATTGATTAGGAAAAATATTCTAATCCGTTAATGGATGTGTTATAAAGGAAGCTACTAGAGCGAGTAATCAAGGTTAGTGGGGGGTAATACTCGCGCGGGACAGTGAGATACCCGCGGAAGAAGAGCAAATACCCGCGCTTAGAGGTGAAATACTCGCGGAAGAGAAGAGAATACCCGCGCGTAGGTGAAATACCCGCGGAAGAGGAGAGAATACCCGCGCGAGGCGGTGAAATACCCGCGGAAGGGAAGAGAATACCCGCGCTTAGCGGTGAAATACCCGCGGAAGAGGAGAGAATACCCGCGCTTAGCGGTGAAATACCCGCGGAAGAGAAGAGAATACCCGCGCGTAGGTGAAATACTTGCGGAAGAGGAGAGAATACCCGCGCTTAGCGGTGAAATACTCGCGGAAGAGGAGAGAATACCCGCGCTTAGCGGTGAAATACCCGCGGAAGAGAAGAGAATACCCGCACGTAGGTGAAATACTTGCGGAAGAGGAGAGAATACCCGCGCTTAGCAGTGAAATACTCGCGGAAGAGAAGAGAATACCCGCGCGCAACAATAAAATACCCGCGAATACCCTGCAACATAAGAATCCCAGCTAGAAGAACCTTTCAATCTTGCATCCTCTCCATAGGTTTGTAGAATTAATATGACATATTCAAGAAAATATAGTAATATTTAAGTGAATCATCATTCATTTTTACAAAGGGGGAAATTGTATGTTGCAGGGGAAAACAATTATTATTACTGGTGGATCTAGTGGAATGGGGCTTTATATGGCGAAGCAATTCGTTGCTGAAGGGGCAAATGTTGTCATTACAGGTCGTAATGAGGAGCGGCTAGCAGAGGCGAAAGCTTTTATTTTAGAGGCGGGAAAAACGATTGAAACATTTCAAATGGATGTTCGCGTGCCTGAGCATGCGGAGGCGATGCTAGCATTTGCTGTTGAAAAGTTTGGACAGGTTGATGGGCTTGTGAATAATGCAGCTGGTAATTTTATTGTGCGTGCAGAGGATTTATCTCCTAATGGTTGGAAGGCTGTTGTTGATATCGTTTTAAATGGGACATTCTTTTGTTCTTCTACGGTCGGTAAGTATTGGATCCAAAATAATATTAAAGGTTCTATTCTTAATATGGTTGCAACTTACGCATGGAATGCAGGTGCTGGTGTTGTTCATTCGGCAGCAGCGAAAGCAGGTGTATTGTCATTGACTCGAACGTTAGCTGTTGAATGGGGGAAACAATATGGCATTCGAGTAAATGCAATTGCTCCAGGTCCAATTGAGCGTACAGGTGGTGCAGATAAGCTTTGGGAGTCAGAGGCTGCAGCGGCTCGTACATTGGACTCTGTTCCGTTAGGTCGTACAGGTACGCCTGAAGAAATTGCTGATTTAGCAACATTTATGATGTCTGATAAAGCAAGATATATGAATGGGGAATGTGTGACACTTGATGGTGGGCAATGGCTCAATCAGTATCCATTCTAAAATAAATATTTTTGCATAATGGAGAGCTGGATTGACGCATACTAAGGGCAAAGAAAGGAGTTTTGCCGATGGGTATGTGGTTAATACCGGCTCTTATTGCCATTACGATTATCTCTGCTATTTCGCTTGTGTCAACGCTGAAGATTGCCAAAATGACGTCTCAGCGGAAATCGGAAAATGATACGCCGATTTCAGAAACCGTTGAAGATTATTCGACGATGCTCAACCCGATTGTCTGGGTATATATCATTTTTTTACTCTTTTTAGGGATAATGATTTTTTATTATTGGAGTAAGTACGGTTATTAAAAAGATTTTTTTCTTCATTCAGCTCATATTTTTAAATATAGCTGGATGAAGATATTTCCATTTCTCTCGGGTGAAACCTTCTTTATATATGCACTTTCGATACTTAGTTTCGTTTCAAATTGCTAAAATATTCGTTGCTAATAAAAAACTCTTCTCGGCCTTGTCGTGGTCATATAAGGAAAAGTTATGATATGATAAAAGGGAAGCATCCTGTTCTGCAAAGCGGGGACAGAAAAGGAGAAGAAGTTCATGATTTCAACTAACAGCAAAGACTTATTAGCAATGCCAATTAGTGATTTTATTATTTCATCTGAAAAGGTTGCGCATGTACAAAGTGGAAATAGTGCGGAACATGCACTCCTAGTACTGACACGTACAGGGTATTCTTCGATACCTGTTTTAGATTTGAAATATCGACTTCAAGGTTTACTAAGTATGAAAATGATTACTGAATCTATTCTTGGACTAGAACATATTGAATATGAAAAGCTACCTGATATTAAAGTGGATACGATAATGGATAAAGATATCGCTGTATTGAAATTGACGGATACTTTTCAGCGGGCTCTAGACTTAGTAATTAACCACGCCTTTTTATGTGTTGTGGACGAAGATGGAACATTTGCCGGAATTTTAACGAGACGAGTTATTCTAAAGCAATTGAAAAAATATATTTATCAAAAAGAGTAGTAGTTTAAGAGGGGACTCAGATGAAAATCATGAGGCCCTCTTTGCTTGTAACGGAGGTTTACTGATTGATGGCAACGGAGGCTGAAATTTTAAAAGTACTAGCAGAGGAACGTAATATGCGTAAAGCAGCAGAACGTTTATTTTTATCGCAACCTGCGCTTTCTCAAAGGCTTCAAACTATTGAAAAAGACTGGGGCACGCAATTATTTATTCGTTCGCAAAAAGGACTTACGGCGACACCTGCTGGAGAGCTTATTATTGCCTATGCAACAGAAATGCTCAGCAAAAAAGAAGAGATTTATGAAACAATCCAGTCATTAACGACGAAAGTAAACGGGACATTGAAAATTGCTTGTGCATCGATCGTCGGACAAAACTGGCTTCCGATAATATTAAAGGATTTTGTATCGAAATATCCTGATGCAAAAATTTCTCTTATGACCGGCTGGAGCTCTGAAATTGTAAAAGCACTTTATGAGGGTGAGGCTCATGTAGGGATTGTGCGTGGGCAGGTTGATTGGAAAGGGGAAAAGATTCATCTTTTCCGTGACACCCTTTATTTAGTCGATAAAGAGTTAAAAACGATAGAAGATGTGTTGACGACAGATCGACCTTTTATTCAATTTAAAAGTGATTCCAATTACTATCAGGAAATTCAACAATGGTGGCGTCAGCATTTCGCTTCAAATCCACGAAAACAAATTTTAGTTGATCAGATTGAAATTTGTAAGCAAATGGCATTGAATGGTATCGGTTACGCTATCTTACCTTCAATAACGTTAAATGACAATGATGGTATTAATAAAATTGCATTAACTAATAATGAAAAAGAATTTGGTATAACGCGTGATACTTGGTTAATTGGCTATGAATCTTCATTTGAGTTACGACAAGTAGAGGCGTTTGTAGAGGTAGTGCAAGACCATGCACGATGTTTGTTTGATTATACGAAATAAGAATACTATCAAGGCAGTCCCAAGTGATTATTTTCACTAGGGGCTGCTTTTTTTATTGGTATTAACGTCCATAAAAAATCCTACTGATTAAAGCTTCACTCTATAAAAAATTTCTTGAGCCTATCACGTTAGGTTTCGATTTGTTAAAAACATATGCCATGTATAAGTTGATTGGAGTGGAGGCTGGACGACTCCTCGGGGATCAGCGATATAGAGGAACGAAGGCTAAAAGCATCACGTCCTGTGATAACGCCTTCGTGACCAACATCGTGCTGTTGCTGTCGCTGCGCTTTCGCACAAACAAAACCAAAACCCGCTGCTGGTCGCTACGTTGCACTCACGCTTTAGCGCAAAAGACATCTGTTGGCCCGAGACCCTGGAGCGAGCTTTGCGAGTGAAGCGGCTCATCGGACGCCCCCAGGAAGCTCTGCTCTGCGCGAAAGCGAAGCGTCAGCGGCAAATGTTTTAACTGTGCGAAAGAGAAGCGTCAGCAACAACAAAGCGCCCAGTCGGAACGGAAATCAACCCCACGTTTTGATAATTAACTAATTCTTAAGAGTTTATGAATATTCATGAAGATGTCATAAGAAATGAAACAAAGTGCAATAAAAAACGTATAATTATTTAACCATCAATTTACATAAAAGGGGCTGAGTTTTTGAAGAAAACGAATATTACGGTATTCATACTACTATTCATGTTTGTTATTAGCCTTATTCTTCCTGTGGAGCAGGCAAGTGCTACTGCAACTGCTAGGTTAGAGGTACAGGCTAAAGTAGGGATTGCAGGTAAGGCTAAATACCAATCAGTTGTGCCGCTTCAAGTAACAGTAAAAAATATAGGTGCAGATTTTTCTGGAGATATGGTCATCAATGCTTCTGGCACCTATCAAGCTACAACAGCGAAAGTGCTTCCAATAGATATAGCGGCAGGAGAAGAAAAAACATTTGATATATATCTAGATGGTATCGATAACTATAATTACTCGAATTCAGATGTGTTTGCATTTTTTGAAGGGGGCATAGAAAAGGGAAAAAAGGTTGCCTATAAAGGAACAAAGCAGCTACAAAGTAATCTTTTAGATCCTTCAGCCGTTTTTATTTATACATTAACGGATAATAGTGATCGCTTATCAGCATTTTTGCGCCTTTCTCAATTTGCTTCTCAAAATAATGTTGAAGTGTTCAATTTAAAGCAAATGAAGGATTACACATTGCCAGAGGATACAGAAGGGTTTGCAATGGCGAATGTTATCGTCATCGATGAAATTGCAAGTGCTGATTTATCCCAAAAGCAACAAGAGTCTTTACTAAAATGGGTACAGAATGGTGGAACATTATTAATAGGTGCTACTGATCAAGTAAATGCAACAGCAGCTATTTTTAAGGATTATTTACCACTAACTTTATCACAACAAATGACATCCGTTTCTGCAGATAGCCTATCGAAATTATCAGGCGGAGGGGCTTTTACACAGCCTATTTCTATTTATGAAGCCACTGAAAATCAAGGAAGTATTCCTGTATTAGCAGAAAACAATAAGATTTTAGCGTCTAAGAAAAATGTGGGCAGTGGAGAAATTATTCAAACAACGTTTTCTTTAGGGGACCAACCACTTGCGTCTATGGATGGTTATCCATCATTAGTGGCGAAATTGATAAATATTCAAAAGATGTCACAACAAATGGTTCATGGACAGTCGTCGCTGGAGCAAATTTCAAATGACTTGCGTTATATGAATGAATTATTCCCTTCGTTTGAAGTATCTGTTAGCTATATGCTCATTGTTATCATTTTATATATTTTAATAATCGGACCTATTTTATATTTCATTTTAAAGAAAATAGACAAACGTGAGCATGCATGGTGGATCATTCCCGCGATATCCATTGTGTTATCTATTGCTTTATTTATTGTTGGTGCAAAAGATCGAATTGGGCAGCCGCAAATTCAACAATCTGCATTTTATAAAGTAAATGAAGATAGTAGTTTAAATGGTTACTACGTAGAGTCCATTTTAACAAATCGTAGTGGTGATTTTGTTGTGAATACAGATAAGAATTCAAGTGCATTCGCGCTGCGAAATTCTAATGATTTCGCAGGGACAATAGAGGATTTACATGAAATATCCTATATTAAGGAAAATGCTAATGGTTCAACACTGACACTACGTGATTTAAGTTATTGGTCTATTCAGTCGTTTGCAGGGAAAACGGCGGCACAAAATATTGGCAAAATGGATATCGATATTACGTTAAATAATGAAAAGCTGACTGGGACTATTAAGAATAATTTCCCGTTTGCCTTAAAGGACGTTACGTTAATCTCTGGCATTAAAGAAGTTAAACTTGGCGACATTGCAGCGAACGGTACTCTTAAAGTTGATAAGGAGCTAAAAGCAACAGTTCTTCAAAAACCATCTGATTTTACTAATTACAATTACAGTAATTATCCAACGAAGAAGGAAGAAGTGAATCCTGCTCGTATCGAGTCAATGAAAACTATGGCATTACCGCTTGTAGAAAAAGAGAAAAAGCCTGTCATTACAGCATGGGCCGATCAAGCTATAGCTGGGGTTGAGTTGGAAACAGGTGCGGATATGTCTCCGCTTACTTATTTGGTTCAGCCATTTGATGGCAAAATAGAGCTATCGGGTCCATTTACAATGAAGCGTAATAACTTTACGTACTCAGTAAGCCCACTATCTCCTAATTCGAATTATGACAAAATTGATGAGCAGTTAAATAGTTGGTATTTGTCAAATGGTTCATATGAAGTATCCATCGCGATGCCAGATCATTTTATGAATTCAGTTCAAACATTAAACGAATTGACGATTTCGAATAAGGATAGTAATCGTATGCAGCTATCGATTTGGAATAACGAGACGAAAACTTATGAGCCGTTGGTAGATACGAAACAGGTGTTCACAGATAACATAAAAAAATACTTCAATAATAATGGTGAATTGTTGATTGAGGTTAAATTCGGACCAGATCAAACGGGTGAGCAAACGAAATTACCAGATGTAGAGCTGAAGGGAGTGGCGAAATAATGATTGAAATTCGTGATTTAACGAAAAGATATGGCTCCTTTACGGCACTAGATCATTTGAATCTATCTTTGGAGGAAGGGGTTGTCTTTGGTTTTGTAGGTGCCAACGGGGCAGGTAAATCGACTACATTTTCGATTTTAGCAACGTTGCTGTCTCCAACTTCGGGTGATGCTTTTATTAATGGAAAGAGCGTTATTAAGGAACCAAAGGAAGTACGAAAACTAATTGGTTATATGCCAGATTTCTTTGGCGTCTACGATCAACTAAAAGTAGACGAATACTTAGACTTTTACGGTGCCAGCTACGGCATTGGGGCAGCTGAACGAAAAGTACTAATTCCACAGCTGCTAGAGCTAGTAAATTTAACAAATAAACGGTATGACTATGTTGATTTGCTATCACGAGGGATGAAGCAGCGTTTATGTTTAGCACGTGCTCTTATCCACGATCCTAAAGTATTAATTTTAGATGAACCTGCATCAGGTTTGGATCCACGTGCACGAGTAGAAATGCGTGATATTTTACGGAATTTAAAATCTATGGGAAAAACGATTTTAATCTCCTCACATATTTTGCCTGAGCTTGCAGAAATGTGCGATGAAATCGGCGTGATCGATAATGGTAAGCTTATCGCGCATGGCAATGTAGCTTCCATTCAAGCACAGCTACAGGGGGAGAAGCGTATCGTAGTTAAAGTAATGGATTGTTTAAACGAGGTACGTGCATTTTTGGAGGAGGATCCACTAATCTCCTCTATAGATGTAATAGAGAATCGCTTAGAGATAGCCTTTAACTACCGTGGAACAGATGCAGATCAGGTAGCATTGTTGAAAAAAGCTATACTTGCGAATTTACCTATATATGCGTTAAGCGAAGAGGAAAAAGATTTAGAGGATGTCTTTATGGCTATTACGAAGGGAGCGGACAATCAATGATGGAACGATTTTATAATCCGGTATTCGTAAAAGAATTGAAGTTGCGCTTCCGTTCTTTTAAAAGCTTTTCAGGGTTAATGTTTTATTTAGCGGTTATTTGTATTTTTATCGCAGGGTTTTTGCTTATAACAACTGGTTTTACAGGCAAAGGTTTCTTCAAACCAGAAACAAGCTTTATGATGTTTGCGGTATTAACAATACTACAAATGGCTCTTGTTCTTTTCATTACACCAAGCTTAACGGCCGGTGCAATAAGTAGCGAAAGGGAAAAGCAAACATTAAATATTTTACTAACAACGACACAAAGCTCTACTCAAATCATCGTTGGAAAATTATTATCCTCGGTAGCATTTTTAGTATTGATGCTGATCGCAGGATTACCATTATATAGTTTAGTATTTTTATTTGGTGGCGTATCGCCATCTCAATTAATCTCGATATTTTTATTTTATTTATTAACAGTCGTAGCAATTGGTAGTATTGGTGTTATGTTTTCAACGATTACAAAGCGAACAATTGTTGCGATGATTTCTACGTATGGTTCGATCATCTTTTTAGGTGGCATTACAGCGTTTTTCTTCTTTTTAACAGTGGCCTTCCATCAAATGGGGAATACAGCCTTAGGTACTACGACTTCTTATATGGCTTACTTTTGGGCTTCTATTAACCCAGGTGCATTAATGCTTACACTTACTTCGTCATCTATGGGCGATGCATTAGCACAGGTTTCGGGAGTGGAATTACCTGTATGGATTAGTTATTTAATAGTCTATTTATTGATTATTGTTTTTTGTTTAACCATTGCGATTAAAAAATTACGCGCCAATATGAAAAGCAACCGATAAGGAGGGAATCTTATGGAGCATCGTAAGCAATTACGAAAATATATTCAACGTGCTAAGACGAGTTTAACGGTAGAACGAAGCATTCCAATTGCACAGTACGGCTTGTTTTTTGCATTGCTTTCGAGTGCTTCCCTCTTCCTCGTTTCAAGACTCTTTGTTTGGCCGTATTATCGCCAAACAGCTCTTACTACCTTTATCGTTGTCATACTAGCAACTGTACTATTTATGTGGTGGAAGCGTGTAAAGGAAAAGGCAGCATTGCATACACTGGATGATTATTTTTCTCACAATGAGCTAGTGACAGCCTTATCATTCGAGGATGATAAGGACCCACTCGTTCAATCTTTACGAACGAAAGCAGTAGAAAACGTTGAAAAGGCGTTTGCTGACTTTAAGGCTCGAAAGAAAAACTTGTTCCGTCCAAAAGCGTTGATTGGGTTGTTTGGAACAGCTGCTGTACTAGCAATTCTTTATATGTTCCCTGCAGCTACACAAATTGAAGCAATTGAAGTGGAAAAAGAAAAAGCTGTCATTGAGGACGTTAAGAAGGAAGTTGCTAAATTAGAGAAAAAAGCAGAAACAAAAGAAGTGAAAGAGCAATTAAAAGAATTGCAAAATACGTTAAAAGAGGCAGAGACAGCTGAAGAAGCATTACGTGAAGTCGTGAAAAAGCAAAAGGAACTTGCTTTAAAGGAACAACAATTAAAAGATAAGCAAACGGCTAGTAAGGATGGCGCTTCTGACGAGCAAGGCTTATCGAAGGAAGAAGTGGAGCAATTGAAAGAGCTTGCCCAAATGCAGCAGGAGCTGACGCAAAATGCCAATGCTACTCAGACAGCTATGAGCAAGCTTGGGAAGCCTGCAAGTAATTCCTTACAAAATGCTATTGCGAGTGCCAATACTGGCAATAACAATCAGCAAAACAATGCTAATTCAAATCAAAATCAACAGTCTTCAGCGAATTCACAGCCAAGTAATCAACAAGGTCAAACAGGGCAACAGGGGAATTCACAAAACGGTTCGCAACAGGCTAGTGGCCAAGGTCAGGGACAAGGATCGAGTCAAAGCAATCAACAAGGAAAAGGTCAAGGTCAAGGGAACGGCCAAGGTCAAGGCCAAGGTCAAGGTCAAGGTCAGGGCAATGGTTCTGGTTCAGCAGGTGGTAGCGGTATAGGCACAGGGCAGGGTGGTCGCGATTTATTAACGACACCGAAACGAGTTGGTGGCTCTAGTCAGACATCGGTTGATAGTGGGGCATTAGGCGAAGGATCACATGTTTCAGAGCAACAAGGAAATGGTCCCATTACTAAAGGTTCGATCCGTCCATATGAGGAAGTTATAGGCTCCTATAAAGATAGCTATTTAGAAAGCTCAGAGCGTTTACAATTACCGAAGGATTTACAAAAAGTCGTGCAATCTTATTTCACGTCAATTGAGTCTCAGTAGGAGGAAAAGAAATGGCATTTACAGAGCAACAATATGTTGAAATGAGTAAGCAATTACTACAAGTAAAGGAAGAAATTCATCGCTTTATCGTCGGGCAAGAGGAAGCAATTGATTATACATTATACGCAGTGCTTGCTGATGGGCATGCATTATTAGAGGGCCTACCGGGTTTAGGGAAAACCATGTTAATCCGTACAATTTCTGAAGTGCTAGATTTATCATTTTCGCGAATTCAATTTACACCAGACTTAATGCCAGCGGATATTACAGGGACAAGTATGATTGAGCGCACATCTGATGGTAAGCAGCAATTTACGTTCCAGCAAGGTCCGATTTTTAGCCAAATGGTATTAGCGGATGAGATTAACCGAGCAACACCAAAAACACAAAGTGCATTGCTTGAAGCAATGGGTGAAAAAACGGTAACAATTTTGGGAGATACGAAGAAAATGGCACGACCATTCTTCGTTTTAGCAACACAAAACCCGATTGAGATGGAAGGAACTTACCCTTTACCAGAGGCGCAAATGGACCGTTTCCTATGTAAAATTCTTGTGCCGTACCCTGAGAAAAGTGAGCTAATGGAAATTATGAAGCGGACAACAGGCGCTACGGAAATTGGTTTACAAAAGATCATGAATACGGAAGCTCTTATTGAAGCGCAGCAAATGGTGAAGGAAGTACTTGTTGCTGATGAAATGCTCGAATTTGCGACGGACCTTGTTGTGGCTACACATCCTGAGAGAGTAGATGCCATTGATGAGGTCAAGCAATATGCGATGTATGGTAGCGGCCCTCGAGGTTTACAAAGTTTAATTAAATTAGCGAAGGCAAGGGCGCTTATGAACGGACGTTTCCACGTTTCTGTAGCAGATATTAAATCTGTGGCGAAGCCGGTGTTACGCCATCGTATGCTGTTGAATTATGAAGGGGAGGCTTCAGGTAAAACAGCAGACGATGTGATTGATGTCATTTTAGAAAAAGTGCAGCAAGGTGTTAATAGGTGACACAAAAACTATTATTGCCCGAGGACTGGCTAGCGAAAATCAGCCGCTTCCAAGTAGCGACGGCCTCCAAATTACGTGGGCAACACAAGGGCTCGCACCGTTCGCAACGCTTCGGGGCATCGCTCGATTTTTCCGATTTTCGTGAATATCATTTAGGAGATGATGTGCGTCAGGTAGATTGGAATGTCTTTGCGAGAACGGATAAATACTTCATTAAACGTTTTTTAGATGAACAAGAGATGCGTGTTCACATTTTACTAGATACAACTAAATCTATGGGCGATCAAGCAAAATGGACGTTTGCCCGACAAATTGTCGCCTCACTTGGTCTAATGGTGCTCGGTCGCGATGATCGCTTATCATTTTCTTTTGTACAGGATGAGGTGAAGCCACCATTTCGTCGTAAAGGTGCCATGTATCGTCGTGCCTTTTTACAGGTAGTCACAGACATAGAGCAAGCAACTTATACAAATAGCTTCGCAGAGGGAGCATTAAAAGCATTGCCTAAGGATAGTACAGTACTATTTATTGTGACGGACGGACTGGAGCCAATCAAGGAATGGGAGCAACTTTTAAAAAGGCTACCACGTTTTGCGGGGGATGTGCGTATTTTGCAAATAGTTACGCAAGAAGAACTATCACCAGAATATAAAGGTGATGTGCGCTTACTCGACCGTGAAACAGGCAGAGATGTAAATGTTACGATGTCTTCTAAAGTTCTAGACACATATTTGGCAAGACGTTTATTACATGAAGAGGAATTTGAGGCAATTTGTCGGCGTTTCGGTGTTCGACAATTACAGCTTAAAGTAGAAGATGGATTACAACATGCGATCTTTCAACAATTATTAAAAGCACATTGGATTAGGTGAGGTGAGCCGTATTGGGCTTTAGTCAAATAATTTTTAGCTGGACGGCCATCATCCCGGTCATTGTCCTTCTATATTATTTCTTTCGAAAAAAATATACCGATCAAACCGTATCCTCCACACTTTTTTGGTCAGAAATTATGCAAGAAACACGTGTATCACCATACTTAAAACATCTTCAAAAAAATGCACTGCTTTATTTACAACTGCTAGCACTTCTTTTACTTGTACTGGCATTAATGAATCCTTACGTTAAAAAGTCAACAATTGTTGGCGCGCAGACAATTTTCATTGTAGACACGTCTGCAACAATGTTAGCGGGGAAAGGGCAGTCAACATTTGACACACAGAAAAAAGAAATGCTGTCATTGGTTAAGGAGCTTGATGGAAGACCCATGACACTCATTACAACAGGTAATACGCCAAAAGCTCTATTACAGCAAGAAACAAATACAAAAGATATTGAAAAAGCTATTCAAGAACTACAGGTAACCTATGAAACAGCTCAAATGAATAAAGCTCTTGATGTGGCACAGGCTTTTGTCAGTAATACACCAACATCTATTTATGTCTTTACAGATTCGCTCGATAAAAAGCAATTACCGATGGAAAAAGATACGGTGAAGTGGATTATAAAAGGAGCTGCGAAGGATTTAACAAATATCGCAATTACCCGTTTTGCTGCTACTACAGATGGTCAATCTGCAGTGTCGCTTGTACAGTTACAAAATGATACGGACCAAGAACAACATGTGACTCTTTCGATAGAAAATGTTAAAGGTAAGGAGTTAGTTTCAGAAAGTATCTTATTGCCTCCAAAAGAAGCTGTAACAAAAACATTTAAAGACTTACCGTTAGAAGATACTATGACGGCCAGCATAGATGCTAAGGACGATTACGCAGTTGATAATTCACAAACTGTATTGTTACAAACAGCGACTTCAAAAGTAGTTGTTGATCAAAGTATGCATCAACTTATTCAAAAAGGTTTTCAAACGATTAATAGTAGCGTAAAAATTGTTCCATCTTCACAAGTAGCCGACAATAAGGATGCCACTATTGTGACAAATCAGACGGCGCTTCTCGAAAAGATAGACAAGCCAATTGTATTATTTGGACGGGATGACGTAGAGAAGGTTGAAGCTACTGGGGAAATAGGGACAACAAGTCATGCATTGTTTGCATTTAGTGAACTAAAAGACATTTATGTCAGTGCTATATATCCTGGGTTCGATGGCTATAAAACAATTGCATCGATTGGAGAACAGCCATTTATCCAGCGTTCACCAGAAGGAGATATTGTTGTATTAGCGGATATTGCTGATACAGATTGGCCGCTACATCCTTCATTCCCATTATTTTTATGGAGTGCTGAACAGCAGCTTTCAGAATCGATTGGTTCGCTCGGTATTTTTACACCAAATGAACAACGAGCAGTTGCTTTAGCGCAAGGTGATTGGAGTGTATATTCGCAAGATGATGAGTTCTTATCGTCCGTTACGAATGGATTATTAACAGCTCCAATGAAGCCGGGAATTTATACAGCGCGCTCAAATGATGAAGAAAAGCGCTTTATTGTACAGCTTCAAGCGCAGGAGCGTGTGATTGAAAAAGGAACAAGCTATACGCTTGGAGAGCTTCAGGACAATGGGAAGAAGGAAATATCGAAAACCTCGTTCATACCTTGGCTGATTCTTATAATCTTAGTATTACTTGTTGTAGAGTGGGAGGTGCAACGACGTCGTGGATTTACGAATTGATATGCCATTAACATTGTTGCTTTTACTTCCGTTACTCGTGTATTTTGGATGGACCTATTGGCGTGAGCGTCAGCGACTTAAAAAAAGTCATATCGTCGTTCTAGGTATCCGTATAGTAGCAATATGCTGCTTAGTTTTTGCACTAGCTGGTCCCTATATTTTATTGCCCGTAAAAGAAGAACAAGTATTATTTTTAGTTGACCGTTCTGCTTCAATGAATGGTACAGATGATGAGATGGTCAATTTTATAGCGGAAAGTTTACAGTCGAAAAAAGATGAACAACTTGCCGGAATTTATTCGTTTTCATCGACATTACAAACGGAAGCTATGTTATCGAACTCTTTAAAGGAAGTACCGAAGTTTACAACTATAAAAGCAACAGATCAAACAAATATCGAACAGAGTCTACAGCTCGCTTCAGGTATTGTAGATCCGAAAAAAGCAACGAGGCTTGTGCTCTTAACGGATGGCAATGAAACAAAAGGAAATGCCTTAGAATTTGCATCAAAGTTTAAAGGATCGAATAGTAGTGTTGATGTAGTGACATTTAACAAACCTGTTGCTAAGGATGTATCTCTGAAAAGCTTTGTAACACCACAAGTTGCTTATGCAGGTGAACAGCAGCAGCTAGTCACTGAAATAAATGCAACTGTAGCAGAACGAGGTGAGCTCTTATTATACGAAAATGATCAGCTCATCCATCGTGAGACAGTGGAGCTTGCAGAAGGTTCAAATATTTTTACGTATAAACATACAGCAACGGCTGAAGGGCTTGTAAAATATGAAGCACTCGTGCAGGTCGATCAAGATGCGATTTTAGAAAATAATAAATTAACGAGCGTCACGATGGTGCAAAGTGAACCACATTTACTAATTGTTAATGGCTATGAAACACCATCACCAATCGCAGCAGCACTTGGCAATCAACCCATTTCCTATGATGTGGTAGATGCTAAAAGTTTACCAAATGAGCTTTCTAGTTATTTACAATACAATGCAATCATTTTTGATAATGTGCCAGGCCATTTAGTAGGCGAGGCAAAAATGACTGTCATTGAGCAAGCGGTGAAAAATTTTGGTGTCGGTTTTACAATGGTCGGTGGCGAAAATAGCTTTGGCTTAGGCGGTTATTTTAAAACACCAATTGAAACTTTACTACCTGTTGAAATGGAGATTAAAGGTAAGGAGCAATTACCATCATTAGGGCTAGCAATCGTACTTGACCGTTCTGGAAGTATGTCTGGAGCAAAGCTAGAGCTTGCTAAGGAGGCTGCCGCTCGTTCCGTTGAAATGCTACGAGATGAGGATACGCTTGGGTTTATTGCCTTTGATGACCGACCTTGGGAAATTATTGAGACTGGGCCAGTTGGCAATAAGGAAGAAGCTGTAGATACGATTTTATCTGTAACGCCAGGCGGGGGTACTGAAATATATGGTTCACTTGCTAAAGCCTATGAAAATCTAGCAAATTTAAAGCTGCAGCGTAAGCATATTATTTTATTAACAGATGGACAGTCACAGTCGGGTAACTATGAAGACCTAATTGCACAAGGAAAAGAAAATGGCACGACACTATCAACAGTTGCAATTGGTCAAGATGCAGATGCTAACTTACTTGAAGCACTCAGTGAGATGGGGAGTGGGCGTTTTTACGATGTTGTTGATGAGCAGGCGATTCCCTCTATTTTATCTCGTGAAACTGCTATGATTTCACGCACATATATTGAAGATAACCCATTTTACCCAACGATATTTAATGCATCTGGCTGGAATACGCTATTTACAAATGGGGTACCTAAAATGAATGCTTATATAGGTACGACAGCAAAGCAGGGGGCCACTGTTATCGCAGAAAGTGAGAAGGAAGATCCCGTACTTGCAGAATGGCAATATGGCCTTGGCAAAACTTATGCCTTTACGTCTGATTCGACAGGAAAATGGACGGGAGACTGGGCAAGATGGCAAAATTGGGGTGCATTTTGGCAAACGCTTATTTCAAAAATGCTACCAAGTTATAACGATGTTGCCTACGATGTACGTTTAGAATCAGACGGCTCATTTGTCATTACTGACCCAACAAATGAAGCGGCATTTTTAGATATTGTTGCTGTCAATGAAGCGGGTGAAGAATTTGAAACACAGCTTGAGACAATTTCAGCATCACAAGTTCGAGCAGTCGTACAAGCAGAACCAGGACTCATCTTCTTCCGTATTGCCGATGAAGAACAAGCTATTTACCAGGCTGGCTTAAGTGTACCTTATAGTGCTGAATATGAATTACGTCCGGTGAACGATAAGCTAGTCAAAGAACTAACAAAGCAAACAGGCGGCTCTGTTTTGAAAGAACCGAGCGAAGTATTCCGTGAATTTACTAAAAAAGGAGCGGAACGCCAAAATATCGCGACATGGCTTTTATTAGCAGGGATGCTACTATTCTTCATTGATATTACTATTCGCCGCTTTGGTTGGGGCTTCCTAACAAGACCGAAGGAAAAAGAACAGCGTATAGAGGAAAAACCTATACAGGCAGAGGACACAAATGTTGCCCAGCTATTAAAGGGCATGAAAAAACGACATTAACATAGAAAACGATGGTGCATCGCTTTACAGCAATGAGCCATCGTTTTTTTGTCGTTTGACTTATGCTGTCAGGGATTATCGCCCAACATTTACACTTTGTCGATAAACTTTAGCAATTTATCGCCCAACATTTGAATTTTATCGATAAACTTTAGCGGTTTAGCACCCAACTTATAATTTTTATCGACATCCACTAACCGCTGATTTATCTTGTAAATAAAGTGTATAAATGTAATGATGGATGATAGTAATAAAATATTACTATCATTAAAAAGCACTATCGATTTGGAGGTTCAAAAATGACCAATATAATGAATTCATTTGGTTTTCTAAGTTTTAAATTAGCGGAGGCTTTAGAGGAAAATCTCGAGCAATATATTAGCGAAAAATTTCACATGAAATCTAGAGAAGTCGGGATCATGATGGCTGTAAAAGACCAAAAACTTAGCCAAATTCAAATAGGGCAGATTTTAAAGTTAGATAAAAATAGTGTCCGCTTTTTTATCGATGGTCTAGAAGAAAGAAAGTATGTTTATAGAGAAAAAAATCCAGAAAATAGAAGGGAAAATTTAATATGCCTTACCGAACAGGGTGAAAATTTGGCAGAAAAATTAATGAAGACCCTTACGATTTCTGAGAATGAAGTTTTAAACGTACTCTCATGGGAAGAAAAAGAGCAATTAAAAAACATTATGAAAAAAGTATATGAAAATCGTTCATAGGGATTAAAACCTTATAAATAAAAAAGGAAAGGGTGATTGAGATATGAAGGCAGTAGAGGTTATGAAGGAGTATTTAAGAAGAGCGCAAGTAGAGGGGCACGACTTATCTGACATGTATGCAAATCATGGGGAATTGAAAAATTTTAAAGGTCAAACTTTTAAAGGAAAAAAAGAAATACAGAACTTTTACATGTCATCTATGCCGACAGGCTTTAAATTAACGATCCACAATATTGAAGGCGATGATATAGAAGCTAGAGCTATCATTTCGACTACTTGGGATGGTTTGCCAAACCCAGTGATTTTGGAAGAAAAGTTGATTCTTGAAAATGAAAAAATTAAATCATTTACAATGATCCCGAAATAAAAGGAGAAGGAAGCTATGTCAGTATATCCTAATAAAAATCCTCTTCCTACGCCTGAAAGAGACACGAAATACTGGATTGGCGTAGTATCTCTTAATCATGTACAAAAAGGGGTTAAGGGAGGGTTCGGCCAGTTATGTCATGGCAAAGAAAGACCTTTGAAACGAATGCAAAAAGGAGATTGGATCATTTATTATTCTCCTAAAAAAAGTCTAGATGGTAATGAACCTGTAAGAGCATTTACCGCAATTGGAAGGATAAAGGACGACCGAATATACGAGTTACAAATGGCGGAAAATTTTATTCCTTTCCGAAGAGATATAGACTTTTATAAAGATGCAAAAGCTGTACCAATAAAAAGAGTCTTAGATTTTTTAGAATTTGTAGAAGATAAATCGAAATATGGCTATAAATTCAGATTTGGTCATTTTGAAATAAGCAAAAAGGACTTTTTATTAATTGCTCATGAAATGGGATTACCGTTGAAGTATGGGTGAATTTGGTTGGACAAAAAACGTTACTTTCTTAATTCCCCTTAAGAAAATAACGTTTTTAAATTTGCCTAAATCTTTATTTAAGAAGAGTATTAAGGTTAGTTACAAATACTGTCTTGCGCAAATTGCTAGCAACGACAATGCCTAATACAGCACCAATAGTACTTGAAGTTAAAAAGGCTGGCATGAAAAATAAAGCAGCTACAGAAGTCCCCATTAATAAATGTGCGTAGGGCACTGCAATGAGTGAGGCAATAATACCTGTCCCAAACATTTCACCGACACCTGCGAGCCATTGTTTGTCGCTGTATTTATAGGCAAGGGCGGCGCATAAAGCACCAATGACACTGCCAGGTATAGCTAATAATGAGCCTGTACCTGTTAAAATACGAATAATAGCTGTGATAAAGGCGATCATAACAGTAGGCACTGGTCCAAGAATAATCGCGCCAATAACATTAATGGCATGCTGTACAGGGTAGGCACGCGCAATTCCTGTCGGTATTGAAACGAAGGTAGAACCTGCTACGGCAATTGCTACTAATAAGGCCATGATTGTTAATTTTCGAATTGACATAATTTCCACTCCTATTTTGTATTTATTGAATTGCTAATAAACCAGAAAAAAGCCGCTCCCTATAAGCATTAGGAAGCGGCCTTGCATTTAAAATAGTAAAAAGCAAGTGTCGCCACTTCCCTCCGCTAGTGTGAACTAGATCAGGTTCAAAGGGTCCGTATATGACAATATACGTCTCAGCCTTTAAAAGACTCCCCTAGTGGTAATGATTTTAACTCTTAATTTTTCTAATAATAACGTAGTCAAGACAGCCTGTTTCCCTCGATATACAAGGAGTTTAACAGGAGGAATCAATCATAGTTACTAACATTTTAGCACACTCGAAAGAACAGAGCTAGAACTCCTACATACTCAATGGATGGTCTACAAGTGTCGTCGCTAAAGAAATAGGGAGGAATCCTTCAAGTGAAGAACTAAAGTTGAAGCGCGATCAATAATTTGCCGCCTTTTTATGTATTGATTCTCTCCATTCCGTGTGCATGGTCAAAAATATTTTTCAGCTTATTACACTCCACTATGCAGTCTTGTTGGAGGAAATGTGTAGGTATATAATGGAATATATACCGCGAAACTAACTAAAGGAAAACCAAAACCATGAATACCAAACAAACCAATACGAATCGTTTAAGACTCATGCCATTTCAAATGACGAGGGATATTTTAAAGGTGTGGAAGTATGCGTACCGTCCTTTTCTTTTATTTGAATTGATATACAAACTGCTAACGATAAGTGTATTTATCCCGTTGTTATCCATAATTTTCAACAAATTACTGGCTGTAGGGGGCTTCGAAGCAGCCGCCAATCATGACCTTCTGCGCTTCTTGTTCAGCAAATATGGCTTACTTAGTGTACTAGTAATGGTGCCAATTGCGATAATGCTCATTTACACAGAGTTCACGGTTCTCTTCTATATTGCGTACTACGGGATTCAGGAGAAGCGCCCACGAATCCGCCCTGTATTGTTCAAGGCAATCTCTAGCTTACCAGGCTTATGGCGCATCGGGGTTTTCGGACTTGCTCTCTATTTATTGCTCCTGTTCCCGCTACTTGATGCCAACATCGGCGGAACACTTTTACCTAATATGACAGTTCCAAACTTTATTACGGGCGAGCTGATGAAGACAACCTTCGGAACTATCGCTCTTGTTATCGTCGGACTGCTCATCTTGGCATTGAACTTAATCTGTATCTATGCTCTGCCGATTATGGTATTGGAAGGCAAGTATCGATTCTGGAACGCTGTTCGCGAGAGCAAGCGATTGTTCTGGCGTAGTAAGTGGTCATTAGTTAGAGCTGTGTTTGAATGGGTAGTAATCTTCCTGTTTCTGTTTATTCTACTTATCTGTTTAATCATCCTAATCGTGCTTCTCCTTCCTAGTGGGGATGGTGAGTCCAGATTAATGACTACCATTGGCGTCATGCTAAGCCTTGGTTTGTATATCGCAACACTAATTATGACTCCAATGTTCATTACCATCATCACCTTGCTCTATGTACGCTATCAAGGCCATGACCATGTGAACATTGATACCGATGGAGTCGATGCTACTGTCTGGAAAGGACGCGATATGCAGCGTTCGCTCATGCGACGTTATCGTTCAATGCTGACTACATTCGGACTGTTCATTCTTATTGTTATAGGCTGGGGAGCAACTGCCCTGTTGACTGATTGGGGAGAAACCAATGAAAAGTTCATCATTATGGCTCATCGGGGCGACACCACTTCAGGCATAGAGAATACAATGGGTGCCTTCGAAGGCGCCATTCGCACAGGTGCTGATTATATCGAGCTCGATATTCTGCAGACGAAAGATGGCAAGCTTGCGGTCATCCATGATGAGAATTTGAGACGATTGTCCGGCAAAAATGTGAATGTTTTTGATCTTTCCCTTGCCGAACTTCAACAAATTTCGCTGCGCGTAGGCAAGTTCCAAGACAATGTCCCATCTCTTGATGAGGTGTTGGAGCGTACGAAAGGTAAAATCAAGCTTAATGTGGAACTCAAAACACATGGACATGAAAAGAATTTTGTCCCTATCTTAGTGGATACGATTCGTAGACATAAGGCAGAACAACAGATTATTCTCCAGAGCTTAGACTATGAGCTCGTAAAGAAAGTGAAGAAGGCCGCACCAGATTTAACAGTCGGGTATGTCATATTCGCTACATTCGCTTCGCTTAATCAGTTCGACGCGGATTTCTTCGTTGTTGAAGAGTCTTTCGCCCGTCCACGATTGATTAGTTCAGCGAAAATAATTGGCAAGCCGATTTATGTTTGGACCGTGAATGATGTGAAGAGCGTTGAACACCTCTATACGTTAGGTGTGGATGGCATCATAACGGACATTGCCGTTGACGCAAAGGAGACCGTTCAAAAGTTACAGAAAGAATAGGGTCAGAAATGAAAATATCATCTGCTCTTTTTTGAATAAAGCATGAACACCCGGTATTTCGCACGAGGCGCTAAATACCGGGTGTTTTGTGTTATCTATAGTTGCACATTATGACTGTCAGTCTGCAACTTCTCAAGTTTTATGTTGGTAACTTCTTATGAATAATCTTTCTCTATACAGCAAGTGAATAAAATTTTCCTATTGTCCAACGAGTTATCTAATCGTTGCGGTCATGCTAGTAAAAATAGTCAATCACTTTTCAGACTATTTTGTATCAGGATGCATAAGGTGAGGGGCTTTTTTCATTGTCCAAATAAGGGCAAGGAAGAAGCATGCCATTAAAATAATAGCCCCGAAAATATAAGGACTGTTCATATTCCAATCGAATAAAATACCTGCTAAAGCTGGACCAATCATATTACCAAGACTCATATACGCATTGTTCAGACCAGCTGCAAAGCCCTGTTCATTTTCAGCAAGCTTGGAAATCAACGTGTTGACTGCTGGACGAATCAATGTCGTAGCTGTAGAGAAGATTGTCGCTACCACTAAAATAAGAGCAAAGCCAGATACGAATAGTATTAAGAATATTGACACGGATGCAATAAATAAATTGACTAACACTACTTTCATTTCGCCGAAGCGATTAAACAGTGGTGTAATCACAAACATTTGAACAACAACACCAAAAGCGCCTCCCACAACTAATATAATGGCGATATCAGTAGGTGTGTAATTAAACTTATCTGTCACAAATAATGATAATGTTGTTTGGAAGTTAGCAATCCCGAATGAGAATACTAGCATGATAATAAGCATGACAAAATAAGGCATTCGGACTGAACGCGCCATTTGCTTTGCAAGATTATCCTGCCTCTGCGCTTTTTGTGCTGTGTTTGGTTTTGCACCAGGCAATAAAAAGAACGATAAAATCGCTGCTAAAATAGCTGCACATCCAGCTGTATAAAATGGGAAATGCAAACTAACTTTTGAAAGGAATCCACCGATACCTGGACCAATCATAAAGCCAAAGGACATTGCTGCTCCTAGCATACCCATACCTTTTCCTCGTTCCTCATACGTTGTGACGTCTGCCACAAAAGCCATAATAGGAGGTGCCACAAATGCAGAACCAAGGCCACCTAAAAAGCGTGCCAAGAAGAGCATCCACACATCTGTAGAAAGCCCGAAACCAATTTGTGCAAGTCCTGTTACGATAAGACCGAAGATAATGAGATTTTTTCGACCGTATTGATCTGAAAGATTCCCAGCAATTGGAGAAAATACGAATTGTGCTAAGGCGAACGTTGCAATCAACATGCCAAGTACTTGTCCTGCAGCACCAAATAGTTTTAAATACTCAGGCATGACAGGAATAATAATTCCAATACTCCCCATTGCGATAAACATATTAAACATTAAAATAAACAAAGCCGCCTTATTAGACTTCTGCTGGGTCATCGAATACCCCTTTCTTTATTCAAATATATTACAGTCTACCATAAGGCTTGTACGTTTACTATTGACTATAAGTCTGAAATAAGAATTCAGATGACCTTCCGGCAAAACGAGGGGTTGATTTCCGTTCCGACTGGGCGCTTTGTTGTTGCTGTCGCTTTGCTTTCGCACAGAGCAGAGCTTCCTGGGGGCGTCCGATGAGCCACTTCGCTACGCTGCAGAGTCTCATCTGTGACGCTAATCCCCAAGGAGTCGCCCTGTCTCCACTCCAATCAACGACTTCAAAAGAATGTATCTTTCTTACATATCACTCTAATTTATAGTAATAAGGCTATGTATCCTAGCCTCTTTTTTCGTTTAGCTAATGGTAGACTTCTATGGTGAAACTTGTGCAGTATTTGTTTTAATAATTAGAATCCCACACCTGACAGTAAGATTAAAAAATATAACATCAAAAAAACGCAAGAAATCAACTTTTCTAAAATTGATTTCTTGCGCTTTTTAAGTTTATTAGTTTTGAGCTTATCGAATACTCATTTTAAATTCTAAAAACAGCTCATTGTATTTACCTAAATAATCAGGGCCTAAGTTTTTATAAACTTCTAATGTTTTACGTTGTTCTTCAGAAGGATAGAATCGCTTATCAGATACAACTTCCTTATCCATTAACTTCATCGCTGCAATATTAGGAGTAGAGTAGCCTACATAATCAGCGTTTTTAGCACCTGATTTAGCTTTTAGCATGAAATTAATGAAGGCATGTGCACCATCTATATTTTTTGACGTTTTTGGGATGACCATATTGTCAAACCATAAGTTTGAGCCTTCCGTCGGTACAGCAAAGTCTAAATCTTCATTTTCTGACAACATGTCAGCTGCTTGACCAGACCAAGTGAGTGCCACGCTCGCTTCATTATTAACCATCAGCGGTGTAATTTCATCCCCGATAATAGCTTTTACATTTGGCGCCATGGTGATTAGCTTATCAGTAGCTTCACGTAGCTCCTCGTTATTTAAAGAGTTTAGAGAGTAGCCAAGGCTGTTTAAGCCCATACCAATCACTTCACGTGCACCGTCTACTAAAAAGACTTTACGCTTTAATGAAGGATCCCATAAGTCCTCCCAAGATGAGAAGTCAAGGTTTCCAACGAGCTTTGGATTATAGACAACGCCGACTGTTCCCCAGAAATATGGAACAGAATATTTATTGTCGTCATCAAATGGTAAATCTAAAAAATAAGGATCGATATTTTTAAAATTAGGGATTTTCGTTTTATCTAAAGGAACAAGTAAGTTTTCTTCCTTCATTTTTTCAATCATATATTCAGAAGGTACTGCAATATCGTAAGCTGTACCACCTTGTTGAATTTTTGTCATCATTGCTTCATTTGAATCAAACGTCTCATAAATAACGTGAATCCCTGTTTCTTTTTCAAATTGTTTCAGCAAATCAGGGTCAATATATTCTCCCCAGTTAAAGATTGTTAACGTATCTTTACCACTTTTCCCACCACCCGCACTTAGGGCGTCAGCAGCATAGAATAAAAGGGCGGAAACAACAAGTATTGCGATTGTTGCTTGAATTAATTGCTTCATTGAGTTCCCCCCGTTCTTTTACTAGCGCGGCTTGTGATGAAGTAATAGCCGACTACGACTATAACCGTTACAAAGAATACTAAACCAGAAATAGCATTAACCGTTAAGGAAATACCGGCACGTGCCATCGAATAAATTTCAACAGATAATGTACTGAAACCGTTACCTGTTACGAAAAATGTTACCGCAAAGTCATCTAGAGAATACGTTAAGGCAAGGAAGAACCCCGCAAAAATACCAGGTTGAATATACGGTAAAATAACACGCATCATAACATCTTTTTTCGTTGCTCCTAAATCTAATGCAGCGTCGATTAATGATTTATTCATTTCTAATAGTTTCGGTAAAACCATCAGAACAACGATTGGAACACTGAACGCTACATGTGCTAATAACACAGAAGCAAAGCCTAATTTAATACCAATCATTGTGAATAAAATTAAAAAGCTTGCACCAATAATGACATCCGGGCTAACAATTAACACATTGTTTAAAGAAAGTAGTGTATTGCGCATTTTTGAATCTTTAACAGTAACAATACCAATAGCTCCTAGTGTTCCGATGATTGTAGAAATCAATGCAGAGAGTAAAGCCACGATGACTGTATTTATTAGAATGACGAGTAGACGTGAATCCTCAAAAACAGCTTTATAATGTTCTAACGTAAAGGACTCAAAACTATTCATCGTTCCACCACTATTGAACGAATAGAAAATTAAATAGAAGATAGGTGCATACAAAACGATAAAAACAATCGCTAAATATACTCTTGCTGAAGCAGATAGTTTTTTCATCGTACGCGACCTCCTTTATCCTTTTTCTGTCCCGTAATTAACATAATAATGACCATAAATAAAATTAAGAAAACAGCAATTGTTGAACCCATTCCCCAGTTTTGAGTGACAAGGAATTGTTGTTCAATAGCTGTACCAAGTGTAATAACACGGTTTCCTGCAATTAAACGAGTGATCATGAAGAGTGATAATGCAGGAATAAATACAACTTGAATACCTGATTTAACACCGTCCATTGTTAACGGCAAAATAACGCGACGGAACGTAGTAAAGGCCGATGCCCCTAAATCACGTGCGGCATAAACAAGAGCCGGATTTAAACGATCCAATGAGTTGAAAATCGGTAAAATCATAAATGGAATAAAAATATAAACGGATACGAACACAAAGCTAATGTCAGTAAATAGCATTTGCTTCGGATCAAAACCAAATACTTCGATAAATGCATTTAATGGACCGTATAAGCCGAAAATTCCAATAAAGGCATATGTTTTTAACAAAAGATTAATCCAAGAAGGAATAATTATTAGTAAAAGCCAAAGTTGTTTATGTTTCGTCTTCGTTAAAAAATAGGCTGTTGGATACGAAACAAGTAATGTAAAGAACGTAATTAAAAACGCATACCAGAATGAACTTAATGTCATTTTTAAATAGACAGAAGTAAAGAATGCTTTATAGTTATCGAGTGTGAAATTGCCATGTATATCTAGTAGGGAATAGTAAACAACGAGTGCAATCGGTGCGATAACGAAAAGTGCAATCCATAAAACATAAGGAAATAAGGCTGATTTTGAAGTCTTAGTTTGCATCTTCGTCGTCCCCATACGCCTCTAAACGTTTATCGAATTCTTCTTCTGTTTCATTTAAGCGCATTACATGAATTGCTTCTGGGTCAAAGTCTAAACCAATTTCTGTCCCTACCTCAGCTTTTTTCAATGAATGCACAAGCCATTCATTGCCATCTTTGTCGTACGTAGATAATTCATAATGTACCCCGCGGAACAATTGAGTATCGACTTTAACGACAAGTTTTCCTTTATCGATTGTTGTCATTTCTAGATCCTCTGGGCGAATGACAATATCAATTTTTTCGTTTGGCTTCATACCTTGGTCAACACATTCAAAAACTTTACTAGCAAATTCTACTTTGAAATCTTCAATCATTACGCCAGGAACAATATTTGATTCACCAATAAAATCAGCAACGAAGCGGTTAATTGGCTCATCATAAATATCTACTGGTGTACCAGATTGTTGAATTTCACCTTCGCTTAAAACAAAGATTTCATCACTCATGGCAAGTGCTTCTTCTTGATCGTGTGTGACAAATACAAATGTTTTCCCAAGTCGTTGTTGTAACTCACGTAACTCATACTGCATTTCTGTACGTAGCTTTAAATCTAACGCTGACAGAGGCTCATCAAGTAAAATTACTTCAGGATCGTTCACAATCGCACGAGCAATGGCCACACGTTGACGTTGACCACCAGACATTTCAGAAATTTCACGATTACCATAGCCTGCTAAGTTTACGAATTTTAATGCTTCTGTAACACGGTTTTTAATTTCACTTTCAGGAAGCTTTTTTATACGAAGCCCAAATGCGACGTTTTCAAAGACGTTTAAATGAGGAAATAACGCATAATCCTGAAAAACTGTATTTACTTGGCGTTCATTAGCTGGTACTGAGTTGATTTTTTTATCATGAAAATAGATATTTCCTGTTGTCGGCTCTGTGAATCCAGCGATCATACGTAAAATAGTTGTTTTACCACAACCGGACGGACCTAGTAGCGTATAGAATTTTCCCTTTTCTAACTCCAGGTTAATGTTTTTTAAGACGACCGTGCCGTCATTATAAGACTTTGAAACGTTTTCAAAGCGGATAATCGAATTCGTTGTCATAGATGCGCCTCCTTAAGCTATAAATATGAATCCGTTGCGACAAGTAAAATTTTTGTTTCATCAGCATGTGCATTAAAAATTTGATGATGATCCGTCGCTTCAAAATAGAGAGCATTACCTTCACTCGCTATGTATTGTTCATCTCCTAAAACGAGACGAATACGCCCTTCGACAACATAAATAAATGTTTCTGAAAGGGAGGGTTCAAACTGCTTAAATTCACCATCAGCAGCAAGTGTTAAGAAAATGGGTTCCATTTCTTTTTCATTTGATGTAGGAATCAACCACTGAATTTCATATTTTTTTTCTTCATCTGTATAAGTGGATTGATCTTCCTCTGTATATACAACCTTTTGTTCAGGTGCTCCATCATCGAAAAATTCCTTAGGTGTAGACCCTAAAACTTCTAATAGTGAAAATAATGTTTCAATGGAAGGTGAATTTAGATCACGTTCTAATTGTGAAATATACCCTTTACTTAAATCTGTACGTTCTCCAAGTTCCTCTTGGGTAAGACCTTTTTTTAAACGAAGCGCTTTGATTTTTGCTCCTATTTGCATCTTTTCCCTCCTAGAAGAAGTTTAGCAATCATAAACTTTTGAAATATGAAGTTTACTTTAACGAAACTTTTAGTTTACTAAAACCATTACAATTATACATAATAAAAAAGAATTTGCAATCGTTTTTAATGAAAAAAAAGTAGATGAAATTTTTAGAAATTATACATAAATGTTGTGTAGAAAAAAATTGTTTAAACTAGAATAAAATCGTTAAAAGTAGCTAATAAATAGGCTGTAGCAGCTATTCCATTTGGGGATTTGACGAAAATTTGTCAGATAATTAAATGTGTGCACTTTTGTGAAGTTTACTTGTTTGAAAAACTACGATTACTCTGCTATCGTAGAAGACGAGTTCGCTGGTGCGAATGGAATATATACACTACATATATAATCGGAGGGATTTATAATGGCAGAACGCATGGTAGGTAAACAAGCACCTGACTTTACAATGGAAGCGGTACTTGCAGATAAATCATTTGGCAAAGTATCTTTAGAAGACATTAAAGCACAAGACAAATGGACAGTACTTTTCTTCTATCCAATGGACTTCACTTTCGTATGTCCAACAGAAATCACAGCAATGAGTGATCGTTACGATGAGTTCGAAGACTTAGATGCAGAAGTAATCGGTGTTTCTACTGATACAATCCACACTCACTTAGCTTGGATTAACACTGACCGCACTAAAAATGGTCTTGGTGAGTTAAAATACCCATTAGCAGCAGATACAAATCACCAAGTTTCAAAAGAATATGGTGTATTAATTGAAGAAGAAGGTATCGCACTACGCGGCTTATACATCATCAACCCAGAAGGCGAATTAAAATACCAAACAGTATTCGATAACAACATCGGCCGTGATGTAGACGAAACTTTACGTGTTCTTCAAGCTTTACAAACTGGTGGTCTTTGCCCAGCAAACTGGCGCCCAGGTCAAGCAACTCTATAATTAACTTCTTTCAGTTACTGAAAGAAGTTAAAGCCTCCGGCGGATGTCACGGAATCGGAAAGGAATGCTTTGTGTAGCACAAAGCCGATTCCGGACGCAATTATGCCGAGGCATAATTGATTAAATAGAGGTTTGTCGGGCTTTGAACTAAATTCAAGGTCTGATGAAATTGATCCTTTAACAAATAAAGAGTCCCCACAGTAAGTTTGTGGGGATTTTTTTAAACTTGATATAGAAAAAGGAGAATGTTTTATGAAACTTCGTGAACAAATGCCTGAACTTGCAGGCGCAACGACTTGGTTAAATGGAGAAGTAACAAAAGCGGATTTAGTAGGCGAAAAACCAACGTTAATCCACTTCTGGTCAGTTAGTTGTCATTTATGTAAAGAGGCGATGCCGGATGTGAACAATTTCCGTGACCAATACAAAGATGAGTTAAACGTTATTGCCGTGCATATGCCACGTTCTGAGGAAGATACAAATTTAGAAACAATTAAATCGGTAGCGGCAGAGCATGACATTGTTCAACCAATCTTTGTGGATAGCGAGTTAAAGCTAACAGATGCATTTGAAAATCAATACGTACCTGCTTATTTTGTGTTCGATAAAGATGGTCAGCTTCGTCACATGCAAGCTGGTGGTAGCGGTATGAAAATGCTAGAAAAACGTGTGAATCGTGTTTTAGATGAAATGCGTAACGCATAATAGCAGTAACAGGCGAGGATGTTTTATTCCTCGTCTTTTTTTATGTAAAATAAAATGTTAGTGATCCTGAGCAGAAGGATCACTAAAAATGCTCAAGGGTTGTCTTTCTATGACGAATAGTCTCTTGTTTTGGCGATACATATAGCAGAGAATGCGTTACAATATGGGTATAGTAGTTTTCGGAGGGATTTAAAATGATGAAAAAAGAGTTTGCTGTCATTGGACTTGGACGTTTTGGAGGTAGCATAGTCCGCGAGCTAATGAGTCAAGGGGCACAAGTTATGGCGATTGATCATTCCTCAGAGCGGGTGGACGAATTCGCTTCCATTGCCACACAGGCGGTTATCGCAGATTCGACGGATGAATCGGTATTAAATTCATTAGGTATTCGTAATTTTGAGCATGTGATTGTAGCAATTGGTGAAGATATTCAGGCTAGTATTTTGACGACGATTATTTTAAAAGAAATCGGTGTTCAGCAGATTACTGTAAAGGCTCAGAATGATTATCATGAAAAAGTTCTGCGAAAAATTGGTGCAGATTTTGTCGTGCATCCTGAGCGTGATATGGGAATCCGTATTGCTAATAATATGCTGTCTAATACAGTGCTTGATTATCTAGAGCTTTCGGATGAACATTCCATTATGGAGCTAAAGGCCAATGATGCGATTGCAGGTTATTCTATTATGGATTTAGATATTCGTGCAAAGTACGGGATTAATATTGTAGGTCTTAAGCGTGGTGCAGATATTATCGTATCTCCACAGGCGAGTGATAAAATTTTGCTAGGAGATATTATGCTTGTCATTGGGGCTGATGTAGATATTAACCGCTTTGTGAAAAAAGCATTGAATGGGTAATGAACATGAATAAACGAAGATGGAAACTAGTTATATTTGCTGCAATTATTCTGATTGGCGCTTTTACATTGCAGTCTCGCGAAAAAAATGAGGAAGAGGCTATTTCTCACATTTTAGATCATGCAGCAGAAATTGATGCAGTCGAGCTATTTAAAGGAGAGCAATCTGTAATTAAAGCAACGGGTCAAGATGCAACAGCCTATATTGAAAACTATCCTCTAAGCCATGTAAAGAAATTAAGCAAAAAAGAACGAGCTATATTTGAGGAAAAACCACTCTATCATATTGTCTACGAAATAAAAGGGAAGTCTTTATATGAGGTGGATATTTTAAAAGTCGCGATTAGCTCTGAGCTAAATGAGGAATTACAGCAGATGGTTTTTAATGTTGGTGATCAGCAATATTTGATCTATTGGGTAAATGAGAAAAAAGCACTTGAGCAATCAACAAATACGCAACGCTTGCTTGAACAATATGTTAAATAAAGGGGGTAGTGAAACAGCAGCACGCTGTCATCACTACCCTTTTTTATAAACTATAGACTAACTTTGCGTATTTGTTTCTAAGACACAATAGTAGTTTTTCCTTGAAGTGCACGTTCTTGCATCTCTACATCAAACTCTTTTTCAGATTTCGATACGACTACACAAGCTACACCGTTACCAATTAAATTTGTTACGGCGCGTGCTTCAGACATGAATCGGTCAACACCAATTAGTAGCGCGATCCCTTCGACTGGAATCATTGGGAAAGCAGCAAGTGTCGCTGCTAATGTAATAAAACCAGAACCTGTTACACCGGCAGCACCTTTAGATGTAATCATTAAAATCCCAAGTAGTGTAATGATTTGAATCCACGTTAAGTCCATTCCGTATGCCTGTGCAATAAATAATGCAGCCATCGAAAGGTAGATGGAAGTTCCATCAAGATTGAAGGAATAACCAGTTGGTACTACTAATCCAACAACTTGCTTAGAGCAACCAAAGTTCTCCAATTTACGCATCATAGATGGCAAGGCAGATTCAGATGATGAAGTACCAATTACTAAGAAAATTTCTTCTTTAATATAAGCGATAAATTTAAAAATATTAAAGCCGAAGAATTTTGCAATCGCTCCTAAAACAAAGACTACGAATAAGAACATAGTAATATAGACGGCAGCCATTAATAGACCTAAGTTGCTTAAAGATTTCAAACCAAAATTACCAATCGTATAGGCCATTGCACCAAAGGCACCGATTGGAGAAATTTTCATCACCATACTTACGATTTTGAAGAAAATTTCTGCCACTTGTTCAAAAAATGTAATGACCGGTTTTGCAGGTGCGCCAATAGAAGCAGCAGCTAAACCGAATAATATTGCAGAGAATAACACAGGAAGTAATTGCCCTGTTGCAAGAGCACCTACAACGTTTTCAGGAATGATGCTAGAGATGAAAGCACCTAAACCTTGCTCACTTTCAGCAGCAGCAGTTGTAAATTTTGAGATATCAGCTTCGGAAGCACCTGATGTATCTAATCCAGTACCTGGGCTTACGATTAGTGCAACAGCAATCCCAATTGCTAAGGCAATGGTAGAGACAATTTCAAAATACAGTAACGCCTTTCCTCCGATTTTTCCGACCTTTTTCATATCTCCCATACTACCGATTCCGATTACAACTGTTAAGAAGATAATAGGGGCGATTAACATTTTAATTAACTTAATGAATAAGTCTGCCAGGATTTTAAGGCTTGCACCAAACTCAGGGAAGACGGCTCCGACAATAACCCCCAAAATGATTGCAGCTATAACCTGAACAGTCAAATTTTTCAGTAATTTCATTTTATGCTACCTCGTTTCTGAATTTTCTCTTTGATATCGTTTTCACTAGAATTATCATAACGAATCCTTTTGAAAAAAAGAGATTTAGAAAATAAGAAACATATCGTTCATTAAGTACATTCATCCATATTTTCAATGAAACGTAGTGTTTTCAATGGCTCGACCTGTTATGATACTGTGTGGCTGATTTATCTTTGTTATAATACAATAATAATTAGTGATAGAAAATTTTGTTTTATACCAATTTTCCGTAATATTGTTCATTAAGTTCATGACTTTCTCCTACTTATGTCAACTAAAGTGTTGTCAAAAGATTTTTTTGAAGATAATCTTAAAAGCATATCATTTGAAGAAGTGAGATTGACTTAAGACTTTTATAGTGCAAATGCAGATTTGGAAAGGGGAAGATTTCAAATGATGAAAATGCCTGTAAACGGCAAAATATTGTTAGTGACATTTTTAATCATCGCTTTCTCCTTTTTACTTGGTGGCATTTTTGTACTTGGTAACCTGTTAACGGAGCAAGAAAAGGAGTTTGGTCAGCGTGCTATGCTCGTTGCACGGACTGTATCAAATGTGCCAGAAATTAGTACACATTTGAAAAATGACAATATGAAAGAAGCTGCGAAACATGTTAATAAAATTGTTGATGGAATTCGTGTTGTTAATAAAGCGGAGTATATTGTTGTGATGAATAAGGATCGTATTAAACTATCTCACCCAGTCAGTAAAGAAATAGGGAAGCGTAGTGAATCACAGGATTTAAATGCTGCCTTTAGTGAGCATTATTATGTATCGAAGGCGCAAGGGGAAGCCGGGGTAATGATTCGAGCGTTTGTCCCAATCATTGATGAGAAAAAAGAACAAGTGGGCATTGTCATTGTAGGGTATTCACTGCCTACTTTTATAGAAATGCTGCAAAATTATGAGCATGAAATATTTATTACGATTCTGATATCGCTTGTTTTTAGCATTTGGGGGGCTTATACGCTTGGCCGACATATTAAAAAGCAAATGTTTGGGCTTGAACCTCATGAGATTGCGAAGATGTATGTGGAACGAACAGAAACATTCAATGCTATGCATGAAGGCATTATAGCGGTGGATAAAGAAATGAATATTACAATTTTTAATGAAAAAGCAGCTGATATATTAGGCGTTACTAGAAAGATAGAGGATTGTATTGGGGAAAATATTTATGATGTTTTGCCAGACACACGATTGCCTGAAATTGTTGAAACAGCAAATCCTGTATACAATCAAGAGCTCTATATTAATCATCATAGTATTTTGAGTAATCGTGTCCCGATTATAGTAAATGGTGAGTTAGTCGGAGCAGTTGCTATGTTTAAAGATTTAACTGCGGTGAAAAAGCTTGCGGAAGAGGTGACGGGTGTTAAAGCTTTTGTTCAAGCACTCCGTGTACAAACACATGAGCATAAAAATAAGCTACATACGATTGCAGGTCTTCTGCAATTGGGACATACAAAGCAAGCACTTGAATACGTTACAGCTACTACCGAAAATGAGGCCTCTTTAACGAAGTTTTTAAATGAACGCTTTCATAATGAAAATATTTCAGGATTATTGCTAAGTAAAGTTAGCTATGGCAAGGAATTAGGCATACAAGTAGAAATCGATCGAAAAAGTCATTTTAAACGCTTTCCACCTTTATTAGATCACCACGATTTTGTTGTCTTATTAGGAAATTTAATTGAAAATGCCTTTGAAGCGCTAAATGTACTTTCAAAAGATGATAAATATGTAGCGATTTCTGTAGATGAGCATGACGGTGTTTTAGCAATTGCTGTTTCTGATAATGGAATTGGGATGTCTGAAGAGGTGCAAGCTCGTATGTTTGAAAATGGATTTTCTACAAAGGCAAGCGAGAATCGCGGTATTGGCTTGCATTTAATACATGAAATTGTAAAAAAAGGTAATGGTGATATTGAAGTAGTGAGTGAATTTATGAAAGGGACAAGTTTCTTAATCTTATTGGAGTTAGGAGAAGAGTAGATGGATGTAATGAACGTGTTATTAATTGAGGACGATCCGATGGTACGAGAAGTGAATAGGCAATTTATAGAGCAAATCAAAGGATTCTCGTTAATAGGCTATGCTAGTAATGGGATAGAAGGGATTGAGAGGATTAAACAATTAAATCCCGACCTAGTCTTTATGGATATTTTTATGCCCGAGCAAGATGGCATTATTACGCTAGGGAAAATTCGTGAAGAACATCTTCCCGTTGATGTTATTGCTGTAACTGCTGCAAATGATATGCCTACTGTGCAGCGAATTTTACATTTAGGCGTCTATGATTATATTATGAAACCTTTTACGTTTGAACGAATTGAACAAACTTTAAAGAATTATCAAACATATAAAAAGAAAATAAGCGGTATGGAAGATCTAACACAGCATGATGTGGATCATCTAATGCAGCAACGTATCCCTGAACAAATAGCTGTTCCCCCCATCACTGAGACAATTGTAATAGAAGAACTACCAAAGGGTTTTAACCGGGCGACATTAGGCAAAGTGCTTGCCTATATTCAAGAAAGTAACGAAGCAGTCTCAGCGGAGGAAGTGTCTACATATATTGGAACAGCGCGCGTAACGGCTCGACGTTATTTAGACTTTTTAGAAAAACAAAATTTATTAAAGGTAGATATACAATACGGAAGTGTTGGACGTCCTATCCATCGATATTATATTTAACTTCTATCAGCGAGTGTTCAAACACCCGCTGAAATAGAGGAACTAGGCTAAGAACTTCTCATCCTGTAAAGACGTTATGACAGGACGTGATGCTTTTAGCCTTCGTTCCTCTATTGCTGATCCCCAAAGTGTCGCCGATTCGGAACGTGTTTTAACAATCATCATCCACATTTTGGTTATTAGCCATTGATTTTCCATTAACGCTTTGTAATAATAAAGAAAATTTTAGTTATATAATTACCTGAATTTTTCGAAAAAAACGAACGTTATGATGGCAAGGTGGAGGATCATGAAAAAATATATTCAATACAATGCATTTCAAAATGAAGAAGTAATAATTGCGATACCTGCGCTTGGTGAACGTAAAGAAATGTTTGCAGCATTAGCCAGCGCCCTTCCAGAAGCTTATATTGTAGCAATCGATTTACCGGGGCATAATGGTCGACTAGACAGTGATTTTTCATTTCAAACGTTTATCAATACGATAAAGGAAATTATGGAGCATTTAAACATTACTAAAGCTCATTTTCTTGGGAATTCAATAGGTGCATGGATTATTCAAAAGTTTTATACAAACTATCCAGATTCGGTTCAATCATTAATATTGTTAGACGGTGGATATTATTTTATAGGAGAATATCAACTTGATGATGAAGCGGAAATACAATTACCTATCATCGAACGATTAGAAGATTTACAGGAAGCTATTACTGAAGAGGTAAGTAATATGATAAACTTATCCGCTGAAAATAAAGAATATTTGTATAATTATTTCTTTCATAATTTCGTTGAAAAAAATAATATCTTTTACCATCACAGCAATGTAAAAGCTTTAAATGATTTGTCAAAAGCAATTGAAATAAATAATTACTGTATAGAAAATGAAGTTCCATTGTCGGTGTTATTACTGTTGGCTGATGACCATCCAGATAGTTTATTACACAAGAAGTTAAATAGATTTCAGGGAAGACAACCAAATGCACTAGTTGAGATTATTCCTGATAGCTATCATTTTTTGCCCCTTACAAATCCTAGTGAGGTAGCTGAACGGATTAGAAAGGCAATCTTGCGTTAATTTATTCAAGTTTGTCCAAAGTTATAAAAAAGATGAGAGATTACTAATGAAAATTTGAAACATATTAGAGGAGGGAGCAGTTTGCGTATTCCGAATAAGTTAACAGTAGGTGATGAGATACGTGTTATTGCACCTAGTCGTAGTGCGGCAATCATCACAGCAGAAGGCGCTGAACAAACAAAGAAAAAGCTTGAAGAGTTAGGCTTTCGTGTATCTTTTGGTCGATATATTTTTGAATGTGATCTACAACATTCATCATCAATCGAGCATCGAGTTGCAGACATTCATGATGCCTTTCGTGATGAGGGTGTAAAAGCCATATTAACAGTTATTGGTGGTTTTAACTGTAATGAAGTATTACCTTATTTGGACTACGACATGATAGCAAATAACCCGAAAATCCTTTGTGGTTTCAGTGATATCACAGCTTTAGCAACAGCAATTACAAAAAAATGTGAATTTGTTACGTATTCTGGGCCTCATTTTTCTAGCTTTCAAATGGAAGAGGCACAAGACTATCAGCTATCCTATTTCCAAAAATGTTTAATGACTAATACATCATATACGATCAAAGCGTCAAGCGTTTGGAGTGATGATGCGTGGTATTTAGATCAGCATAATCGTCATTTTGAAGCAGCTAGCTGGAAGGTGTATTCTGACGGTGAAGTAAGTGGACAATTATTTGGTGGGAATTTATGTACGTTAAATTTACTTCAAGGGACACTGTATATGCCAGATTTATCGAACAGTATTTTATTTGTAGAGGATGATGAAATAGTTAATCCAGAAATATTTGCTCGTGATTTCACCTCATTATTGCAAGCTACTAGCAATATTAAAGGTATTGCGATAGGGCGTTTCCAAAGAGCTTCTAATATGACAGAGGAGCAGTTACATTTTATTTTAGATAAGCATCCCAAGTTAAAAAGAATCCCAGTTATCTATGATGTTGATTTTGGACATACACAGCCAATTTTTACGTTTCCTATCGGTGGTGAAATTCAAATGAACACGGAAAACTTGATGATACAATTCACTCAATTTTAACTTCTTTCAGCAAATGTTTAATATAGCGACAGGTACAGAAGATGAATGCGGTTTTAAGTCACTTTTCAGCAGATGTCCCACCATCCGCTGAAATAGATGAACTCAGTCTAAGAACGCCACGTCCTGTGGCAATGACTGAGTGACCAACATCACGTTGGCCTAAAGCCTCCGGCGGATGTCGCGGAATCGGAAAGAAGTTCTTAGAGGATGTTAGCCTAAGATCATCGCATCCATGCGATAACGGCTAACTGACCTGCATCGTGCAGGCCTAAACACAAAGCCGATTCCGGACGCAATTATACCGAGGCATAATTGATAAAAAAGGAGCTAAATCAAGATGTTAATAAGAGAGGCTATACGAGAAGATACTGAGCAGGTCATAGCTGTCATAAAAAATGCGGAAGAATCTAATTTTATGTTGTTCAAGCCAGGTGAACGAAAGTTAGAGACTGAACAGTTTACTAAGTTTATAGAGAATATGAACAATAACAGCCATTCAGCTTTATTTATTGCTGAAATTGAAAAGGCTATAGTTGGTTATTTAATTGTTCAAGGTAATCAAACGCCATCTAGAGTTTCGCATCGAGCCTATATAGTCGTAGGTATCCATAGTGATTATAGAGGACGAAAAATAGGTACTGCATTATTTAGTCACCTCGACGATTGGGCAAAAGAAAAGGGTATGCACCGCCTGGAACTAACTGTAATGGCAAATAACACGGCAGGCATTGCTTTATATAAAAAAATGGGGTTTGAAATTGAGGGGACTAAAAGACATTCTTTATATGTTGATGGGGAATATATGGATGAATATTACATGTCAAAAATATTGTAAAAAAAAAGGAGGAGTTCGAGTTCCTATATGAATCCTATAAGCATCAGAAGCGGTATCAATATTGGTGTTTTTTCTCCATCATCGCCAGCATCCGTCAGTTCACTTTCTCGATATAAGCGAGGGAAAGCTTTTCTTGAACAAAGAAATATAAACTTAATTGAAGGAAGTCTAACTGGTAAATCTGATAGTTATCGCGCTGGAACTCCAAAAGAGCGTGCCGAAGAATTAAATGAATTACTACGAAATCCAAACGTCCACATCATAATGTCGACAATCGGTGGTACAAATTCGAATAGTATGCTGCCATATATCGACTATGAGGCGTTTCAAAGCAATCCGAAAATCGTTGTTGGTTATTCTGATGCAACGGCAGTTTTACTTGCACTTTACGCAAAAACAGGAATTACAACTTTCTATGGTCCAGCTTTAGCTCCTTCATTTGGTGAGTTTGAGCCATTAGTTAATGATACATATCGATTCTTTGAGAACTACTTCTTTAAGTCACAATCATTACCTTACGAAATTCCGATGCCATCTTATTGGTCAGATGAACCTGTCAATTGGCTAGAAAAAACGGTGGAAAAAAAGTTAAATAAGAATGAGTGGGTGACGGTTCGAGAGGGAGTTGCTGAAGGTAGGTTAATTGGTGGCAATGTAAATGCGATGTATGGATTTATTGGTACGGCTTATTTTCCAAATATTAAAGACGGAGATATTTTATTAGTTGAAGATTGTGCAAAAAATACAGCTATCGTTGAGAAAAATTTTGCGATGTTGAAATTGCATGGTGTATTTGAAAAAATAAGTGGCATTATTTTAGGTAAGCATGAGTGTTATGATGACTTGGGGACTGGACGTAAACCGTATGAAGTCCTGCTTGAACAGTTAGATAACATTGATATCCCGATTTTAGCAGAATTCGATATATGTCATACGCATCCGATGCATCCAATTGCAATTGGAAAAAGAGTAAGATTAGATGCAACGGCCAAAAAAGTCTATTGTATTGAGGAATGGTTGTAATTTAAATAAGCCCTGCTGATTTTTGCAGGGCCTAATCCAATTTATGATTTAATATAGTCATCATCTGTAATAGCATACATTTTAATATTTTGGTGAAGTCCTTTAACAAACATACTTTTTCGTAAAATACCTTCGAAAAGCATACCCGATTTTTCCATTACTTTTTGGGAACCGATATTGTCCTCAAAACAGCGTGCTTGTATTCGAACCATTTTTAATTCGTTAAATCCATAGTCTATTAATTTTTTTACTGCTTCGGTCGTAATCCCTTTATTCCAATAATCTTCAGAAATAACGTATCCAATTTCCGTCCATTTATGTTGGTCATTAACAGAAACAAAGTCGATAGTGCCAATTAATTTCTGCTCAAATTCAATACCCCATAATAGATGATTACCTTGTTTATACCCATTTAAAACTAATTCAACAAACACTTTTGTTTCGTCTAAACTCTTATGAGGATCCCATGTAACATAGCGTGCAACGTTTTCGCAGGACGTGTAATTAAACATTGCCTCTAAATCATTTAATGAAATAGGTCTTAATATTAATCTTGCTGTTTTTAAAACTGTTGGTGCTTGTATAAAAATGTTATCGCTCACAAAACTCCCCCCTTAAAAGCATTTTAGTGGATTTAATTATAACAAGATTTGTAAATTCCTGTTAAGCTTTTTATTTGAGATTGAGAGGGGATGACATTTTGTTAAAACGTATATCATGTAGAAAAGTTGATTGGTGTGAAGGCTGGGGCGACTCCTTGGGGATCAGCAATAGAGGAACGACGGCTAAAAGCATCACATCCTGTGATAACGCCCCCGTGACCAACATCATGCTGTTTCATCAAAATATAGAAAAAAGGCCCCCCTTTAAGGAGAGCCCATTTTACATTTATTTATTAATTTTCTTCAGTGTCTTTTCGGTTTTTCTTTAACATTTTAGATAGCATTTCATACACGATTGGTACAACTACTAATGTTAATAATGTTGAAGATAGTAAACCACCAATTACGGTAATCGCCAGGTCTTTTGAAATTAGACCACTGCCACCATTACCGATTGCCATTGGAATCATCGCACCGATTGTTGCGATAGCAGTCATTAGGATTGGACGTAAACGAGTTGCCCCTGCCTCTAAAATAGCCTCGCGCATAGCAAGTCCGTCACGTTCCATATGGATAATGCGGTCTACTAATACAATGGCGTTTGTTACAACGATACCTATTAGCATTAATAGTCCCATCATAACAGAAACAGAAATAGTTTGATTTGTGACGTACAAGCCGACAAATGCACCGATTACTGCGAATGGTAGTGAGAACAGAATAGCGAATGGTGCTAAACCTTCACCGAATGTAACTACTAGAATGAAGTAAACAATCGCGATTGCAGCTAACATAGCAATGCCAAGTTGTGTGAATGTTTCTTGCATATCTGCAGCCACACCTGCAACGCCAGTCGTTACACCTTTAGGTAAATCTAATTTATCAATTTCTTTATCAGCAGCTGAAGTTGCTTTTGAAATATCGTCACCTTTAATCGTGCCAGAAACTTTTGCGAAATACTCACCTTTTGAGCGAGATAATGTGTTTAACGTAGTGCCTTCTTCTTTTGTTACTAACTCACCGATTGTCATTGTTGTGCCTAAAGCTGTTTGGATTTTAGTAGCTAATACATCATCAATTGATTTAGCTGCAGCTTTTTCTTCGCGTTGTACAATAACATCGATATCTTCACCATCATACTGAACTTTAGTTAAAACTTCAGGCGATGTATTTTCATTTAAAGCCATTACAATTTGAGCAGTAGTTAAACCGTATTGTAGAACATTCTTTTGATCTACTTTTAAGGTATGCTCAACAAATGGATCTTCATTATCAGACTTGATTTCTTCTAATCCATCAACTTCTTTTAATGCGCCTTCCACTTGTTTCACGGCTTTACGAAGCTTATCTAGATTTTCACTATATAATGTGTAACTTACTTCATTTGAAGATCCCGACATTGATGAGAAGTTTTGAGATTTCCATTCTCCTGATTGACCAATGTTCGTTACATAGTCTTCTACTTCTTCGCGTGCTTCAGGGAAGTTCTCCATATCTGGATCGAAGATGAGGTACATTAAGGCACCACCAGCGCCGCCACCCATCATCATTGCCGAAGGATCAACATGTTTAGGGTCATTGATAGAAACTTGCAAAATATCTACGTCTTTGCGTTTCATTAATTCTTTTTCTACTTTTGCAACGTTTGCTTCTGTATCTTTCATTAGCTCGCCTGTAGCAGGAGTATACGTTAAGTACATAACCTTTTCTTCTTGTGAGCCCATGAAGCTGAAGCCAATAAGTGGTGTTAAAGCAAGAGAACCAACAAGCAATACGATCGCAATAACTGATGTAATGATTTTATGGTTTAATGTTTTCTCTAATACACCTTTATACCAAAGAGCTAGTTTACCAACTTCTTTATGTTGACTTTCTTTTTTCTCACCGTATATTTTTTTACGGAATAGGAAGTGAGATAAAGCAGGGACTATGGTAATAGCCACTATTAATGAAGCACCTAGCGCAAATGACATTGTTAACGCAAACGGCATGAATAATTCACCAACCATACCGCCTACAAACATTAGTGGGGCGAATACTGCCACAGTTACTAATGTAGAAGAAAGGATTGGTTTGAACATTTCAATTGTCGCTTCACGAATAAGAACACGACCTGTTAGTTTTTCTTCTTTTAAATGGATACGTCGATAAATATTTTCAACAACTACAATGGAGTCATCGATGACACGACCAATTGCTACGGTAATCGCACCGAGAGTCATAATGTTTAATGTGATATCCATCCAGTTTAAGAGTAGTAATGCCATGAATACTGAAACTGGGATAGAAATAATCGAAATAATTGTTGATTTGAAATCACGTAAAAATAGTAAAATAATTAATACGGCAATGGCACCACCGAATACTGCTTTTTCAATCATTGTGAAGACTGAATCTTCAATTGGTTTACCTTGGTCAAGTGAGATATCCACTTTTAAGCCGTCTAATGATTTTTCTTCGTCTTTCATTAAATCTTTCACTGCATTTACGACTTTTACCGTATTTGCATCTTGAGCTTTAACGATTTGAATCGCAATCGCATCTTCGCCATTTGTACGTGATACAGATTGTACTTTACCTTCGACTTCAATCGTTGCAATATCGCCTAAGCGAACGAATGGTGAAGGATTTGTAGCTGAAGGTGTGACTGGGATCAATAAGTCTTTTAACTGATCGATAGATTGTACTTTACCGTCTACTGATACGGCCTGTTCGCCAACAGTAAATTGGTATAAACCAAGTGATAGTGACATATCACTTGCTTGAATCATTTGCTTGACAGAATCCTCTGTTAAGCCGAGAGCAGCCATTTTCGCTTGATCATATTTAAATGATATTTCATTAATGTGCTGGCCGTTGATAGTTGCTGAAGCAACGCCATCAATTTTTTCGATTTTAGGAAGTAAAATGTCTTCAACTGTTGACGTTAATTCAACAATATCTTCCTTAGAGCTACTAACTGATAAAGCGACAACAGGCATCATATTCATGCTAATTGCCATAACTGTAGGCTTTTGGACACCTTCAGGTAATTTGATAGATTCTAGAGCGGACTCTAATTGGCGTTTTTTCTCATCCATATCAATTCCGTAGTCGTATTCAACTTGAACTTGTGCTACGTTTGAAGAGGAGTTTGAGTAAACAGCCTTTACATCTTCTAAGCTTTCTATTGACTTTTCAAATGGCATGGAAAGCTCATTCATAACCTGTTCAGGTGTTGCGCCTGGATAAACACCCATTACGATTAAATATGGTATAGAAATATCAGGTATGGATTCCATTTTCATTTTTGTACCTGAATAAATACCAGAGACAGTGATGATAATTGTTAATAACCACACTGCCAATTTGTTTTTCAATACGAAATTAACTAAACCTTTCACCTTTACACCTACCCTTTATTGACTAACTTGATTCAGTTATTTATACTAATGACTAATCGGTCATTTGTCAACGATATACATTAGGAGAGAATTAAAAGTATGTTAAAAAAGCAACTTATTATGGAGAAAGCGTTGGAGCTTTTCTCGGAACAAGGCTTTGAAGCTACATCTGTACAGCAAATTACAGAGCGATGTGGAATTTCAAAAGGTGCATTTTATTTATCTTTCAAAACAAAAGACGAGCTTATAATTTCCATGGTAGAGAACTATCTACAACGGTTTGTTACAGATGTTGACCAAGTAGTCAAAAGTTCCCTTAGTAAAGATATCAAATTAGTTGAGTTTTATAAAAGTATTTTTCAAGCATTTAAAAACCATGCTGCACCTGCCCGTGTGTTTTTTAATGAGAAAGTACTTCTTTCAAAAAAAGAGTTGTTTCAGAAAATTATTGCCTATGATGTCGAAATGTCTAAGTCGATTATCTATATGCTGGAACAGCTATATCAAGATGAACTCCACGAGACAAAATATGATGTCATGTATTGTATTAAAGGGTTTATGAAAAGTTATTCAGAACTTTTTATTTTTTCCGATATACCACTCGATTTAGATCAATTGGCTAGATCTCTAGCTGAAAAGACGGAAATTATTGCACGGCATACGACGATTCCATTTATAACCGAAGAGCTCGTTCAATTAACAGCGAAACCTTGTAATGAAGAAGTTTCACAGGAATCTTTACTAGAATTAATTGGACAACATTTAGATGGCTTAGAAGAGTCTATAGAACGCGAGTCTCTTGAATTATTAAAAGTTCAAATCGAAAATACAACCTATAGTAAACCGATTTTAAAAGGATTGATTGAAAATCTACGCTTGCAGCCAGACCATAGATGGGTTGCTTATGTAATAGCTAAATACTTTAATATTTAGGCATGGAACAGGATTGCTCACTCTCAAGGGTGAACAATCCTATTTTATTGACATTAAAGAGAGGTCGTACGAAAAATAGAAGTTTTAGTGGCTCTTATGTAATAGTCTAGGGAGTAAAATTGAGTTGTTATTACTATATACGAAACAAATAGCAAAGAGGTTTCAGAAAAATGAAAATAAAAAAACTACGCAAATTTGCGTAGTTTTTTGTAATGAGGTTAAACCTCCATAATAATCGGTAAAATCATAGGTCGACGTTTTGTTTTTTCAAATAAATATGGTCCTAATACGTCAGTAATTTCATTTTTCAGCTCAGTCCATTGAGGAGTCTTGCTTTGAATTGACTCATTCAGGTGACGATTTAGCATTTTTTGTGCTTCATTAATCATCGTACCTGACTCACGCATATAAACAAAGCCTCGTGAAATAATGTCTGGGCCAGAAACCATTTTTTGATTTTCCATATCCACACTTACAACAACGATCACTAAACCTTCTTCAGAAAGAATGCGTCGATCACGTAAGACGATATTGCCGATATCTCCAATACCATTGCCATCAATATAAACGTCTCCTGAAGGGATACGACCTGCAACATGTGCTTCATTGGCACTTAATGCTAGCACGTCACCATTCTCCATAACGAATGAATTTTCAAGTGGAACATCACAATCTTCTGCTAGATGAGTATGCATTTTCAACATACGGAATTCACCGTGAATTGGCATAAAGAATTTAGGCTTCATTAAGCGTAGCATCAATTTTTGTTCTTCTTGAGAACCGTGACCAGACGTATGGATATTATTAAGTGCACCATGAATAACTTCTGCACCTGCACGGAAAAGTAAGTTGATAATCTTATTTACACTTACCGTATTTCCTGGTACTGGCGAAGAAGAGAAGATAACTGTGTCACCAGGCTGAATTTGGATTTGACGATGTGTGCCATTTGCGATACGAGAAAGGGCCGCCATCGGTTCACCTTGAGAGCCTGTACATAATATCATTACTTCATTGGCAGGGAGACGATTAATGCTTTGGGCATCAATAAATGTATCCTTTGGTGCATTAATATAGCCTAGTTCACGACCGATTGTAATGGCATTGTCCATCGAACGTCCGAAGACAGCAATTTTTCTTCCGTATTTTATAGCAGCATCTGTTGCTTGCTGTAAACGGTGAATATTGGATGCGAAAGTTGCAAAAATGATACGACTATCAACCTTGCGGAAAATTTCGTCGATACTTTTTCCAACTGTACGCTCTGACATAGTGAAGTTCGGCTTTTCTGCATTTGTACTATCTGAAAGTAAGCATAGTACTCCGTCACGTCCGATTTCAGCCATTTTTGTTAAGTTGGCTGGCTCGCCTACGGGTGTAAAATCAAATTTAAAGTCACCTGTATGCACGATGTTACCGGGTGGTGTTTTTACAACAATCCCGTAAGCATCTGGAATACTATGTGTTGTTCTAAAGAAGCTAACAGATGTTTTTCTGAACTTAATAACATCCTCTTCTTTGATTTCGATAAGCTTTGTTGTACGTAGTAAGCCATGTTCGTCTAACTTATTGCGAAGTAAGCCAAGTGCAAGCTTACCACCGTAGACAGGGACATTTACTTGACGTAATAAGTAGGGAATACCACCGATATGGTCTTCATGTCCATGGGTAATGAATAATCCTTTAATCTTGTCGACGTTGCGTACTAAATACGTATAGTCCGGAATAACATAGTCAATACCGAGTAAGTCGTCTTCTGGGAATTTAATGCCGGCATCAATTAAAATGATTTCATCTTGAAATTGAACGCCGTAAGTGTTTTTGCCGATTTCGCCCAGTCCGCCGAGCGCGAAAACAGCTGCTTGGTCATTTTTAACAAACTTCATGTTTGTTAAATTTCCTCTAAGACGAAGTTCGGACTTGCTTGTTCGTAAGCTAAATAGTTACCTTCAAGCAGTTGAATGAACTCGATGTTGTAGTTTCGGTCTTTTAGCTTTTCACGTACTTCGCGGTCTGAAGCAGCTTCAAGGTATAGACTTTTAGTATTTTCGCGAACTGGAATTTCATTTGCTTTTTCTTGGTAATAAACTTTGTAAATCATAGTTTGCTCTCCTTTTATTGCGTACAATTTTTTGCAGCTTTGACTAATACCACGCACGTACTACAAGAAAAAACAACGAATTTCTAGTATACTAATGGCGAAATTAGGCGTTTGAAGTTCTTGTATCTCAGTGTTTTAATCCAGACGTAATTACAACAAGTTGCAATTGAATAAAGCAATGAGCCAGTGGTTGCACATAGCCAAATAAATGCATTTCCTTTATATTATCACGCAGTTACTCTAAAATAAAGAAAAGCCCTTCAAATAATGAAGGGCAAATGTTAGGCAATTGATTTTTTTCCGAGTACGCCGCGAAGTTGCTTCAACAATTTGCGTTTGAGTTTCTTCAGCATGGCACATCACTCCTTAGGATCATTATAATGGAAAATCATACCTCTGTAAAGTCGTTGGCCTTTGCAGAATAATACATAATGAAGGGGACTATAAGATGAAGAAAATATTATTTTTTGATGTAGATGGTACGCTTTATAATAGTGAGAAAATATTACCTGCTTCTGCGAAAGAAGCGCTTTTTGAGGCTCGTCGAAATGGCTATGAGCTAGCGATTGCAACTGGCCGTGCGCCTTTTATGATTCAAACCTTACTAGAAGAGTTGGATATTAATACGTATGTGACATTTAATGGGCAATATGTTGTTTATCGTGGTGAGGTTGTCTATACAAATGGTGTTGAGAAAGACGAGCTAGCCGAAATCATTGCCTTTGGCGAAGCACGGAACGAACCTGTAGTATTTTTAGATGACAAGCAAATGATTGCATCTGTTGAAAATAACGCTATGGTGGCAGAAAGCTTAAATACTTTAAAATACCAGTATCCAAATTTAGACTCAACTTATTATATGCAGAACGATGTATATCAAACACTTATTTTTATGGAAGAAAAAGATGAACATTTATATCGTGAAGCATTTCCTAATGTGCAGTTTGTACGCTGGCATCGCTATTCTTGTGATATTTTACCAAATGGAGGCTCGAAGGCTGTTGGTATTGAAAAGGTTCTTGAAAAAATGGGGCTGACACAAAATGATGCCATTGCTTTTGGAGATGGTATGAATGATATAGAAATGCTACAGGCTGTTGGGACAGGTGTGGCGATGGGGAATGGACATGAGAGAGTAAAGGCTATTGCTACCCATATTGCGGAGCATGTAGATGAGGATGGCCTTGCTAAAATCATGCGCCAATTAAATATTATCTAAAGAAATGAAAGAGAAGCAACTAGTTGGAGGATTGACTGCAGCTAGTTGCTTTTTTTAGTGAATTTCACAAGCGTGTTGATTAACCATTTTTATCTACTCTTATTAATTAGAAGACTCTGATTCAGTTTCTATGTTTGTTCTTACTATTTTTAACTGTACACCTTTATCCGTGAAATGATTGATTGTTTTTTTAGAGAGTCCACAATCTGTAATAATCATATTTACGGCATCTGCTGGACAAACTTGAATAGCGACATCTTTGTCAAATTTTGAAGAGTCAGCTGCTACATACACAGTTTGGGAAATATTGATAATTTGTTTTCGGGTAATAGCCTCCTCTAAATTGAAATCTGAAATTCCTTTTTCAATCGACACCCCACTAGCACAAATAAAAGCTTTATTAATATTTAGATGATCGAAGCGGAAGAGGAAATCATTAGACGTTACAGATTTTTCTGAATGCCGAACTTTACCGCCGATAATGATCACTTCGATATTGGAGCCGATTAAATCAAAGGCTACAGGAAGTGAGTTTGTAATAACGGTTAATTTTTCTTTTTCTAATAAAAAAGGTGTCATTTGATATGTGGTCGTTCCACTATCTAAAAAAATACACTCCCCATCTTGTACTAAAGAAGCGCAAGCTTTTGCGATCGCGATCTTTTCTGGTAGCTGTTCATGAAGTCGGTTATCCATCAACCCCTCAACAGGTTCAATATATTTAACACCGCCATAAAACTTCTCCATCTTCCTATCTAGCACAAGCTGTTGAATATCACGACGGATTGTTTCCATTGAAACGTTAAACTCTTTTGTTAATGTTACTAATTTTACTACTTTATGTTTCCGAACAAATTGCAAAATATGCTGTTGCCTTTCTATTGTATACATTTCATCACCTCTACTAAATAATAATCGAAATGAACGCAACCTTGTCAAAAGTTGGTCAGAATTTACTCAACATTTACACAAATCTGTAATTCCTTTTACAAATTGTCCCTATACTAAGGTTCAGAACTAAAGAGAGGTGACCAATTTGTTAGAACTAAAAAATATCTCGAAAAACTATAAAAATAAAAAAGTTTTAATGAATATAAATTTAAACATTCAATCGGGTGAAATAGTTTCGTTACTAGGACCGAGTGGTTGTGGGAAAACAACTTTACTCAATATTATTCTAGGTCTTACTCAACAAACGAATGGACAGCTTTTTTACAACGGACAAGATATATCGAAACAATCTATGCAAGATCGAGGGTTTAATATTGTTTTTCAGGACTTTGCGTTGTTCCCGCATTTAAATGCTTATGACAATATCGTCTATGGTTTGAAAAATAAAAAAGAAGGAATGTCAAAAAAAGAGGTGCAGGAATATATAGACTTTTTAGAACTGACCCCACATTTACATAAAAAGATTCATGAGTTATCAGGCGGGCAAAAACAGCGTGTCTCTATAGCTAGAACGCTTGTGATGCAGCCTAAAATATTATTGTTGGATGAACCGTTAAGTGCGCTTGATGGTGTGATAAAGGAATCGATTAAGGAACGTATTCAATCCATTGCTCGCCAATTTAATTTAACGACAATCATTGTCACGCACGATCCAGAGGAAGCTCTCACACTATCAGATAAAGTGCTAATTATTAATGAGGGAACTGTTTCGCAATTTGGAACGCCGCAAGAAATAGTAAATACACCAGAAAACCAATTTGTTGAAGATTTTATATTAAGACAACTTCATATAAAACGTCATAACATTTATCAGCTATTTGGAGAATCGTATGCTTAAAACAAATAAAATAATGAAATTGATTTTTCTTCCGATTATTTTCTTTTTTGTATTCTTTTTAATTGTTCCGTTACTGTATATGTTTTGGCAATCTTTAAAAAAGGGGAAGGCCGTCACCATTCAAAACTATGTGGAAACATTGCAAAATGTGGAGATTCGTGATGCGTTTTTCAATAGTTTTCAAGTCTCTTTAATAGCAGCTTTGATCACGACAATTTTGGCTTTTTTATTGGCCTATGCTGTTCATTTTACAACGATGCATCGATTTACGAAAAAGCTTGTTCAAGTGGGTATTACATTACCGATGCTATTACCAACCATAACATATGGCTTTGTACTGATTTATACCTTTGGCAATCAAGGGATTATTACGAAGATACTTGGTCAGCCCTTGTTTACGGTTTATGGATTTAACGGTTTATTAATTGGTTATGTGCTGTATACATTGCCTGTTGCTTTTATATTAATGCAAAATTCTATGCAATATATTGATAAAAGATTTCTGCTAGTTTCCATGCTGATGCATGATCGTCCATACCGAAGATTTTATCATACAGTATTTCGTCCGATGCTAGGGACGATTGGTGGGGCATTCATACTATCGTTTGTGTTAAGTTTTACAGATTTCGGGATACCTGCGTCAGTTGGTGGTAGCTACAAAGTTATTGCTACTGAGCTATATCAAGCGATGCTTGGTTCCATTGTACATTTCGAGAGAGGTGCAGTGATTTCGATTTTAATGTTAGTACCTGCAGTGCTTGGTGTCGTTATGTTAACAATTTTGGAACGATTTAATTTTAATTATAAGGAGGTTTCTAAAAGTGACCTCGTTGTCCATCGTTTCCGTGATGTAATGTTTACTGTTTTCTCGTTTGTTTGTGTAGGTGCGGTATTAATCATGTTTTCAACAATATTTATAATACCTTTTACGAAAGGATATCCATATGATTTCAGCTTTACATTTGAGCATGTGAAAAACGTACTAGCTGAACAGGGCTTGAAGCAAGTTTATATGAACTCGCTAATAGTGGCTGTTTTGACAGCTGTTTTAGGTGTGGCTGTAGCGTTTGTGTCCGCTCTATTAAATGTACGAACACCGCTTAAAGGAAGGAAAAGCATAGATTTTGCTTCAATGGTTACGAATACTGTGCCGGGCATGGTACTTGGTCTGTCTTACTTGTTTTTCTTTAATGGGAGTTCCTTAAAAGGGACATTCCTCATCATTATTGCGTGTAATGTCGTTCACTTCTTTACAACACCATATTTAATGGCGAAAAATTCATTGCAAAAAATGGATCCGACATGGGAAGTGACAGCAGAGCTATTAAAAGATTCATGGTTGAAAACGGTTATTCGCGTTATTTTACCGAATATTAGACCTACGATTTATCAAATGTTTAGCTATTATTTTTTAAACGCTATGGTGACTGTTAGCGGGGTAATTTTCCTTGTTAGCACGAAAACGATGCTTGTATCGACACGTATAAAAGAACTTCAACATTTCGCGAAGTATACAGACATTTTTGTTCTATCGATTTTTATTTTATGTACAAACCTCATTGTGAAATTAGGTTGTGACTATATAGCAACACCTAAAGAAAAAACAAAGGAGCATAAAGATGAAAAAATCAACAGTAATGATGTTAGGTACAGTTAGCTCAGCAATTGTTTTGGCTGCATGTGGAGGAGTGGAAGCGGGTTCGAACGATCAAGTTATTATTTATTCAAATGCGGATGATGAAGCAATTGATGTCATGGAAGCAACATTAGATAACAAGGGGTATAAAGGTAAATATTTAATACAATCATTCGGAACGTCTGAACTGGGCGGGAAAATAATGGCGGAGGGGAAAGACATTGAGGCAGATGTCGTAACAACAGCTTCTTATTTTATAGAAAGTGCGCAAAAATCTAAATCTATGTTTGTAGATGTATCTTCTGATTTAAAGCCTTTAGATGATGGTTCTACATTTGCATTACCGATTTTAGGGAATATCGGCTCGATTTTTATTAATACGGATTTATTAAAACAAAAAGGTTTGCCAGTTCCAACATCTATAAAGGATTTAACAAACCCTGCCTATAAAGATTTATTGTCATTTCCTAATATTCTAGACTCGTCAACAGGTTGGTTGTTAGTGCAGGCCATTATTAATGAGTATGGAGAAAAAGAGGGTAAAGAACTATTAGCTGATTTAATCAAAAATGCTGGACCGCATATCGAAAGCTCGGGCTCTGGGCCTATTAAAAAAGTAAAAACGGGCGAGGTAGCTGTAGGGTTTGGTCTACGGATTCAAGCTATTGATGCTAAAAAAGAAGGGATACCGATTGATTATATCGATCCAATAGAAGGTAACTTTACATTAACAGAATCAGTGGCTGTAGTAGATAAAGAGGGGGATGAAGCGTTAGCGCATGAAATAGCCAAAGTAATCGCAACGGAGGCCCGCCCTGATTTATTGAAGCAATATCCTGTAGCTCTTTATGAAGGTGAGCAAGTAAATGAAGAGTATGTGCCTAAACATTTAAAGAAATGGGACACGACATTAACGGTAGACCTATTGGAAAAACATCAAGCTTTCTTTAAAGAAGCGCAAAAATAAGGAGATATCAATTTTATGAACAACTATAAATTGTTAACGCCAGGTCCTTTAACGACAACTGCAGCAGTAAAACAAGAGATGTTAAAAGATCGTTGCACATGGGATGACGATTATAAAAGTGTCACACAAACAATACGTAAGCAGCTTTTAGAGTTAGCACAAGTGACAGAAACGGATTATACAACGGTTCTTATGCAGGGAAGTGGTAGTTTTGTTGTAGAATCTGTGTTAACAACTGCTGTTGGAGAGGAAGATAAAGTACTTATTATCACAAATGGTGCTTACGGTGAACGCATTGTTGAAATGGCAAAAGTGCTTAAACTACAGCACGCGGTCTATAGTGTTCCTTATAATGAACAGCCGTCACCACTCGAAGTGAAAGCGCTGTTGGAAAGTGATTTAACAATAACACATGTGGCTATTGTACATTGTGAGACGACAACGGGCATTTTAAATCCTATTCATGAAATAGGAGGCGTTGTCAAAGGGTTGGATAAAACGTTTATCGTTGATGCGATGAGTAGCTTCGGTGGCGTACCAATGGATTTAAAAGCATTAGGGATTGATTATTTAATTAGCAGTGCTAATAAATGTATCCAAGGGGTACCTGGATTTGGGTTTGTTATCGCAAAGATTGATGAATTAGAAAAGTGTAAAGGGCAAGCTAGAAGTGTTGCATTAGATTTATATAATCAGTGGGAAGTGATGAAACTCGATGGAAAATGGCGTTTTACATCCCCTACACATGTAGTAGCAGCTTTTGCGAAGGCATTAGAGGAACTTGTGGAAGAAGGAGGGATACGTACTCGTTACGAACGATATGCGAATAATAATCGTATACTTCGTACTCAATTGCAAGCACTTGGTTTTAACGCTTATATTTCAGAGGGGTTACAATCACCTATTATTACGACATTTTTATTCCCTTATGAAGGGTTCTCCTTCGATCATTTCTATAGTGCGATGAAAAAAGCAGGATTTGTCATTTATCCGGGGAAACTAACAGATGTGGATACATTCCGAATTGGCAATATTGGAGATATTCATGAAGATGATATGAAGACATTGTGTAAGGTTATCGAAAATTATATGGTGGTGATAAAAAAATGAAGATTGAAGCGATTATTTTAGATTGGGCAGGTACAACTGTTGATTTTGGTTGCTTTGCTCCTGTGAATGTTTTTCTTACAGTTTTTGAAGATGTGGGAATCAAGGTTACGCTAGAGGAAGCACGTAAACCGATGGGCATGTTGAAAATAGATCATATTCGTACAATGCTTGAAATGCCAAGAATTCGTGAGGCATGGAACGAAAAGTATGGACGAGATTTTACGCAAGAGGATGTCTACGCTTTATATATGCAGTTTGAATCAAAGTTAATGGAATCTTTAGCGACTTACACGGATCCGATTCAGTATGTGATAGAAACGATACAACAATTAAAAGAAGAGGGTATTCGTATCGGTTCCACAACGGGATATACAGACTTGATGATGGAGGTAGTGACTCCGCATGCAGCGGCTAAAGGATATGAACCTGATTTTTTAGTAACACCTACTCAATTAGGAGATAAAGGACGCCCTTACCCATATATGATTTTTAAAAATATGGAGGCATTAGGGATTAAGTCAACGAAGCAAGTGGTGAAGATTGGTGATACAACTTCAGATATTCAAGAAGCTCTAAATGCAGGTGTATGGGCTGTTGGTGTTATTATTGGCAGCTCTGAAATGGGGTTATCTGAAGAAGAGTATTGGGCTTTATCTGAGGAAGAGCAGCAATTTGCTGTTGAAAAAACAGCAATAATATTTAAAGAAACAGGTGCGCATTATACGATTCGAACGATGAAAGAGCTCCCTGCATTATTGGAAAAAATTAATGAACGTTTAGAACGAGGAATCGTAACGGTTTAATGCCTCAGGTGGATGCTAGACTAATCCCGAAGTTAAAGTGTCAGATGAATATCATAGCGAGGCAAGAAAAAGTAAACCCCGCAGTTTAAAAAAACTGCAGGGGTTTGCTTTCTTTTTCGTGCGCCTAATCGCGCTCATATGGTGTAGAATCTGGAATTTCCGCAAATGGATTTTTTTCATTGATGCGGTCGTAAAACATAACGCCGTTAAGGTGGTCTAATTCGTGTTGGAAGGCTATAGCAGGCATTCCTTTAAGGCGCATTTTTTTCTCTTCACCGTCAACGGTTTTAAATTTAACTGTAACACGAGCATGACGCGGTACATAGCCTGGAACATTGCGATCTACAGAAAGACAGCCCTCGCCTGTTGCAAGGTACGTGTTTTCTACTGAGTGACTAACGATTTTTGGGTTGATTGCTACAAAACTTAATTGTTCGCCATTCTCGTCTGTTAAATGAAGGGCAAACATTCGATGGAGGCTATTTACTTGATTGGCAGCTAGTCCAATGCCGCTACGTAGGTTATATTTATCTGCCATTTCGGGATCTTGGCTGTATATTAAATATTGAAGCATGTCTTCTGCGAGTTGTTTTACTTCATCGGTTAAAGGGAAATTTACCTCCTCGGCTTTTGTGCGTAAAGTCGGATGACCTTCGCGAATAATATCATCCATTAAAATCATATATGAATCTTCCTTTCGACTTTGTAGTGTCTTACTTATAAGTATACATCACGTCTTTAAACAATCACATGAAAAAAACCTTATTTGAATATACTTAAAAAATTTTTCAATAGCTATTAGATTGTCTGAAACTGGGCATTCTACTATTGGTAATCATGTAGGAGAACGTAATAATTGAGTACCTTTAATATGGTGTTATAATACAGAAAAAATTAATTAATGGTACAGTATGGAACAGAGTTGTTTAATTGTTATGTTAGAAAAAATCTTTGTTTGTACGCGTAATATATGATTGACCGACAGTATTTTATTCAGTATACTGAGTGCAAAGAATAAGTTGTACTAGTTGAAACGGTGATTTATTTTAATACAGCTGAAAGGGAGATGTGACAAATGAGCAAGAAAAACAATAATATTTTTGATGCTAAACAAACGCTAACTGAAATCGAAGATAAGTTTGAAATGTTTCAAATTTTGAATGAAGAAGGCGAAATTATAAATGAAGAGGCAGACCCAAAGCTATCTGATGAGGAACTAGTTGAGTTAATGACGCGTATGGTTTATACACGTATTTTAGACCAACGATCTATCTCTCTTAACCGTCAAGGTCGCTTAGGCTTCTATGCACCAACTGCTGGGCAAGAAGCTTCACAACTTGCGTCACACTTTGCATTAGAAAAAGAAGATTGGATTTTACCGGGTTACCGTGATGTACCACAAATCGTATGGCATGGTTTACCTTTAGATAAAGCGTTTTTATTCTCACGCGGTCATTTTGCGGGGAACCAAGTTCCTGAGGGCGTAAACGTATTAGCACCTCAAATTATTATCGGTGCACAATATATTCAAGCAGCAGGTGTAGCTCTTGGTATTCAAAAACGTGGTAAAAAGGCAGTGGCAGTAACTTATACAGGTGATGGTGGTTCATCACAAGGGGATTTCTATGAAGGCATTAACTTTGCAGGTGCATTTAAATCACCAGCAATCTTCATTGTACAAAATAACCAATTCGCCATTTCAACACCTCGCGAATTACAAACAGCTGCAAAAACAATCGCTCAAAAAGGTGTAGCAGCAGGCTTACCAAGTATTTTAGTAGATGGAATGGATGCGCTAGCAGTTTACGTAGCAACACGTGATGCACGTGAGCGCGCAGTAAATGGCGAAGGTCCAACTTTAATTGAAACAATGTGCTATCGCTATGGTCCTCATACAATGGCAGGGGATGACCCAACGCGTTACCGTACATCAGATACAGATAATGAATGGGCACAAAAAGACCCTCTTGTACGCTTCCGTAAATACCTTGAGGCAAAAGGTCTGTGGGATGAGCAAAAAGAAGAGGCTGTTATTGAGCGTGCAAAAGAAGAAATTAAAGAAGCAATCAAAAAAGCCGATGCTGCTCCAAAACAAAAAGTAACAGAGTTAATGGAAAACATGTATAAAGGCGAAATGCCATCTAATTTAAAAGAACAGTATGAAATCTACAAAGAGAAGGAGTCGAAATAACCTATGGCACAAATGACGATGATTCAAGCAATTACAGATGCACTTCGCACAGAATTAAAGAATGATGAAAACGTTCTTGTATTCGGAGAAGATGTAGGTGTCAACGGTGGGGTATTCCGCGCAACTGAAGGCCTACAAAAAGAATTTGGTGTTGACCGTGTATTCGATACACCGTTAGCAGAATCAGGTATTGGTGGCTTAGCGGTCGGTCTTTCTCTACAAGGTTTCCGTCCGGTTCCTGAAATCCAGTTCTTCGGCTTTGTATATGAAGTAATGGACTCAATCAGTGGTCAATTAGCACGTATGAGCTACCGTAGCGGTGGTGTCTATAATGCACCAGTAACAATCCGTTCTCCGTTTGGTGGAGGTGTGCATACACCTGAAATGCACTCTGATAGCTTAGAAAGCTTAATGACAGCACAGCCAGGTTTAACAGTTGTTGTGCCATCAACACCATACGATGCTAAAGGTTTACTTATTTCATCTATTCGAAATGATAACCCAGTCATTTTCTTAGAGCATTTAAAATTATATCGTTCATTCCGTGAAGAGGTACCTGAGGAAGCATACGAAATTCCACTAGGTAAAGCGGATGTAAAACGTGAAGGTAAAGATTTAACAATTATTGCCTACGGTTTAATGGTTCACGAAAGCTTAAAGGCAGCAGAGGAACTAGAAAAAGAAGGTCACTCTGTAGAAGTAATTGATTTACGTACAATCCAACCAATTGATATTGAGACAATTATTGCGTCTGTTGAAAAAACAGGTCGTGCAATCGTTGTACAAGAGGCTCAAAAACAAGCAGGTATTGCTGCAAACGTAGTGGCTGAAATTACAGAGCGCGCGATTTTAAGTTTAGAAGCACCTGTACTTCGTGTAGCTGCACCAGATACTGTGTACCCATTCCCACAAGCTGAAGGTGTTTGGTTACCGAACTATAAAGATGTAATGGAAACAGCTAAAAAAGTTTTAACATTCTAATGTAACTTCTAAACTTGAAAGACAGCAAATAGAAAGGATGGGTACACATGGCATTTGAATTTAGATTACCGGATATTGGCGAGGGTATTCACGAAGGCGAAATTGTTAAGTGGTTCGTTAAAGCTGGAGATACAGTAAAAGAAGACGATATTCTTTGTGAAGTACAAAATGATAAAGCAGTAGTAGAGATTCCGTCTCCAGTTGAAGGGACAGTAGAAGAAGTTTTAGTAGGAGAAGGCACAGTAGCAGTTGTTGGTGATGTCTTAATCCGCCTTGATGCACCTGGCTATGAAGATTTAAAGCTAAAAGGTGATGACCATGCTGAAGCGAAAACAGAGGCTCAAGTTCAGGCGACTGCTGAGTATGGTAAGGAAGTAGCAAAGGCACCTGTTGAAGTTGAGCAGGCTCCAGAGAAAGCTACTGAAAAGACTGAAACTGTTGTGGTAGCTGAAGATAATAAGCGTATCATTGCAATGCCATCAGTACGTAAATTTGCACGAGACAATGATGTGAATATTCGTGAAGTTAATGGTACAGGCAAAAATGGTCGTATTTTAAAACAAGATATTGAGAATTTCCTAAAAGGTGGAGGCGATGTAGAGGCTGAAGCAGCAGCACCAGTGGCTAATGAAGAAGCTGTGCAGCAAGAAACAACTACACAAGTAGCACCAGTAGTCCTTGAAGGTGATTTCCCTGAAACACGTGAGAAAATGTCGGGCATTCGAAAAGCGATTGCAAAAGCGATGGTTCACTCGAAACAAACGGCTCCACATGTTACACTAATGGATGAAGTCGATGTAACAGCTCTAGTAGCACATCGCAAAAAATTCAAAGATATCGCTGCTGAAAAAGGTGTTAAATTAACGTACTTACCATATGTAGTTAAAGCGCTAATTTCAACTTTACGCGAATTCCCAGAATTTAACCGCTCATTAGATGATGCAACACAAGAAATTATTCAGAAGCATTATTACAATATTGGTATTGCAGCAGATACAGAAAAAGGCTTGCTAGTACCAGTTATTAAGCACGCGGATCGTAAATCTGTTTTTGCAGTATCAAATGAAATTAATGAATTAGCGACTAAAGCGCGTGAAAGCAAGCTTGCACCACATGAAATGAAGGGCGCTTCGATGTCGATTACGAATATCGGCTCTGCAGGAGGACAATGGTTTACTCCGGTAATTAATCATCCTGAAGTAGCGATACTAGGTATTGGTCGAATTTCAGAAAAACCTGTAATAAAAAATGGTGAAATTGTAGCCGCACCTGTGTTAGCATTATCATTGAGCTTTGATCATCGTATGATTGATGGAGCCACTGCGCAAAATGCTTTAAATCACTTAAAGCGTTTGTTAAGTGAACCAGAATTATTATTAATGGAGGCGTAACAAAAATGGTAGTAGGAGATTTTCCAATCGAAACAGATACTCTTGTCATTGGTTCAGGTCCTGGAGGATATGTAGCAGCAATTCGTGCAGCTCAAACTGGCCAAAAAGTAACAATCGTTGAAAAAAATGTACTTGGTGGTGTGTGCTTAAACGTAGGTTGTATCCCATCAAAAGCATTAATTTCAGTAGGTCACCGTTTTGAGCATGCTAAACATTCAGATGACATGGGTATCATCGCTTCTGATGTGAAATTAGACTTCTCAAAAGCACAAGCATTTAAAGACAGCGTTGTTAAAAAATTAACTGGCGGTGTTGAAGGCTTACTTAAAGGTAATAAAGTTGAAATTGTACAAGGTGAAGCTTATTTCGTTGACGCTCATTCAGTGCGTATCATCAATGGTGAATCTGCTCAAACTTACACATTTAACAATGTAATTATCGCAACGGGTTCTCGCCCAGTTGAAATTCCAACATTTAAATTCTCTGATCGCGTACTAAATTCTACTGGCGCACTTTCTTTACAAGAAGTACCAGGTAAATTAGTCGTTATCGGTGGAGGCTATATTGGTACAGAGTTAGGTTCAGCATATGCTAACCTTGGCTCACAAGTAACAATTATCGAAGGCGGAAAAGATATCTTAGCTGGCTTCGAAAAACAAATGACACAAATCGTGAAAAAAGGCCTTAAAAAGAAAGGCGTTGAAATGGAAGTAAACGCATCTGCAAAAGGCGTTGAAGAAACAGAAAACGGCGTAGTAGTAACATATGAAGTTGGCGGAGAAGAGAAAAAAGTTGAAGCTGACTACGTATTAGTAACTGTAGGTCGTCGTCCAAATACAGATGAAATGGGCCTTGCTGAAATCGGTGTTGAATTCGGTGAACGTGGTCTTATCAATGTTGACAAACAATGCCGTACAAATATTCCAAACATCTATGCAATTGGTGATATTGTAGCTGGTCCTCAGCTTGCTCATAAAGCATCTTACGAAGGTAAAGTTGCTGCTGAAGCAATCGCTGGTGAAAAATCAATCGTTGATTATTTAGCTATTCCTGCTGTATGCTTCACAGATCCAGAAATGGCAACAGTTGGTTATAACGAAGATGAAGCGAAAGCTGAAGGCATCGAATACACTGCAGCGAAATTCCCATTCGCAGCAAATGGTCGTGCACTTGCATTAAACCAAACAGAAGGTTTCGTGAAGCTAGTTGCGCGTAAAGAAGATGGCTTATTAATCGGTGCTCAAATCGTAGGTGCTGGTGCATCAGATATGATCGCTGAAATGGGCTTAGCTATTGAAGGCGGTATGACTGCTGAAGATATCGCGTTAACAATCCATGCTCACCCAACATTAGGTGAAATTACAATGGAAGCTGCTGAGGTATTACTTGGCAATCCAATCCATATTGTAGCAAAAAAATAATAAAGTTTATGAAAACGGCTATAAAGCATTTGCTTTGTAGCCGTTTTTTTGTATATTACATGTAATTTTGATAAAGTAATTATATCGAATGAATATTCTAAAAATATAGTTCGGTTGGGAACGTATTACATACCGGATAGACTTTGTGTCAAATAAATCTAGTAATTGACTGCTAGATGTCCGGAAATGATAACGATGTCTTTGAAACAAGGGAAGTTGAACAAAATACTGGGGTGATAAAAATGGAACTAGGCTTAAAGGGGAAAGTAGCAGTTATTACAGGCTCAAGTAAGGGAATTGGCTATTATACAGCGATGCAGCTTGTGAAAGAGGGAGCGAAGGTTGTACTTTGTGCTCGTGGTGAAAAACAGCTTCAAGTGGCTGCTGGCTGTATTAAAAATGAAACAGGCGAGGACGTTTTAATTGTACCAACTGATATTACAAAAGAAAAAGATTGTAAGTACTTAATAGAACGAGCAGTAGAGCATTTTGGTCGCCTTGATATTCTGATTAATAATGCAGGTACAGCTTCAGCAAATCCATTTGAATCGGTTAGTAGTGAGCTATGGCAGGCTGATGTAGATTTAAAGGTGTTTGGTGCTGTCAATTGTTCAAAATATGCTGCACCTCATTTGCGTAAGGTTGGTGGCGGTGCAATAGTTAATGTAACTGCGGTAATGGCTAAAACACCACCGGCAAGCTCACTCCCTAGTACTGTAAGTCGTGCGGCAGGTCTGGCATTAACGAAAGCTATGAGCAAAGACTTAGGAAAAGATAATATACGTGTGAACTCTGTTTGTATTGGGCTTATTCGTAGTGATCAAATAGAGAAGACATGGAAAGAGGCAGAACCCGAGCTATCGTGGGATGAGTATTCTCGTAAAGTAGGTCAAGCAATTCCACTTGGTCGTGTAGGGGATACTCAAGAAGCGGCAAATGTCATTACTTTTTTAGTATCTGATGCAGCTAGTTATGTGTCTGGCACTTCTGTAAACATTGATGGCGGTTCTGGACACGCATTATAGATACATAAAAGAGTGAAGAGAATAGGTTCTCTCCACTCTTTTTTATTCTTCTTCATTAATAATGACATTTTTACCACGCATTTTCATAAAGATCGGTATGAGTAACCAAGACACTGCAACAATTAGAAATACTAATGATAATGGCTTACTTACAAAAATTGAGAAATCACCATTTGAAATAGTTAAAGCGCGACGCATATTGTTCTCGATCATAGGGCCTAAAACTAGGGCTAGTACTAGCGGTGCTACAGGATAGTCGTTTTTGGCGAAAAGATATCCGAGTATACCACAGGCAAGTAATAAATATAAATCGAACGTCGTATATTGAACAGCATAAACGCCAAAGAATGATATAGCTATTATTATAGGTAATAAATATTTCTTTGGAGTTTCAATGACCTTTGCAAAAACACGAACAAGTGGCATATTCAAAATTAATAACATTAAGTTACCGATAAACATACTCGCGATTAAACCCCAAGCCACTTCAGGATGCTCGTCGAAAAGTAAGGGACCAGGCTGAATATTATACATAATGAGTGCCCCCATTAAAATAGCGGTAGTTCCAGAACCAGGGATACCTAATGTTAATAATGGAATCATTGCGCCACCCGAAGCTGCGTTGTTCGCTGATTCAGGTCCAGCTACACCAGCAATATGACCTTTACCGAATTGCTCTGGTGTTTTACTGAATTTTTTCTCGGTAATATAAGAAAAGAAAGAAGCAAGAGTTGCTCCAGCCCCTGGTAAGACACCAATGAAAAATCCTAAAAATGAGCCACGTGCAATGGGTACCATACTATCTTTAAAATCTTGCTTTGTTGGGAAAACGCGATTAATCTTCGCAATTTGACCGTCATCGTTGTCTTTTTCAAGTATTGTTTTGAATACTTCACCTAAGGCAAATAAACCAACTGCAATTGTCAAAAATTCAATCCCAGAGAACAGTGTTGGTTGACCAAATGTAAAACGTTCGATTCCAGATACAGCATCAATCCCGATTGTACCAATCATTAAACCAAGCACCGTCATGATTAAAGCTTTTGTAATCGAGCGCCCAGCTAGTCCACTAACTGCGGCAAGACCTAATAGCATTAAAGAAAAATATTCAGCAGGGCCGAATTTTAATGCGATACTTGATAAAGGCTTTGCTAATAGTACAAGGCCAAGCAATGCTATAATGCCTGCGCAAAATGAGCCAATCGCCGCAATAGCAAGAGCACTACCGGCACGACCTTGTTTAGCCATTTGATAACCATCTAGTGTTGTAACAACAGAAGAAGATTCTCCGGGTGTATTCAATAAGATAGAAGTAGTTGAGCCGCCGTACATAGCTCCGTAATATACGCCTGCAAGTAAAATAATGGAACTTGCAGCGGCAGCTTCAGTTGGTAGCCCTGAAGTAAGTGTTGCAGTAACTGGAATGAGTAAAGCAACTCCACTCATTGGACCTATTCCAGGAAGTACTCCAACCGCAGTTCCGATAATAACACCGACGAACGCAAATAATAAATTTTGCCATTGAAAGGCAACTGCAAAGCCATCTGCTAGAAATTGCAATGTTGTCATGTTTTCACTCCTTTACATTAAAAAGTTGGGAAACTAGGCAAAGATCCTCCTAAAATAACTGAAAATACATAATAAATGCCAACTGAAAAAGCGACTGAAATACTAATAGAAGCTAATATTTTTCCTCGTTCCATCGTTTGGAAACCGATTAATAAAAAGATAAATGTTGTAATAACGTAACCTACTATTTCAAGAAAAAATACATAGGCAATCGCACTAATAAATAGTATTAGAAACTTCTTTAGTTCAATGGGTGTTGTTTGTGATGATGTTTTTGTGTTTCTCACTATTTTTGACTTCGCAGCTTGTTTCCATGTCTCGTAGAAGAGCCGTAAACTTAGTAAAATTAGAACTATACCTAATCCCAAAGGAAATGATTTGGGTCCAACTGTGGATCCATATGCACTATCAGAAATTTGTGTTGCTTCTGTGATAAATAAAATACCAATGATGAAAAATGCAATACTCGAAATTTTATCGAAAGTTTGGCTCAAACGTTTTATCCTCCCCTTGAGAAAAGCGACTATTAAAGTCGCTTTTCTTTATTTTTGCATACCTAAGGCTGTTAAAAGTTCAACGATTATTTTATTTTGTTGATCTAAATACTTTGTGAATTCTTCAGCATTGCGGTACTCACTTTGCCAGCCATTACGCGCTACTTCAGATTTCCACTCATCCGTTTCTACCATTGCTTGTAATTTTTCGGACCAGTATGCAAAAGCATCTTTTGACATATTTTTCGGACCAAAAATACCGCGCCAAATTGTAAACTCTTCATCAATACCTGCTTCTTTAAATGTTGGTACATCGGCTAGTTCACCTTCTAAACGATCTGAAGAACTGACTGCTAGTACGCGGACATCACCTGATTTTACATAAGTTGCAATTGTCGAGGCATCTGTGGCAATTACATCGGCATTACCTCCTAAAAGCGCGGCAACAGCTTCACCACCACCATCATAAGAAACGTATTTAACTGTTTTTAAATCGATTCCTGATTTAAATGCCGGAATAATACCTATCAAATGATCCATGGAACCAGGTGAAGATCCTCCTGCAAGTGTTACATTTTGTGGATTAGTTTTTAAAGCATTTAACATGTCATTTAGGGTTTTGTAAGGCGAATCCTTTTTAACAACAATTGCACCATAGTCACGCGTTAACTGTGCTATTGGCGTTGTATCCTTGTAACCAAATTTACTGTTTCCTTCAGCTTTTTCATGATTAATCAAAATAGGTGGTGATTTTACCATTAGCATGTAGTCATTATTAGATTCTTTAGTTGCAAAAGTAGCCATAAATACTGCGCCTCCGCCACCAGGTTTGTTTTCGACTTGAATTGGTTTTTCAATAAGTTTCGTATCATTCATCGTTTTAGAAATTGCACGTGCTGTTAGATCCCAGCCACCTCCAGCGCCAGAAGGAGCAACAATCGTAATATTGTTTTTTGGATAATTGCTTACTTTCTTTTCTTCTGTGCCCTCATCGCTTGAAGAATCTGAAGAAGTACAGCCTGCTAAAGTAGCTAATAAAAGTGCAGCTGTTGCAAATTTCATCCATGTTTTCCACATAAGAAATCCCCCTTGTAAAAGAAATATGGTAGCGCTGGAATTGCGAGCGCTACCATAAATTTACCGTATATTCTGACAATAACAATGTTGTGATAATAATGATAATTTATTTCATTTTGATCATAAAGTTTATTCTGCATTAACAATTAGTAAATTATCTGTACCGAAAGAAGAAGTTTGGTGGGCGATTGACTGTGCGTGAAAGCCCGATTGGTGAAAACTAATAATTAGTAGGGATGAAGAAAAACCCCTGCTAAAAGTTTCGCTTTATTGAGTGATGAAGTATCTACGCTCTGGTCGACCGACGGTACCATAAATAAGTTCAGTATGTGCCTGTCTTTGCGTAACGAGAAATTCTAAATAACGCCGAGCTGTAGAACGGCTAACCCCGATATTTTTTCCTAGTACTTCTGCAGTGGTACCATCTTCGATTGTATTTAAATAACTGATTACATAATTCATTGTTGTTGGATCGATCCCCTTTGGCAATAATGATAATTTTACTTTTTCATTGGAAGGTGCTTTTGGCCAGAGCTGTTCAATTTTTTCTTGTGTGAATTTTTCATCATTTTGTAAAATAACATGTTTCAAGCGGTATTTTTCGATACTTTCCTTCAATTGCTCGAAAGTAAAGGGTTTTAAAATATAGTCCGTCACATTTTTTCGATAAGCGTCATGCACAATATGCGCCTCTGTTGCGGCTGTAATCAAAATAATGTTAGTAAATGGTCGAAGCTCTTGGATTTTATCAATCAAATCAACACCAAGAATATCAGGTAAAAAAACATCTAATAGAATAAGTTGCGGAGAAAAAGACATGAGCCAGTCTAGTGCCTCCTCACCGGTATTTGCACAGGCAATGACATGAAATCCTTCAATTTTTTCTAAAAAACGCCGATGCACGTCCGCCACACGTACATCATCCTCTATAATCAATACTTCAATACTTTGCATCTTCTAAATTGCCCCCTTTGTTAATAGATACAATGAATAAAGCCCCGCTTAAATCTCCTTCTCCAAGAGCTAGTGTGCCGTTTAATTCATGAACACTTGAGATAACTTTACGTAAACCGTATCCTCTAAATTTTGTATCTTTTGTCGAAATATTTTCTAAGAAGAGTATTTCTAGCTTTTCTTGTGCTATGCCGTTCCCTGAATCTTCAACCTCTATTACAATTTCTTCGCCATTGTCAAAAACAAAAAGTCTAACAATTGGTGGCCGATCTTTGTTTTTCTCAACCTCTTCAAAAGCATTTGTCAACAAATTACCCATGATGGAAATGATGAGACTTTTTTCGATGTTTTCAGGCAATGTTTCTATATAACTGTCTTCATCGAAAATAAGTTTGACTTTTAATTCCCGGGCTCGATTGAAAAATCCAATAATAAGTCCATTTAAAAATGGATCTTTGACACGATTTGTAATGAACTGAGTTAATGAGGATTGTCCTTGTACCTCTTTATGAATAATAGATAAAGCTTCATCTGAGGCATTCAATTGAATTAGCCCAGATATTGTATAGAGAATATTGTTAAACTCATGTGTTTGTGAACGTAAGGCTTCGGTATACTGCTTCACTTGAGATAATTCGATCGCTAGCTGGTCAATTTCAGACTGCAAACGAAAACTAGCAACAGCGCCAACAATTTTACCTTTCATCTTTATGGGCACGCGGTTCACAATTACTTCATTTCCATTAATAATCATTGGTTTATCGTGTTGTTTTTTTCCATAAGTAAGTACTTCAAGAAGGTGAGTATTTGGAACATAATATTTAATATTTTCGCCAATTACGGAATCTTTGTCAGATAAATGCAGAATTTTAGCTGCGGCATTGTTCAGAGTTGTAATTTCACCTTTATGATTAACAGTAATAATTGCTTCTCGTACAGATTCAATCAATGCATTTTTCTCTGTGAAAAGATTGGCGATTTCATTTGGTTCGAGATTAAAAATTTGTTTTTTGATGCTACGAGATAAAAAAACGGAACAGAGAATACCAATTATTAAGGCAATCATCATAATATAAAAAATGTTGTCGAGATATTGCAAATATAGATGGTCTAATTCACTTGTTAAGTAGCCAATTGAAACGACACCGAGAACCGTTCCATCCGTATCTAACACAGGTGCTTTACCTCGAATTGACTCACCCATAGAGCCATTTGCAATCGAAATATAGGATTCTCCATCTAATAATGCACGGTCATTGTCGTCACCAACCATGGGTTTGCCAATTCGTTCAGTAATCGGATGGGAATAACGAATCCCATTTTTATCGCCAATAACTACATAAGCAGCTTCTGTTGTGTTCATAATAGTGATGCTGATTTTTTGAAGTGCTTCAGTTGGATTATCTGTTTTAAACGCAGCTAAAACATCACCACGATCAGCAGTTGTTTCTGCTAAATAAAGTGCTCTTTTTCCAAGTTGTGTTTGCAGTGCATCGGAAATTGTTAAATAAAATAATAAGCCAGCAAAGACTACAATGATTAGAATGAAAAAACTACTATAGTAGGCAAAGCGTGTTTGTAATTTTAATGGTTTTATAATAGATATTCATCTCCTTTTATAGGAATTTAGAAAATTCGAAATAGTAAATCTATAATAACAGCTAATATGTTCTATAATCTATGGTTGTTCAAAAACTATAAAAGGGATTCAAAGGTTGATAGAGTTGAGGAGCATTTAATTATTTTTGTATTTAGAAATAGTAGAAAGATACGTGTACCTAAATAGTATGTTTTGTTGAAATATTGTTTCTATTGTAGGTTTTTTTCTATTGTTTTTCTAAAATTATAATAGACAGAAAATTCCTGCAGTTGTAGAATGGACGTAATGGGGGGAATGTGGCGAAATGTTGAACGAAAATTTTGTTGCGATGTTAAAGAGAGTTGTTCGAATTATTGTCCAGATTGGGATACTCAATATCTTTTATTACATGGGCGTCGGTATTGTTACTTTACTACAGGTACCTCTTCCCGGAAGTGTAATTGGATTACTATTATTAGCACTTTCACTCCATTTAAAAATAATTAAAGTAGAATACATTCAAGATGGAGCAGGTTTTTTAATTGGCGTATTAACCTTGTTTTTCATTCCTGCAACAGTAGGAGTGATTGACTACCCTGAACTTGTTTCAACAACTGGTCTATTGATTATGCTAGCCGTTATTGCAAGTACGCTAATCTCTATTTATGTGACGGGATTACTTAGTCAAATTGTTGAGAAAAAAGAGCTGACTAAAAAAGAAACAGAAGCCATTGTAGAAGAAGGAGAGGGGGAATTAACGGTTGATTGAAATTATTGTTGTCGTTAGTACCGTTGTGTTATTCGTATTATTTACAAAACTTTATCAACGTTTCCCTCATCCTTTAATGATTCCGCTAGTGACGACAACTATCGTCAGTGCAATTATGTTAGTAATCTTTAATATTCCATACTCTACATATATGGAGGGTGGTGAATGGCTACAAAAAATGCTAGGTCCAGCAGTTGTAGCACTTGCTTATCCTTTATATAACCAGCGTAAGATTATTATGAAATATAAATATGCAATTTTGTCAGGTATATTTATTGCCATGATTACAGGTTTAGTGACAATATTTATTATGCTGAAATGGATTGGTGTTAATAAAAGCTGGTTGCTGACAGCATTACCTAAATCGTTAACGACACCTGTAGGTATGCAGGTGAGTGAGACAATTGGAGGCATACCACCTTTAACAGCTGTGCTTGTCATGCTGGCAGGGTTTGTAGGCGCTATTATAGGACCATTAGTCATTAAATACGGCAAAATTGACTCCGCCGTTAGTAGAGGTGTTGCGGTAGGTAGCGCTTCACACGGTGTTGGTCTTGTTAAATTAAGAGAATACGGAGAACAAGAATTATCAGTAGGCTCATTATCTATGGCCTTAACTGCAATTATTGGCGCATTTTTATGTCCATTATTTGTTTATTTATTCTTGTGAAAAAGCTATATACAGAATCTGTATATAGCTTTTTTTAACTTTTTTCGATAATAAACTGAATGGTATGAGCAAGGCCTGTGTGGAGCTTACCTTCATTTCGCACTTGTTCACCTGTGAAAAAATGAATGATTTTATAAGGCTGACACCATTTTAGAATATCTAATGGATCATATAAAAAATCAAGCTGTCTTGGGCCACCTGAGGCGTAGGGTAGTTGATAAATTGAATAAAGTTCCATCATAATACGACCGCCAGACTTTACGGAATCGACAATCTTCTTAAACACTTCTTGTTGGTGCTCAGCCGGAAAATGTCCAAACACCATAATAGCAGCATCAAACGTTTCGATTGGTAGTTCATCTTCAAGTAGGTCAGTAAGCTTTGTATGAACAGCAACATTATGCTTTTCTGCAAGCTGATTTGTTTTTTCAAGACCGCTTTCAGCATAATCAAAGGCAGTTACTGTATGGCCTTGTAAAGCTAAAAATACTGCATTGCGACCTTCACCTTCTGCGTATGCAGCCACGTTTGTATAATCTTCTAAGTAGTGAACATAGTCTTCTATAAAAGCATTTGGTTGCTCACCATAAACGTATTCGATTGTGTTAAATCGTTGATCCCATGTGTTCAATCCTATCACTCCCATTAAGTTCTTTCAGCGGATGTCAAGGAATCGGAAAGGAGTTCTTAGGGGATGTTAGCCTAAAATCATCGCATCCATGCGATAACGGCTAACTGACCTGCATCGGTAAAAACGCCACGTCCTGTGGCATTACCGAAATGACCGACATCGTGTCGGCCCTCGTGCAGGCCTAAGCACAAAGCCGATTCTGGACGCAATTATGCCGAGGCATAATTGATTATATATATTGTAAGCGAAGCAAGCGCTACAATCGAATTTTTTGCTTCGTTCATGAGAGCAACTATGCGTTGCGAATTAGCAAATAACAACTTCTAGAATAAAGTGTATTAATCCAGTAATATTTGTTCAAATCCAATAAATTGGAGGTGAAATTCAATGAATTTAGAAAACCGTTTAAAAGAATTGAGAGAACAACATAAGTATACACAGGATGATGTCGCAGGCTTTTTAAATATTTCAAGGCAATCCGTTTCAAAATGGGAGTTAGGAAAAGGTTATCCGGATATTGATAATTTGAGAAGGTTAAGTGATTTATATGAAATTTCTTTAGACCAACTTATTACAGGTGAAGAAAAATATCAAACACCTGTAGTTTCTGATTCAAATCAATCCGATCATAAAACTGTTGGTGATTTTTTATGGAAGTATTGGTGGCTTATTTTCCCTGTATTCGCTATGCTCTCTTCTTGGTTCTATTATCAGTATTGATTCGAAACAAAAAGCTACCTCAGAAAGAGGTAGCTTTGCTATTAAATAATAGGTTTGCGTTCTTTTATGACGCGAATCGTTTTTAATGTTGTATCTTCTGGTCCTTGTACAGGTAAACCAGCTTCAATATTCATTTGTATATAACGAATATTCTCTTGTGTAATTATTTCCCCGGGAATAAAAATCGGAATACCTGGGGGATATACCATAACGAATTCTGCACAAATACAATTATCTGCCTCTTCAAGAGGAACAACTTCAGTATCTGCATAAAATGCATCGCGTGGTGACATGGCAAGTGCAGGAATATCCGGTACATTAACCATTGCCTCAGTAATAGTAGCTTCTGAATTGAATGCTTTTGACATACGACTAAGAGCATTGATGAGGAGATTAATTTCCTTTTTCGTATCACCTAGTGTCACTAAACATAAAATATTGTATAGGTCCGATAATTCTACTTCAATATTTGCGTTGTGACGAAGCCATTCTTCAGCTTGATGACCAGAGATGCCTAAATCTTTAACACTTATTAGTAGCTTTAAAGGGTCCATATCATAAGTTGCTGATGAATTTAATTTTTCTTTACCAGCACATTTTATATGTGGAATTTGGTTAATGCGTTTACGCGCATCCTTTGCCAAGCGAAGTGCATCACCAATTAAATCATAACCATGGATTGCCAGCTGACGTCGTGCTGTGTCAAGAGAAGCAAGTAATGGGTAAGATGTCGATGTCGTTGTTAGCATCGACAGAACAGCTTGTACACGTTTGGCAGAAACAAGACCTTCACGAACATTTAAAATAGACGTTTGAGTCATAGAGCCACCAAGTTTGTGTACGCTTGTTGCAGCCATATCAGCCCCGGCTTCCATTGCGGAGTAAGGGAGGTCATCATGAAATTTAATGTGTACACCATGTGCTTCATCGACAATTACCGGAATATTACGTGTATGGACTATTTCTACAATACGCTTTAAGTCTGCGGAGAAGCCGAAGTACGTTGGATTAATTACAAGTACTGCTTTTGTATCTGGATAAGCATTTAAAGCTTTTTCAACAGCTTCAGGCGATATTCCATGAGAAATACCGTATTCACTATCTACTTCAGGATGAATAAAAATCGGGATTGCTCCAGCGAAAACAATCGCCGACATAATGGATTTATGAACATTCCGTGGTACTAGAATTTTATCACCTGGACCGACGACGGTCAGAATCATCGCCATAATGGCGCCACTAGTACCTTGAACGGAAAAGAATGTATGATCAGCACCAAAGGCTTGTGCAGCAAGTGCTTGCGCTTCTTTAATGGCGCCCTTTGGTGAATGTAAATCGTCTAGTGGAGCAATATTAATTAAATCGATTGATAAAACGTTGTCGCCGACGAATTCCCGAAACGCAGGATCCATACCTTGACCTTTCTTATGGCCTGGAATATGGAATTGAATTGGGTGTCTGTTCCGATGTTTTAATAATACGTCGAACAATGGAGTCTCTAGTTGTGACAACGCAGGTACCACCTCACTTTTTAATATCTAACAAAACAAAAGAATTATAGCACCTAATTGCACGAAAAAATAGACTTTACAGAAAAAAATAAAAAATAAAGGTTTTTTTGATAATTTAGAGAAATTAGTTATCGTAGGAAAGGGGAGGTACTATGAATTGGAATACGCGTGTGACGGAGCTTTTAAATATTAAATATCCAATAATACAAGGGGGATTAGCCTATTTAGCCTATGCTGATTTAGCAGCAGCGGTGTCGAATGCTGGGGGGCTAGGGCAAATAACAGCGATGAGTTTACGGGATCCTGACTTATTGCGCGCAGAGATTCATAAAGTACGAACATTAACGGATAAACCGTTTGGCGTAAATTTTGCAATTGGTATGTATGGCACTGGTTATGAGGAAATGGTGCGCGTTGCGGTGGAAGAAAAAGTACCCGTTGTTACAATGACTGGCGGGAATCCTGCACCAATTTTTGATATTTTGGAAGGAACGGATATTAAAAAATTAGTTCTTGTTGCTGCACGTAGACAAGCTCAAAAGGCGGAAGAACTAGGCGCAGATGCTGTTATGGTTGTTGGACAAGAGGGTGGAGGTCATCTTGGACGCGATGATATAGGGACAATGGTGCTCGTGCCACAAGTTGTAGATAGTGTGAAAATACCTGTTATTGCCTCTGGTGGTATTGGTGATGGCCGTGGCTGGATAGCAGCTCATGCACTGGGAGCAGAGGGAATTGAAATGGGTACACGTTTTATTGCGACAAAGGAATGTGTTGATGCCTCTGAGGCATATAAAGAAGCATTACTCGCAAGCACCGAGGCAGATACGACTGTTATAAAACGCTCTATAGGTGCACCAGCAAGAGCGTTACGCAGTGAATTTACGGAAAAGATTTTAGAAATTGAGCGCACTACACCTACGTATGAGGCATTAAAAGATTATATTAGCGGGAAAGCAAATAAACGTTTTATTTATGAGGGTGAAAAAGAAGAAGGCATTGGCTGGGCTGGACAAGTTACAGGAATGATCCATGATATTCCAACTGTCGAGGAGCTGATCACTCGAATGGTTGCAGAAGCAGAGAGTATCCGGGTAAAATGGGCTTAACGACATACGAACAAATCATTTACATCAGTGTTCTAATGAGATTGTGAAAACCAAGCCATCTCGTATTGTAATCGCCTTTGGAGAGCCATACTAATTGGCAGTAGCTTAGGCGAAACTAGGCTCGGAGAATAAGGAAGACACAAAAGCGAAAGTCAAAAGATATAAGTTGTGTCACTGTAGAGATGTCTACATTTTTTAAGAAATGTATATGTTTTTTGTATCGGGTCAATAACATAAAGGTGGTTATGTCCAATGGAATACTCTTATCCGTTTTCGACGGATTGGTCAACTGAGGAAATTGTTGATGTTGTCCAATTTTTTGAAGGAATTGAACAAGCTTATGAAAAAGGAATTAAGCGTGAAGTGATGATGGCGAAATATCGTCGTTTTAAAGAAATTGTTCCTTCACAGGCCGAGGAAAAAACAATTTTCCGTGAATTTGAAGAAGCGAGTGGCTATGTCAGTTATCCTGTTGTGAAACAAACAAAAGACGCAACGGATGGCACAATTATTAAAGTTGCCCCGAAGCAGCGTAGATAAATAAAACTGGTCAAAACCTTAAAAAGCGCGAGAAATCAATTTTAAAAACGTTGATTTCTTGCGCTTTTATAATGTGAAATTTTTAAAATTTGCTTTTAAAAGAGGGTGATTTTCGTTTCAGGCTACTCATCATAGTTTATCGGAACAATTTCAGTTCTTGTTTTTATCCGATCCCTTTACACCATCCCAGTGGTAAAAATAAGCGTGTTTCATATACTACTTAAACAAAATCAAACTTTTTTAAATTTCTTGAAAAATAGAGAAAAAATAATAACTTTCTCAACTCAAATCCATAAAAGTATTCCTCAAACAAATTTTTATTTGCTAGGGATAATGACGTAAATTTTCCACAATATATAAATATTTATCATGGAACATTGTTTTTTAGTTATTATGCCATAAATCTTAAAGCACAATCCTTCAAACTTTATTTTCCAACAATGATGGTATAAATAGGGAGTAAACGGTTAAAGGTATCTTCTGCTAATTGATGAAGTTCACTAGCTGACAGCTTGACCGCTTGATCTTTTGGAATATGTCGACCTACTAAAAACTCACCTTTTTTTACATCGCGTAAACGAATAAGTAATGCATCTAGCTTGTCTTCCTTTGCATCTTGCATGGAGATTGCTGCTGGTGACATATGATCCCCAGAGACAATGAAGTCATCAGGAAGTTGCTGCAGCATTGCTCTGTTGGCGATTAAACGTTCTGCCATCACATTTTTTTGTGGAGCTTCATAAATAATAGCTAAGACGATGAATAAATGTGTGCTCCAAAGACCAATCTGAAAGTGAGGTAATGATTTATAACCTCTTTTGTACGGAGCGAAGGCAACCCAGCTATCATTCGGAGGATTTACTGTTCTACGTGCATGCTTCGCAACATGAGGATAAAATTCCTCTCCAAGATGACTCGAAAAGAAGGAAGAGAAATCCTCTCCAAGAGTTTGGAATTTTGGTCTTACACATTCATTTAAGGCATCCATTCTCTGTTCTAATCCGTCTATTTGAAAAACATTGAAGTCTTTATTCGTCCATTTTATTTTCGTCATTTTTTATTTACTCCTTTCGATTTATAAGGTTTATTTTATTACGAAAATGGGAAAAAATCTTATAACAAGAACTTTCTCGAAGTTGTTATTGTGAAAAAATAAAAAAAGGAAGTGATTTTTATGAAACCTATCGTAAAAATTATACGTAAAGTCGACATTGAAAAGCAATATGAACACATTTTACAATTAGAATTAGATTATGAATTAGCCTCACTCTTTTCGGCAATGAATGAAAAAAATGAGTTTGAAATTGAAAAAAGTAAAAAACGTCTGGCTGAAATTCAGCTTGAACTTGAGAGCTTGCACGTCTATGCGTAGTCAAAATTTTATACCGATTTGAAAAATCACTTGCTGAATATTCCGACAGCAGGTGATTTTTATTGCTATAAAGGGTAAAATAGACAGTATATCATAATAGGAAGTTTTAATTTCAAAGAAGTACTAGGTGCTACGTATTAACAAAACGTCATGAGAAATCAAGCCTTAAGTAGTGAGAAAGTTAAAAAATGTGTGAGGCCTTTTCTTATAATCGAAGGGTGGGTTTTTATGGATTTACAACAAATTGATCAGTTTGCGAAAAGTATTATAGTTGAAGCGGGGAGACGTATTCGGGAGGCCTTTTCGTACAATCTAATTATTGAGACAAAATCAGGTGCCAATGACCTTGTTACAAATATTGACCGTGAAACAGAATTATTTTTTATCGAAAAAATACGAAGTTTCGATCCAACCCACAAAATTTTAGGGGAAGAGGGAATGGGAGAGAAAGTAGAGTCGTTAGAAGGTGTCGTATGGATTATTGATCCGATCGATGGCACGATGAATTTTGTGAAACAACATCGTCATTTTATGATTTCTATCGGTATTTTTGTTAATGGGGTAGGCAAGCTAGGTTACATATTCGATGTCATGCGTGAAGATTTATTTTATGCTATTGCAGGTCAAGGGGCATGGTACAATGACTCTCCATTACGTAAGTTGCAGTCAGTCAAAATGGAGGAATCGGTCATTGGTATAAACGCTCATTGGGTAGCACCCAATCGACATATTCACCATGAAAAAGTCATTGAAATGGTTCGGAAAGTACGTGGTACGCGGTCATATGGTTCAGCGGCAATGGAAATAGCGTTTGTTGTCAGTGGTAAATTAGATGCTTATGTATCGATGCGACTATCACCATGGGATATTGCTGGGGGGACTATTATCGCTAAGGAAGTTGGTGCCATCACCACTAATTTACATGGAGAGGGCTTTGACTTTTTACATCAGGATACTTTTATCATTGCCAATCCTTCTATACACAAAGAGCTATTAGAAAATTATATTGTGCCTTATGAATAAAAAAGGAGCCGTCTATTTTTTAGACAGGCTCCTTCTTACTTAAGCAATCAACATTTATTATAGTAAACCTTGCTCACGTAGTTTACGTTTCATTTTAAAGGCTGTCATGAAAATGACACAAGTAGCCACAATGCCTGCTATTATACCTAATACACTGCTAATTGCTACTGAATACCCGATAGAACACATTGCTAAAACAGCAGCTAATGCGTAAATGGCCATTACGAATTTTGCACGATTCATAGCCGAGCCTCCTATATTAAAAATTTGTAAATCAAATATATTTTTTAGAATGAGGAAAATTCTAATAAGGACATTTCTATCCTTCTTGTGCTATAATATCACAGTTAAACATTCGAAAAAAGAATATGGAGTGGAATAATGACAAACTTACGTCAAGATCTTCGCAATATCGCAATTATCGCACACGTTGACCATGGTAAAACTACTTTAGTCGACCAATTACTAAAACAATCAGGTACATTCCGTTCAAACGAACGTGTTGAAGAACGTGCAATGGACTCTAACGATATTGAACGCGAACGTGGTATTACGATTTTAGCTAAAAATACAGCAGTAAACTATGAAGGAACTCGTATCAACATCCTTGATACGCCTGGACACGCTGACTTCGGTGGTGAGGTAGAACGTATTTTAAAAATGGTAGATGGCGTTGTACTAGTTGTCGATGCGTATGAGGGTTGTATGCCACAAACACGTTTTGTGTTGAAAAAAGCATTAGAACAACGTTTAACACCAATCGTTGTTGTTAATAAAGTAGACAAAGATTCAGCTCGTCCACTAGAAGTAGTAGATGAAGTACTTGAATTATTCATTGAACTAGGTGCAGATGAAGATCAATTAGAATTCCCTGTTGTCTATGCTTCAGGTGTAAATGGTACAGCTTCTTTAGATGCTGATCCATCTAAGCAAGAAGCGGATATGAAATGTCTATTTGAGAAAATTATCGAAGCTATCCCAGCACCAATTGATAATTCAGAAGAGCCATTACAATTCCAAGTAGCTTTACTTGACTATAATGACTTCGTTGGACGTATCGGTATTGGTCGCGTATTCCGCGGAACAATTTCTGTAGGTCAACAAGTATCTCTTATGAAGTTAGACGGAACAGTGAAAAACTTCCGTGTAACGAAAATCTTTGGTTTCTTCGGCTTAAAACGTGAAGAAGTTGAGACAGCAAAAGCTGGTGACTTAATCGCCGTTTCAGGTATGGAAGACATCAACGTTGGTGAAACAGTTTGCCCTGTTGAGCATCCAGACGCGCTAACGCCATTACGTATTGATGAGCCAACTTTACAAATGACTTTCTTAGTAAACAATTCTCCATTCGCAGGTCGTGAAGGGAAATGGGTTACTTCTCGTAAAGTAGAAGAGCGTTTACGTGCTCAATTACAAACAGACGTATCTTTACGTGTTGAAGATACTGATTCTCCAGATGCTTGGACAGTTTCAGGTCGTGGGGAGCTTCACTTATCTATCCTTATCGAAAACATGCGTCGTGAAGGCTTCGAATTACAAGTGTCAAAACCACAAGTAATCGTGCGTGAAATCGACGGCGTGAAATGTGAACCTTTCGAACGCGTTCAAATCGATGTGCCTGAAGAAAATGTTGGTTCAATTATCGAATCAATTGGTACACGTAAAGGTGAAATGCTTGATATGGTGAACAACGGCAGTGGTCAAGTTCGTTTAACGTTCTTAGTACCAGCTCGTGGATTAATCGGTTATACAACTGAATTCATGTCGATGACAAAAGGTTTCGGTATTATCAACCATACGTTCGATTGCTATCAACCATTAGTACCAGGAAAAATTGGTGGCCGTCACCAAGGTGTACTAGTTTCAATGGAAACTGGTAAATCAACAACTTATGGTATGATGCAAATTGAAGACCGTGGTACACTGTTCTTGGAGCCAGGTACAGATATTTACGAAGGTATGATCGTTGGAGAAAATACTCGTGACGCTGATATCACTGTAAACATCACAAAAATGAAACAAAAAACAAACATCCGTTCAGCAAACAAAGACCAAACGAATGTTATTAAAAAGCCACGTATTTTATCACTAGAAGAAGCGCTTGAATACTTAGGTGATGACGAGTACTTAGAAATCACACCAGAATCTATTCGCCTTCGTAAACAAATTCTAGATAAAAACGAACGTGAGAAAGCAGCGAAAAAATTACGTAACGCAGAACAATAATTTTCCGCTGACATGAAAGGAAGAGGAGTCTTGGATATAAAGTCCGCTTTATTGGGTGAACTAAATGTTATTCAAGTTGCTGCATCAACAAATTCAGAGGAAACAACAAAGGTTTATGAGAGAATGGCAGGTATAACAAGATTTTTATATGAAAATTTACCGAGCTATGACATTGCAGGCTTCGTTGTATTTCTTCTTGTATTTGTACTTTCTGCAATTGTCTATAAATTAGGCTTTGCAAAGAAGTTAAAGCTATCTCAAAATATTGTCATTTATGCGTTCCTATTCCTGGGATGTATTATGTTGACATTTTTCGCGTTATTCCTACCTATGATTGAGGGTCTCATCGTAGCGGCGTTAATTTTAATTGTATATAAAACACGTATGTGGCGTGAAAAAAGAGAAGAGCAACAAGCTGCCAATCAATGAGAGTAGCTTGGCTCCTATACCGTGAAACTTGTATTGAGTTTTTAAGTAATAAAACAGCCTTAGCATTAATTTGCTAAGGCTGTTTTATTTTATCGTTTTAAGCCATCTACATATAAACGTTTGGCTACGGAACCCAATTTCTATCGATTGTGTCTCTCAAACCTAAATTGATTGGCACCGAAATCTTCTAGTGTGAATAAGTTAATGTCGATAGGCTTATTTCATCAATTAAGGAGGAAATGGAATGCGTTGGCTTAAAAAAAGTTTACTATTTAGTGTTATTGCTTTATTACTCCTTTCTTTAACAGCGTGTAATAAAACGGAGCTAGAAAAAGTCAAAGTTGGAGAAGTGACGCGCTCAATTTTCTATGCGCCGCAGTATGTAGCACTTGAAAAAGGCTTCTTCAAGGATGAAGGGCTTTCCGTTGAGCTACAAACAATTGCGGGTGGCGATAAGACAATGACGGCGTTACTATCTGATGGGATTGATATCGCCTTAGTTGGATCGGAAACTTCTATATATGTAACGCTCCAAGGCTCTAATGACCCGATTCAAAACTTTGCGCAGTTAACACAAACAGATGGTACATTTTTAGTTGCACGCGAAAAGATGGATAATTTTTCATGGGATCAATTGAAGGGATCTACATTTTTAGGGCAGCGTAAAGGTGGAATGCCACAGATGGCTGGTGAGTTCGTACTGAAAAAGCATGGCATTGACCCTACCTATGATTTAAAACTCATTCAAAACATTGATTTTGCAAATATTTCTACAGCGTTTGCTTAAGGGTGCAAAAAACACTACTATATATTGAGTGGCGATGTTACAGAATTGAGTAGAACCTATTTCATAACGCATCACAACATATGGTAGAGGATTTAATGTCAAACAGGATGACGAAAAAAAGAAATTTACTTTGGAAGAACCATCTGTATTCCTCATTTAAGAGAGCATCGGTTTCCATTTAATCACTTTTTCACCACATTAATAGGTTTTTGTGAACTGGAAATATCAGTTTATAGGAGGGTGTACTAATGGAGGCAAAGCTTATGTTATATATTGAAATACATCAATTACGTGAACGGAAATTTAGAATTGCCCAGACTTAAAATTTCACGCAATACTGTGTACAAATATTTAGATATGTCATTTGACAAAGCTATGGATGGGTTTAGTCATACAGGACGGAAAAAGAAGTTAGATTCTTATCAGGATTGATTAATTGGTTACGTGAATATCCAAGCTTAAGTGGTGCCCAAATCTACGATTGGCTGCTAGAGAATTTTTCTAACATTAAAGTCGGAGAAAGTACTGTTCGGCGATATGTAAATAAAATGCGCGAACTTTATCAAATTGAAAAGATAGATGAGCCACGAGAATATGAAGCAGTGGATGACCAGCCATTGCTCATTTTATTTCCATATGAAGGCGCAGAGCAATATATTCAAGATGTTTGTTATACATACGGTCGCTATCGACGTGACCAGCTGTTACTTTTCAAAAAAATCGCAACAGAAAGTCCAGAATGGATTTCTAGAGCAGTAGAAAAATGTATTCAAGAAAAATTGTATAGTGCTAATGAATTTCGGACGTTGTCGCTTATTTTAAGCGTACGAAAACAGAACCCGGAATTGAAGCAGCTGTAGAGGTAGAACCTAAAACAGCCTGTAACAATAGCAGTACAAACAAGGGACTTACAAGAGTACATTCACCGTATGGGAGGCAAATAAATGAGTAAAAGTGTAGTAGATATTCAAAAAGCATTTAAACAATTACGATTAGTTGAAACAGCGGAGGGGCTTCCAGAGCTTCTTCGCGAAGCAGAACAAGTATCTTGGACGAGGGCCTTTCACAAGGTGTAGTACGCCCTTTATAAGAAACATTTTTAAAACACGAAAACCTTATCTCATGCATTTTGATTAATTCTGTTCAAAATGTATGGGGTTTTTCTGTTAAAGCAGGCATAAAAAAAACTGCTGATTTAATATCAGCAGTACTAAGTTTTGTTATCAATAGATATATAGGTATTGGATAATTATTTACTATGGCAAATATACGTCGTTTTATAATAAGTCTTAAAAATTATCCTTAAGATCAATCAGATACTTTGTTTTGTAAATAACTTAATAAATCATTAATTTTATATTCTTTATGAGATAGGTCCATGATTTTTGATTGAGGGATATTGTTTAAACCAGAAATAATATAAGGTAATGAGGTTCCCCAGTCATAAATTTTTTTTAACTCTATAAATTTTTCTACAAGATCTTCAATTTTTGAGAAGTCATATGCTAAATCTCTTTTATGTATCTCATAAGTACAATAAAGTTCAGTTGCAAGATTTCCAGCTCCACGTCCAATTCCAGTAATAGTAGAATCAATAATATCTGCTCCGCTTTTACAAGCTGAAATTGAATTACTAAAGGCCAAAGATAGATTATCATGACCATGAAAACCTATTGGTATATTGCAATAACTTTTAACCTTATTGATTTTTTCAGTAACTTCATCAGGATAACAGGAGCCAAATGAATCGACTAAATAAATAAAATCAACGTTAGCAGAATCATTAGCTACTTCACAAATTATATTTTCTAATTCGTAAAGGGTTATTTGTGACAAGTACATTATATTCAAAGCAACTTCAAATCCAATATCTTTAATTTTTCTTGCTAATTCTATTCCATGATTTATATTTTGTGGCGATACTGCAATCCGTATTAAATCGACATAATTTTTACAGCTATATAATAAGTCATTTATATGATTAATATTTTTATATTCTTTAGCATTAATCATAACTGCTATTTTTTTGCTTTTATTTAAATTATTCCGTATTTTACGAATGGTTTCTAATGGTAAATAATAAAAGTCCCCATAATCCTTATCAGGTAAATTTCTGAGATAACCAATTTCTATATAATTTATAAGCGGTAAACTAGAAATAGTATTAAGATAATCATCTACCAATTCTTCTGAAAATTCCCAGTCAGTATAATAACCACCATCTCTAAGAGTGCAATCGAGTAGCATATAGAGTCCTCCCCTCAATTAATAAAAATAATTACAAAATTTGTATATTTATATTAACAATAATACTTATATAAAGTAAAAGTCAATGATATATTTGAATATTCGAAAACTTAAATCTACCATTGACAAATAATCAGAATATTGATATTTATTAAAAAACGTAAATTTTCCTAAATTATTACATGTAAAATAAAGGGGTATTAAGGAATCTGAAAAAGTCAAAAATCACTTAAAAAATAATTGACAAATAATTAAAATATTGGTAATTTTTAAAAAAGGATAAATTTTCTAAAAAGTTGACCGAAATTTTAAGGTTTTGTGTAATAAAAAAATATAGTTAAAGAATAATTGACAAATAATTAAAATATTGGTAATTTTTAAAAAGATAAATTTTCTAAAAAGTTGACTAAAATTTTAGGGTTTTATGTAATAAAAAATCTAGTTAAAAAATAATTGACAAATAATTAAAATATTGGTAATTTTTAAAAAAGGATAAATTTTCTAAAAGTTGACCGAAATTTTGGGGCTTTGTGTAATAAAAAAATCTAATTAAGTTAGAAAGATACATAAAAATAATTTAAATTACTGTTACTTAATAAAGAATACATTTTCAAAAAGAGAGGAGGGCAAAGAATGCTGTCTAAATTTGTTGAAGAATTACCTGAACATTACATATCCAAGATTATGAAAGAAATTAATAATATAGAGAACTGTATTAATTTAGGACAAGGTAATCCTGATATGAAAACTCCATCATTTATTACAAACCATATGAGCCGAACTATTGAATCCGGAGTTTATTCTGGATATCCTTCTTTTACCGGAAGTGAGGCCTTAAAACTTGAATTAATTAATTTATATAAGAGTAAGTTTAATGTTCATTTAGATATGGATGAAGTTGTAATTGTTCCTGGAGGGAAAACGGCTCTTTCGATGATTGCGACTACGATTTTAAATTACCACGATAGGGTTATAATTCCGGATCCGTACTATCCCGATATATTACCTGTTCTTAATTCTTTAAAAGTTAGTATTGATTTTCTTCCTTTAAAGAAAGAAAATTTCTTCCTACCGCGCTATTCTGATTTGCCAATTGAAATTTATGAGTCAGCCAGAATGATTTATTTAAACTATCCAAACAATCCAACTGGAGCAGTTGCAAATGATTATGTCTTTGAGGAAATTATTAGTCTTGCCCTAAAAAATAATTTTTATATATTACATGATTTTGCTTATGGAGAAATAGGTTTTGATGAAATAACTCCACGTAGTTTTCTTAGTTATAACAGTAGTAAAAATGTGGGGGTTGAACTCTATACTTTTTCTAAATCCTATAACATGGCTGGAATGAGAATTGCCGCTGTAGTAGGAAATAAAGAAATTATTTCTGGTATTGAAAAAATATTGTGTAACTTTTATACAGGTGTATATGGCGCTATTCAAGAAGCTGCAATAATAGGGATTCAAGAGGGAGAAGAATACAAAAAGAAAATTGCAAAATGTTATGAAGAGAGAAGGAATATTTTTCTAGATAATTTTTGCAACAAAGAGGTTCTTGCCCCTAAATCAACTTTTTATTGTTGGATTGAGATTCCCAAGAATTTTACTGACTCGTATCAATTTTTTAGACACTTACTATATGAGAAGAAAATAGGTGTATTTCCGGGTGGTGGATTTGGTTCTCAAGGAGAAAGATATGTGAGAATTTCCTTACTTGATACAAAAGAAAATTTACGATTGGCAGCTAAACTTATTGGAGAGTGTTACTAGTGAAAACAACATATATGGATGTATTTAAAGTTAAAGGTATTTCTAGCTTATTTATAATTAACTTTTTGCTGAGGGCAGGAGCTTGGATGTTTAGTACAGCAATAGTTGTATTTACTCTAAAGGTATTTGGTTCCTCCGCTTTAGCTGGGACAGCTGTGTTTTTCAGTGGTATTTTTAGTATATTAATGGGTCCTTTTACTGGAACAATTATTGACAGATATAATAAATCTTTCATTATTAAACTATCACTATTTTTGACAGGAATAGGAATTTTATTGATTCCTATCCTTAACAACTTTGATGTTTTGCCTAAATTTCTCTTTATTGGATTGATAATATTCACAGGTCTAACTAGACCAGTTGCTTTAACTGCTGTAGCTACTCTTTTTCCAATTTTAATTCCAGAAAAGTATTGGGATAAAGCGAATGGTTTAGATGGGGTCAATCAAGAAGTGTCTGTAGTTTTTGGACAACTTTTAGTCGGAACTCTTTTTGCTTCTTTATTACCAGAAGTGGCCATGGGTATTGTTGCAATGTTTTATTTCTTTGCAATTATTTTTGTTAAGAAAGATATACCAAGCACTAATTCAAGTAAAGATACAGCTTCGAACATCAAAACAATCTTTGATGAAACATTACAAGGTATTACTTATGTGTTTAAACATAATAAAACATTAAAGTCTCTATCTTTAAATGTTCCTATTTATGTAATAACTTTTGGAAGTTTAACAATTTTACTACCCTTAATTGTGTATAACCATTTAGATGGAAATGAGTTCTATATAGGATTACTTTGGGCAATAGAGGGAGTGGCAGCTCTTCTTTCCAATTATTTTTTTGGAAAAGTAAATACAAAAGGGAAAGAAAAAAGATATCTATTAACTGGTATGGGAATTAGTTTAATTGGTTTTCTACTTTTAGCTTTCTCTGCAAATATATATCTATTAATATTGAGCCTTATGTTTATTGGAGGAACTCAAGGGTTAGTAGATGTAAGTTTAAATTCTCTTAGACAACGGGTTACTGATCCTATATGGTATGGTCGTGCTTTTGCTATTAACGGTACGGCTATAGGTTTAGGAATGCCTGTGGGATCACTTATTGCAGGTTATTTTGCTAAAGAGTGGTTTGAAATTACATTATTCTTACCTATTGTTGCTGCTACACTTGCATGTCTTTTTATAATGAAAACTTTAAGTTCAGAAAATACTGAAATAAATAAAATACCTGATGAAATGTCTATTGAAAGAAATGTAAATTAAAAGAGTCTTTTGAAAGGAGGTGAGACAAATGATTTCTCCGATCGTTGGGTTATTATCAGAAGATACAGTAAAAGAATTAAAAAAAGCTTTTGCTGAGCAAAATGAGAAGTAAATTGTATCAATATGCCAACTGTTAATTTAGTTGGCATATTCTTTACATAGGAGGAGAATGGTTTGAAATTAGTTCAAATTTTAAAAAAAAGAGCTGAAACTCAGGCAGATCATGTTGCATATATTTTTTTAGAAGATGGAGAGAGTAAAGAAAATATTATTACATATTCAGAACTTTATACTAAAGCTAAAGATATAGCTAGATATTTACAAACTAAATACAAAAAGGGCGATAAAATATTAATAGCTATGCCTTCAAGTATAGAAACAATAGAATTAATTTATGGAATTTTAATAGCCGAAATGATTGTAATACCTTGCAATACCCCAGGTGAAATAACTTTTAACGAGAAAATAAACTCTATTTTACAAGACACGGAAATTAGTTTAATAGTTGTCAATTCTCATTCTGATTCACAACAGATTAGTATGGAATTCGAAAAAGAAATCATCGTTTTTAATGATTTGAAAATAGAAAATACTAGTGATTTATTTATAAATGAAGATAGTTCAACTACTGCTGTAATCCAATATACTTCAGGCTCCACTTCCCGACCTAAGGGGGTAATAATTAGCAACGAAAACATTAACTTTAATAATATTAATTTAGAAGAACATCTTAAGGGTAATATTGGAACGATTGTAACTTGGCTACCGATCCATCATGATATGGGATTAATGGGAAGTTTATTTTTTGCTATGTATTGTGGTGAAAAATGTGTTGTAATGACCCCATCTCATTTCCTCAGAAAGCCTATAAGATGGTTAAATGCAATAAGTACATATAAGGGAGTAATTAGTGCGTCTCCTAACTTTGGTTATAAATGGTGTATCGAAAAGATCAGTCAAGAGGATTTAAAAAATGTAAATTTATCTTCTTGGAAAATAGCGATAAATGGCTCAGAACCAATTGATGATTTGGTTATTAAAGAGTTTAATGAGAAGTTTAAAGAGACGGGATTTACTTATAATTCTTGGATGCCATGCTATGGTATGGCAGAAGCAACTCTATTCATTAGTGGGATAGAACCAAAGGAAAACCCGAATATTATTAATGTGTTAACCTCGTCTTTAAAAAATGAATCACTAAAGATATCTAGCTCCAACACAATCCAAAATACAAAATTTGTTTCAGCAGGGATACCAAAAATAGAAACCAAGATAATTAATCCTAATAATGACTTTTTGGAAGAACTTGAATTAGGTGAAATTGTTATTAAAGGTAACAATGTATTTAATGGTTATATTAATTATAAAGATAAAGATATGTGGATTGATGGATTTTTCAAAACGGGGGATATGGGCTTTTTTTACAAAAAACAGTTATATATCACTGGTAGAAAAAAGGATATGATTATTCTTCATGGGGTTAATTATTATCCAGAAGACATAGAAAAACAAGTTACTCAAACTATAACAGAGTTGAAGAATTATAGAAATGTTTGTTTTTCTATTACTTCTCATGGAGAAGAAAAAGTAGTTTTCATTCAAGAGGTTTTAAAGAAAGACAAAGAAAATTTCGATGAATTTACTAATAAAATTAGAGAAACCATTAATAATAAATACGGAATAGATATAAATAAAATTTTATTAGTAAGGAAAAATTCATTATTAAAAACTTCAAGTGGAAAAATAAAAAGAAAAGCTATTAAACAGTTGTTTGAGGAAGACAAAATTAACTATTTATACGAGGGCATTATTCACGCATCTCATAATATTAAACAAAATCTGAATGATTTTGTTTCGGAACTGTTGGATTATCCTATTGAAAAAATAGATTTATCAGAACCTTTAGTGTCTTACGGCCTTAATTCAATTAAACTTGCACAATTGGCAGAATATATTTATATGAACTGGTCCAAAGAACTAGATTCTACAAAAATCTTAAATATTACTCTGAATGATTTACTTGACCTGAAAGGAGAAAATTCTAATTTTTATAAAGTTCCAGAGAAATTTAGGTTAGCAAAGAATTTAGAAAGTATATGGTTTCAAAGTGAAGTTAAAAAGAACTCTTATTACTCATTAAATTCATTATTTATTGTAAAGAATTTAAACAAATTAGCTCTTGAAGATGCAATTAATAGATTAATAATGAGACACCCTATGTTAAGATCAGGCTATCATAGCGGACAATCTAATATACATGGATATATAAAAGAAAAAATAAATTTTCAAATTGTAGACGTAAATGTTAATAATGAAATAGAATTTGAAAAATTCCTAAAAAAAGAAGTTAATACTCGCATTGATTTAAATAAACCACCTTTACTAAAGGTTATTTATATCAAGACTGATAAAAATAATTATTTATTATTTAGAATACATCATATAATCACAGATTTTTGGTCATTGTCTCTATTATATAGCGAAATAAAAGAAATCTATGAACGAAAAGAAGAAAGTTTAGATTTTGGTATAGATGAATTTTATGTAAATGAAAGTAAAGGTATTGATCATATTGATTCCGATAAAGAAAAATTCTTCAGGAATTATTTTAATAAGATAAAGCCTTTAAAATTAGACATTGAACGTAATAATAATGAAAATACTTTTAACTTTATGTTGGAGAAAAATATTCTTGATTCCAATATGAGTAAACGAATCAAAAATTTTTGCCTTCAAAATAATGTATCAGAGAATATTGTTTTTTTAAGTGTATTTATTATTCTTTTAAATCGTTATACTCACCAAAAAGACATCAGTTTAGCTATTCCTTATCATGGAAGAGTTAGCCCAAAAAGTTATAGAAGCCAAGGCAATTTTGTAAAAACTATCCCTATAAATTTTGAATTAAAAAATGAAATGAATTTTTTAGATATTATTGCTGGAGTAAATAATGAATATTTAAGAATGATTAGTGAATTCAGTGCTAATCAAGGCAGTGCATATAATAACTATTTAATTAACAATAATAAAGCTTTTGAGACAAACATCTTATTTACTTACAGAGATTTACCGAAATTAAAAAATTTAAATCGATTGAATTTAAATAATACATTTGAAATAGGAAATACTCAACTTAAGTTAATAAGAAGAGAAGAATTGGAAAAGGAATCAATCTACAATATTGATTTTCTAATTGAACAAGATACAGATCACTATTTTATTTGGCTAAAATATAATAATTGTTTATATGAGACTGATAAAATAAAAAAATTTATTAATCACTTTTTGATATTGTTTAATAAATTAATTCATAATGAAGAAAAAAGTATATCTAACTTTAGTTTATTGGAAGATAACTCAGAGATTCTTTTAAAGAAGGATAGTTTTGAAAGTAATACTACTATTAAAAAAGAGCTAATTAATCAATTCGAAAAAAACGCCAACAATATAGCTGCTAGTTTTAATACAAAAGAAATATCATATGAATTCTTATATGAAAGGGCAAAAAAATTAGCATCAATATTGAAAAAACTATAAGAGAGGAGGGAAATGTTTTGGAAGGAAATCAAAAGCATATTGGTGTTTTTGTAGAGAATAAGCTACATTTTTTAGAATGTTTGTGTGGGATTATTTTGTCAGGAGATATTATAGTTCCTTTAAATATAGAATATAGTAATAGGAATATTATCAAAATTATTAAGGATTGTGAGATCGATACAATCCTTACAGAAGAAAAATTCCTAAAAAAATTTGTAGATATTAGTCTAATTAAAAATATAGTTTTAATAGATAAAGACAATGAAATGATTACACAAAGTATAGATAAAACAATAATACCAATTGGATTAGAGAAAACAGAGCTGTTAGATACTACCATAAGAGACGTTGAGGATACCCAAGATAATTTTGTCTATGCAGTCTATACTTCTGGTAGCACTGGTAGTCCAAAGGGAATTCGAGTTAGTAACTATAACTTAATGCACCTATTTAAATGGTTAGATAAATTTTTTGAACTATCTGATAAGACTATTAGTTTTCAACATCTATCTTTAAACTTTGATTTTGGGTTAAAAGAGTTATTTAATGTCTTATTAAACGGAGGGAAATTAATACTAAGTACAAATGAGGAAAAATATAATCCTTTCAATGCTGTTTCTAAAATTAATTTGGAAAATGTAAATATGCTATATACAACTCCAACAATGTTTCGAGAACTTTTAAATCAGGAAGTAAATTTACCATCACTTCGTTTAATTTGTTTGGGTGGTGAAGCTCTTGATTATTCCTTAGTACAGAAAGCTAAAAAATTTTTAAGAGATGATGTATCAATATTTAATGGATATGGACCATCTGAAACTAGTATTAACGCTTTAATGTACAAAGTTGATTGGAAAACAGTTAATAGAAATGATATTAAAGCTCCCGTGCCAATTGGTACGCCATCGGGTAATAACAACGTTATTTTGTTAGATGAAAATTTAAACTTATTACCTGAAGGAGTAGAAGGAGAAATATATATTGGGGGACCCGGTGTCACTAATGGATATATAAACGAACCTGATTTAACTAGAAAAAGTTTTATAACGCTTAACTTTGAGGGGAATAAATCAGTTTACTATAGAACTGGAGATTTAGCTATTTATAATGAAAAAAGAGAACTAGTATTTATAGGAAGGAAAGATGAGCAGGTTAAAATCAGGGGATATAGAGTGGAACTGAAAGAAATTGAGAGTATATTAAATCAACTTTCTTTTGTGAAACAAAGTGTAGTTATTTATGAACATAAATTGGTGGCCTATTTAGTTTTAGAGAAAGAGATCCATTCGGTAAGAAATGTAATATTTAAAGAATTAAATAATCAATTACCTAGTTATATGATTCCCGGATTTTTAGTACAAATTCCGGAAATTCCAAAAAATATAAACGGTAAAACAGATAAAAAGAAATTACAGAGTTATTCGGAAGAAGAAAAAATATTATTAATTTCTTCTTCTATAACTAAAAATAAGACAGAAAAGCGTATTCTACAATGTTGGGAGGCGATAATTGGAGAAGGAAAAGTGGAATCCATAGACACTAATTTTTTTGAAGTTGGTGGACATTCGTTGAATGCATATAAATTATTAGAAGTATTAGAGCAAGAATTTAATCGTAAATTTAAAATAATGGATATTTTTGAGTATTTTAGTATACTAAAATTTCGCAATTTTCTTGAAAATGGAGAGCGACCAATTATTAAAGATAAAAGCTTAAAAGATAAGCATAATATTATGCAAGAAATTAGAGAGCGGAGGAAACAATTATGAGTAATAATGATATCGCAATTATAGGTTTAGCTGGTATTTTTCCAGATGCAATTGATGTAGCGCAATATTGGGAAAATATTTCTAATAAAAAAGAGAGTATTAGAGAATTTTCGGATGAATATTTAATCAGTCAAGGAGTTAATGAAAAATCCTTAAAAGATCCTAATTATGTTAAAGCGGGAACGATGCTAGAAGGTGCAAAAGAATTTGATGCTGAATTTTTCGGATATACGCCTAGGGAAGCAGAAATTATGGATCCACAACAGCGAAAATTTTTAGAAGTTGCATGGGGAGCATTTGAAAACGCCGGGTATTCAACTGAATCTAATACTATTAATAGAATTGGAGTTTTTGGTGGCAGTACAATGAATACCTATATCCTACAAAATTTAATAAAAGAACGAGATTTATTAAATTTCTTGGGTGAACAACAAGTGATGATTGGAAACGATAAAGATTACTTAACTTCTCGAGTTTCTTATAAATTGAATTTTAAAGGCCCAAGTATAGTTGTTCAAACTGCTTGTTCTAGTTCATTATTTGCTATTCATTTAGCATGTCAGCACCTATTAATTGGTGATTGTGATATGGCATTGGCCGGAGGATCCTCTATTCGTATGCCATTAGAAAAAGGTTATAAATATACACCTGGGGGTACTTCTTCAAAGAATGGTCACTGTTATGCATTTGATAAAAGAGCAAACGGTAGTGTAGTTGGAAGCGGTACTGGAGTAGTTGTATTAAAAAGACTTGAAGATGCTATTAAAGATAATGATACTATTCATGCAGTAATTAAAGGATCAAATGTTGGAAATGATGGATCTGATAAACCTGGTTTTAGTGCTCCTAGTATACAAGGACAGGCTAGAGTTATTAATGATACATTCTCGTTGACAGGAATTAGTCCAGAAAGCATTCAATATGTTGAAGCTCATGGAACAGCAACACAACTAGGCGATCCTATAGAGTTTTCAGCACTAACTAATGGATTTAATAAATCTTCCAATGAAAAGAACTATTGTTCTTTAGGTTCTGTAAAAACAAATATTGGGCATCTTGATGCAGCAGCAGGGGTTGCTGGACTTATTAAAATTGTAATGGCTTTAAAAAATAAAAAAATACCGGCAAATTCCAATTTCGAGAGTCCAAACGAAAAGATTAATTTAGAAGAAAGCCCTTTTTATATTAATAAAGAAATACTTGACTGGGAAATTGAAAATGACCAGCCAAGAAGAGCTGCAATTAATTCCATAGGAATGGGAGGAAATGATGCTTTTATGATTTTAGAAGAGGCTCCTGCCCAACCTATTGAATCACTAACAAAGGAAAATAATCTTTTAATTCTATCTTCCAAAAATGAAGAAGCATTAAATCGATATAAAAAGAATCTGTTGCAATTCTTGATTGACAAACCAGATACTCCTTTGACTGATTTAACTTATACTTTACAAGTTGGTCGTAATCAATTTGATAAAAGATTTACTTGCGTTTTTAGTGATTACAATAACTTGATTCAACAATTATCTACTAATAAGATTGAGAAACAAAATACAAATAAAAATTCGGAATTGACTTTTATTTTTGGTGGGAATGGTTCCCAGTATATTGATATGGCTAAAAAGTTGTATCAAAATAACTCACATTTTAAAAATATTTTAGAAAATAATAATAATAAAATAAACGAAATTATTGAATTAGATTTACTAAACGATGTTATAAAATTCGAAGATACAAGTCTGCAAGTAAAACAAAAAATTAATGATAACAAGAATTCTGAATTATGTTTATTTTTAATCGAGTTTAGTTTAGCCGAATTTTTAATTAATCTAAATATACTACCTAAATCTGTATTAGGTTTTGGTATAGGTGAATATGTCGCTGGCACTGTATCAGGTAGAATTGAATTTAAGAAAGCAGTTGAATTAATTAAATTAAGATCAAACTTTATTGAACAAGATCCTAATAAAATTGTATTAAAAGTTAATTCAACACTCGAATTAATATCTGAATATATAGATGACTCGGTAAAAATTCTAACCTCTTATTCGGATTCTCTTCATATTTTAAAGGGAGATATTAATAGCATTAATGATATTGAAAGAGAATTATCAAAAGTAAATATTAAATGTGAAAAATTATTTAACTATTCGACTCTTAATGATTTAGAAATTAATAATTATATTACTGAAAATCAAAAGGTTTATTGTGAAAAAGATGAAGCAATTCCTTTAATTAATGAAATAGGGTATACCTCTTATTCTACGAATGAAATTCAAACTAAATATAATAGTGCTTTAAGTAGCCTAAAAGAAGATATTAATGAGGAAGATTTTATTGTAATAATAGGTCATGATGAGCTTATAGAAACAGCATTAAAACAGTATAATTTTAAAAATGTTCTAAGTATATTAAATGGAAATGCAATACTTGATTATTCAACATTTTTAACAACATTGGGTTGCTTATGGAGCAATAACATTGATATAAATTGGAAAGAGTTTTGGAAAAACCAACAGGTAATGAGAATTCCTGCACCAACTTATCCTTTCAGTAAAACTGTTTATTGGATTGATGAAAAAGCTGGGGTGAAACAAAAGCATGTTGAAATTCCTTTACCTTCTTCCGTAGAAGTAGAAAAGAAAGAAGAAAAAAAAGACCGAGAGGATTCTCCTAAAGAAAACAAATATTATGACAGAGAGCAAATTAAAGAAGAGTTGCTTTCTATATGGAAAAAAGCCACAGGTTTTGAGGAGATAAATGTAAAAGATGATTTGTTTGACTTGGGGGGGCATTCTCTAATGGCTACTCAGATTGTTTCTTCAATTCGAGAGAAATTTTCTGTCTCTATTTCTATCGACGATATGTTGGAAGATGCATCAGTAGAATATATCTCTGATTTAGTTTACCAAGAATTAAATTCTTTAGAAGAAATATCTGAGGATGATCCAGAAGAAAAAATGAAATCGGAAGTTCTTGAGAGAATAAACTCATTATCAGATGAAGAAGTTAATAAAATTTTACAGGAATTGAGGTAGAATGATGAAATCACAAATAGATAATGAAGTTATTAAATTGAGTGAAGAACGTCAAAAATTATACGAAAAGTATCTTGAAAATAATTTGAAAAATAAAAAAACTAAGACTCTGAAATTTGGTCTTTTCTCTTTTTCAGCTGTAGGAATAAAAAGTAAACAAGAGAGCTATGATTTATTATTTGAAAGTGTTAAATATGCTGATCAAAATGGTTTTAGTTCGATTTGGACACCAGAAAGACATTTTGATAAATTTGGAGGTTTATATCCAAACCCTGCTGTTATTGCTGCTTCTATTGCAGCAATAACAGATAACATTAATATAAGAACGGGAAGCACCGTATTGCCTATTCACAATCCACTTGAAACTGCTGAAAGTTGGTCAATGGTTGATAATATTTCAAATGGAAGAATCGGATTGGGTGTGGCACCAGGTTGGCACCCAAGTGATTTTGTCTATAGCCCCTCTACATATGTAAATAGAAGAGAGGTATTATTTGAACGCTTAGAAACTCTTGAAGGTTTGTGGTCTGGAAATAGACTGAAAATAACGGGGGTAAATAATACAACGGAAAATTTAAAAATCTATCCAGAACCTATACAAAAAGAACTTCCGATTTGGATTACAAGTTCAAATAATATTAAGACTTGGGAAAGGGCAGGTGAGCTTGGGAAAAATGTACTTACCGCTCTTTTAGGGCAACAAACAATAGAAGAATTAGCTAATAACATTAAGGCATATAAAAGTAAGCTTTTAGAATATGGACATGATGATAATAAAGAAATTACCGTTATGATTCACACCTATTTAGGAAGAAGTAACGAAGTTGTGAAAACTGAAATTAGAGATTCGTTTATCAAATATTTAAAGGTACACATGGAACAATATAGACATGAGTTATTGGGAAAAGAAATTAAAGTAGACACACTTGGATTTTCTGATCATGATGAGGATTCTTTGGCAATTTTTGCTTTTGAGCGATATTTTAATGATCGAACTCTTTTAGGATCAAAAGAAAAATGTTTACCACTACTTGAAGAACTTAGAGGAATTGGAGTAACAGAAATAGCTAGTTTGATAGATTTTGGAATGCCAAATAATAAAGTGTTAGACTCATTAGAAATATTGAATGAATTGAAACAAGAGGTAAATAATGAATTCTGAAATTATGATTGGCACATGGGCATGGGGGAACAAGAAGTGGAATTATGGAATAAATTTCAATAAAGAAAATTTAGATGAAATGTTTCTAAAGGCAATTCAACAAGGATTTCTATCTTTTGATACTGCAATTGGTTATAGAGATGGAAAGCGTATTTTAGGAGAATTAATAGAAAGACATAATGTTCAAAACGAAGTTAAAATAGCAAGCAAGATCATGCCTTATCCATGGAGATATAATCCAAAGATATTTGAATCGGTTGTTAAAAGGCACATATTTGATTTAGGATTGAATAAAATTTTTTTATTACAAATACATCGTCCATTACCACCATTCCCTATTGAGAATTGGGTGGAAAAGTGTGTGTGTTTAAAAGAAGAAGGTTTAATCGAACATATCGGTATCTCTAATTGTAATACAGAAGAAATGTTGAGAGCACATGAGAAACTTAAAGATCACGGATTGGAACTTTATTCCAATCAAATTCAATTCAATTTAGTCAATCCCCATGCTGATGCAGAAGGAATGAGAGAAGCAGCAAATATTAATGGAATAAAATTATATGCCTATAGCCCTTTAGCAAGGGGATTGCTAAGTGGTTATAGAAATAGTCGTCCACTAGAAAAAAGTCGAAAGAATATTTCCTTGAAGCATATCACGCAAGTTGAACCACTACTTGATTTAATGGAAAACATAAGGAAAAAACATAATGTTAAATCAATTGAACAAGTCGCACTAAAATGGATTATGCAAAAAGGAATTGTTCCTATTGTTGGAACAAAAAAAAGTGAGCATATAAATAGTTATAAACAGTTAGCCGTATGGGAATTAGATAATGATGAAATGGAGATATTAAATAAAATTTCTCTATATTGGCTAAGTTAATTAATAATTTTATAATCCAGATTGAGGTGTTTTAAATGAACCAACGAGAAGAACTAGTAAAAAAGTTATTAGTAGAAGAGAAGAAAAAATTTATTTCACCTTCACAAAAGAGATTTTGGTTTATTAACTTGCTCAATAATAATAAGAAAAATTTGAATTTTAATACTTGCTTGGTTAAGTTAAACGGAATTTTAGATTTTAATGCTCTAAATCAAAGTATTAATATTATTTTTAAAAGACAAGACATGCTAAGGACCTCAGTAAAGACAGTTAAAGGAAGACCCGAGCAAATAATTAAACCATATAAAAAATTCATTATAAATACAGTAGACCTATCAAAGGATGATAATTTAAATAATGTTATTAATGATTTCAGGAGTAATCTTAAATTTGAAGATAGCCCCTTAGCTAATATATTGCTTATTAAGAAAGGTGAAAATTCTCATATACTTCTTTTATCACTCCATCACTACATTTCCGATGGTTGGTCTTTTCAAGTTTTTTTTAATGAGCTGAAACACTTTTACGAGCAGAATACTTTAAACATTGATATTAAGCAATTACCTCATTTGAAATACCAGTATTATGAATATGCGTTTAACGAACAGCAGAAATTTAAAAGTGAGTTATTTACTCAGAAATTAATTTTTTGGAACAATTATTTAAAAGATCAACAGAATTTAAAACTCCCTTTAAAACATAGTAATGAAACTCCACTTGGAAGTTCAGTTGAAACATATTTTTTTACTATAAGAGAAAGGGAAACCATATTAAATTTTTGTCAAAAAAATAAATTAACTCTTTTTCAATTTATGGTTAGTGTTATCCAATATGCATTTTATCTGAAAAGCCCTCACCTACATGAATTAAGTATCGGGACACCTGTATCCAGAAGAGAGGGAGGACCTTCTAATGATGTAATCGGGTGCTTCATTAATACAATAATAATAAGAACTTTATTTTCAAATCAAAAGACTTCAATTGAAGAATTCATTATAAAAAATAAGCCTAATATAACAAAAGCTTTAAAAAATCAAAGTGTCCCCTACGAACAAATCATAAAAGCCAGTAGAGATTCTTCAAATAGTAAAGGATACAAAATTTTAGTTTTTGAAGATAATACTCCACCCCATAGATTTTGCCTAGGAGATTTAGAATGTGAATATTTTAAAATCAATTCAAATGATTTAGATGAAGAGATGGCTATTTATTATCACTTTAGTAAAAATGAGTTCTCTTTAAATATAAATTATAAAAATTATTACGAAGAAGAAGAAGTTCAAAATTTAATGGCTAATATAATTAAATTAATACGTCAGTTATAGGGAGAAGATTAAAAATGGATAACTATATCAATATTTATGAAATAATATGTAGAATTTTAAACCAAAAGGATTTAAAACTTACTCCTGACACTGATTTTTATGAAATCGGTGGAGATTCAATGTTAGCAGTAGAATTAATACATTATATAAATTCTCACTTTGATACTGAAATATCTTTAGGGGATTTTCTTGAAAACACTACCCCAAGAAATTTATTAAATTTAATTAAGTCCAATAAGAGTAGTTTAAATTACCAAGAGAATGACGAAGATAATTTAAACTCTAAAAATATCCCTCTTCTTCCTACTCAAGAAGCGCTTATGGATTTTGAAGATATGGTGCCTAAAATGCATTTTAATCACCTTTTTGATGTTTTAGGGATAAAAGGGATAATAGAATCAGAGTTTCTTGAAAAAAGTATTAATAATGTGTTGAAACGCCATGATGCATTAAGAGCATCATTTAATTTTAAATCAAGAACCCAAATAATTAATGAATTTAAATATTTACCTCTAAGAATCACCGAAGTGAAGGATATGACAGAATTAAAAAAACAGGTAGAATCAGATTTACATCAACCTTTTAATTTAGAATCAAATGCATTTTTTATACGTTTTCACTTAATTTGTGTAAATAAAAGTGAGTATTACTTAAATATTGTTGCTCACCATCTTATTATTGATGGATATTCATTGCAAATGCTAGAAAAAGAAATATTTATGTTTTATAAAGCGTATTTAAATGCGGAACTGCCTCAAATAGATATTGACCCACCTAAATATAAGAGCTATGTAATCAAGTCCTTGAAAAATCTTCCCCTTACAAGTGCTGCTTTGGTGAGTCAACCAATAAAGTTTCCTCAAAATATTAAAGAACACATCAATCAATTCCAGAGGAAAATATTAATTAGAGAACTAAATATCGAGGAATTAAAGATTTTACAAAATACTCCAGAAATGAAAGGTACTACGCTTTTCCAGATTTTATTTAGCCAATTTGCTTTGCTTTTAGCCTTAAAAACTAAAACTAACAACTTTCAAGTATCTCTCCCAATACTGAATAGAAATAGTTCAGTAGAAATAGGAACAATGGGCAATATTTCTAGTGTGAGTACTGTAAACGTTGTGCTAGATGAAAATACAAAATTAAGAGATTTAATTGACGATATTGGAAAGCAAATTAAACAGACGGATATTAAATTCAAGTGGGCTACTGAAAGGAATTATAAAGAAAATCCTAATAATAGTAATGTTTACTTTTCATATCAAAAAAGATTCTTGTTTAAAGATTTTAAATTCGAAGTTCAAAGTGAAAATGAGAAAATTTTTAATAACACTTATATTTCTCCGAATGGTATGAAATTAATGATGAATATTGATTATAATCAGAATAAAATTATATTTCGTCTAGATTATCAAATGAAATATTTTGACGAAAACTATATTTATGAGTTAATCCGAATGTATGAATTACTATTGTCGAAATTCAGCACCAATATTAATTTGACTCTTAATGAAATTGCTGAAGATATAGTGAATTTAAACTAAATTGAGGTGTCTTTTATTATGAAGTATCTAATAGTGCTGCTTATACTAATATCTAACTCTATTATATTTAAAATATCTGCAAACTTGTTTTTTATAACTCTTATTATTGAATTTAGTCTTCTGATTTATTTTTTACAGAAGAAAAAAGTGTTGTTTGTTTTATATACTTTAATTAAAACTTTGCCAAAAAAGAATACTAAAAATATGGAAATAGATGGATTATTCGAAAATGTTCATGTCCAATTTGATTCTTATGGAGTTCCTACTATAAAAGCTGAAAGTTTAGAGGATAGTTCCTTTGTTCTGGGTTATTTAACTGCGAGGGATCGTTTATTTCAAATGGATTATCAACGGCGTGAAAGTTATGGGGAACTGGCAGAGATCTTAGGAAAAGTCTTCATAGACAAAGATAAAGAAATGAGATTATTAGATTTAAAAAAAATTGCAACAAAAGTAGTTGAACATCTTAATAAAGAGGAATTAAGTCTGTTAAAAAGTTATACCGATGGTGTTAATAATTATTTAGAAACTGTTAGTATTAAAAATAGTTTTGAGTTTATATTACTTGATTATACCCCCGAAAGATGGACGATTATTGACAGCATAGCGGTTTTTTTGGGTTTTTTCAAAAAATTAACGCTAGATCCAGAAGACAAAAAAATGGTAGAAGTTATGAATAATATACTTCCTAAGGATATTGTTGACTTTCTACTTCAAGATGACGATTGCTTTAATAATAAATATTTAAATAATGCTAATAGAGCATTTAACGGGATTCCAAAAGAACAAATTATTTCATTAATTAAACGGTTAAAAAATAAGCCTTCTATAAAAGAATCAATGCCGGAATTTATATTACCTATTGGTTCGAACGCTTGGGGGAAAAGGTACAAAACAAAGCAAGGGAAATATATTTCAAAAATTGCAAATGACATGCATTTACCTCTCTCAGTTCCAATTACTTGGTATCGCGCTCACTTAAAATTACCTGAAGGAGGCGGGAGTGGAATTATTTTGCCTGGCTTACCAGCTATAATTGCCGGCTCGTCTGATCATCTTAGTTGGGGTTTTACCAGATTTTGCGGAGATAATATGGAATATTTAAAATTAGAGTCTAATGAAAATGAAGATAGCTATCTGACTGAAGACGGGTGGAAACCATTTGAATATGAAAAACAGCTTATTAAAGTTAAAAATAGTGAAACTATTGAAATTAATATAAAAAAGACAATATACGGAAATGTAAATGCCAACAAAGTTTTAGATAAAAATGTATTACAATTCGGTAGTTTATTAGACTATAAAGCAATTAATTTTTCCATATATAAAATGATGCTAGTTAAAGATGTAGATGAAGGTATTCAAGTTATGAAAGAGTTTGGGGGTCCCCCAATGAATGTAATAATAGGGGACGATAAAGGAAATATTGGATGGACTGTATGTGGGAAAATACTGAAAAATACTAACAAAGATTTGTTGGGAATGGTCAATTGGGATGAATATAAATCAAGAAATGTATATTTGCATGATTCAGAAAAACCAGAAATTATTAATCCGACTGTAAATTATGTAGTTTCCGCAAATAATCGAATTATAGGAAGTGAAAGTAAGAATATATTAGGAAATAATTATTTTAATGGTTACCGTTTTTACCGAATTACTAACTTACTAAGGAATGAGCAACCATTATCGGCTAATCTAAAATGTGAAAGCATGGAAAATATTCAAAATGATACGTATGGTGAATTTTATTTTTATTATAGAGATTTAATTTTTGAAAGTATGACAAAGAAAAATGATGATTTCTCTAAAAAAATATTACACATGCTTGATAAGTGGGACAATAATGTTCAAAAGAATAGTCAATATTTTTCAATGCTCGTTGTATTTCACGAAAATTTAGTTAAAAAGGTAATCGAGCCACTGGTAAGTGAAGCTAAAGAAATTCAGCCAGATTTCCTTTTTGCATGGAACAACATTGAAACCCCACTAAGAGCAATACTTAGTGAGAAAAATTGTGAACTTATTTATACAGAAAAAGAAGACTTCGATGACTTTATTATAGATACTTGTAAAGAAGCATATGAACAACTTAGAAGTAATTTTAAGTGGAATGGTAAAAAGGCGTTAAGATGGGGAAAGACTAATAAAACTTTTATTTTTAATATTTTAAGCTTTTATTATCAAGAATTCTGGTCTGTTTTTAACATGCCAGTTAGGGAACTAGAAGGTTGTCAAAATACTGTTAATGTTTCATGGCCAGGATTTGGAGCATCTGTTCGTTTTATTTCCATACCAGGTGAGAAGGTAGGACTAATATCTATCCCGGGAGGGCAGTCTTCACATCCACTATCCAAAAACTACCGTGATCACTTTAAAAAGTGGATTAACGGTGAATATATTAATTTATATCCAGAAAGTAGTGTCTATGAATTGAATTTTTATAAAAAGGAATAAATAAAATGAAAAATATATATTATTTATATTTATCTGACCAGGAACTTAGATCTGAAAAATTCAAATATTTAATTGACGATATGAGCAAATTAGAATGCTTATACATAAATAAATATAAAAGAATTGAGGATCGTAATAGAGCATTATTAGGAACCTATATAGTTAAAAACCTTTATAATAGAAAGAACTCATCAATAGAATTAATTAGGGATGGAAAGAAAAAGCCTTATATTATTATTGGTAATAAAAAAGAGAAGAATTTTAATATAAGCCATTCTGGAAATATTATCATGGTTTCAATATGTGATACAAACGTAGGAGTAGATGTTGAGCTAATAAAAGAAGATTCTTTAATAAATAAATTTAACACTCAACAATTTTCAGAAAATCCAATAATTAATTTTTTCTTAAACTGGGTGTTGAAAGAAAGCTATGGCAAGAAGGTAGGAAAAGGATTATTAACTGAAAATCTATTTGAGACTGAATTTATTAAGATTAATGAGCAAGTCTATATGTATAAATCTAATTATTTACATATTTTCTACCCAGAAAGAAATTATATTGCTTGTATATGTGCAGAGAGTCCTGAAATTCCAGATATCATAAAGTTGAATTTTTGATAAGGAGATGTGCCTGATGAATAAGAAATTCCCAATAAACTATCCAATTGATAAAAAAACTGCTGATAAAATTAAGAATGAAATAGAAAAGCAAGGTATGGTTGCTCAAATAGATGAAAGATTTAATTTATGGATTACAAGTCCGACATTAAATGACAGTGAAGTTGACGCAATTGTTGAGAATACTATAATATCTAGTCAAAAAATTAAGATGATTGATAAAAATGATTTTAATAAAATGGTGAAAAGAGATGTTTCACTTTATGGGTACAATCTTAGTGAAGATGGAGTTGTTTACTTAAAAGGTCATGCTTTAAATGTTTATAATGAATTTAAAGATATTTTTGAGGAACTTAAAAAATGTTATAATGCAGAATTGCTTGAGATTCCTTATGTTATAGGGAGTAAAGAGTTGAGAAAAATAAAGTATAATCAACAATTTCCTGATAACTATACGGAAATAAAAAATACATCTCATTCAGAAACTATTGAATATTCCGTTTTGCCTGCTGCCTGTTTCCATACTTATAAAAATTTGGAAAATATTAATTTAAAATCCAAAAAACTAGTTGGAACATTAGGTAAGTGTCTCAGAAATGAAGAAAAAAAGTTGATTTCAGAGTATAGACTAACTTATTTTACGATGTCAGAAATTGTGACTTTCGGTACTTTTTTTGAAGTAGAGGAAACCAGAAAATGTATAATGGATAGAGTTTGGAATTTATTTAACTTGCTTGGTTTAAGAGGAAGGATTGAAACAGCATCTGATCCATTTTTTAATTCAGACAACAAAAAAAAATACCAGTTAGACAATGAAATTAAATATGAATTAATCTATGAATTAAAAGGGGAAGATTTTTCGGTAGCTTCATTTAATATTCATGAAAAATTCTTTACATCGAAATATAACATAAAACTTTTAGATAATCTTGCTTTTTCTGGATGCAATGCATTTGGTATTGAAAGATGGGTTTATGCTTTTTTATTAACGTATGGAGATGAAAAACTTCCAAAGTCATTTAAATATAAAGAAATATTCTGAGGAAAATGAAATCACCCACTTTTTTGAAGTGACCCCAAAAAGTTAGACACGGTTATTTCTTTTAGGCAGCTTGGTAAACTGAGTTCGGTATTGTACCGGACTCAGTATTAATTTTGCCTTGATACGTTTCGTGTTGTAATAATTCATATATTTTTCTAGTTCCTCTTTAAACTGCTCGACACTTTCGAATTCTTTAAAGGAATTCAGACTTCATAATCCCCAAAAAATTCTCCATCACCGAATTATCGTGACAATTTCCGTTGCGTGACATACTTTGTACAATACCTCTTTCTTTTAGGGCATGGCGATATTGTTTCATCTGAAAATGCCAGCCTTGATCTGAATGCATCAGTAGCTGATGTTCCGCTGGTAACTTCCCTAAAGCCTTTTCCAACATCTCTGAAACAAGTGAATACGTTTGAGCCAATGTAACCGTCAACCAAAATTGAACATTTTTTGCCCATTAACGATGAACACTTTTTACTCGTTAAATATCTTTTGCTGATGCTTTAATCGATGATTTTCATTGTTCATATGAATAACTTCTACTCAGTGTAACAGTCGATCTAAAATCGCTGTCATCATTCCTTGATTTCCTACTAATTCCGTCTATTCTTCAGGACTCGGTTTGATGTTGAAATGAGCAAGCTTTGCTCGTATATCTTATGTATCAATTGAAAGAATAACGTCGCCTAACGTTGATTTAAAGCCATGTACATGACATCATCTATAATGCCCAAATCCGAAGCCCGCAAACATTTTAACTGAATTTGCGAACGATGCGTAAATTCTTCTGTTTTTAATAACTGGATTAGTTCTCCCATTGTTACGAAATAGACTTGAAATCCTTTCTGAATTGCTTCAATACCTAAGCCTACTGCCAATAAAGTTTTACCGGCTCCAGGTGGTCCTAAGAGAATTAAGTTATAGCTCTGCTCTAACCACTGAAATTCTTGTAATTGCTTCATTTGACCCACTGTAATCGCTGTCTGCTCATCTAACTGAAACATATGCAACGGTTTATGATATGGAAAACATGCCTATGTAAGCGTTTTTCAATACTCTTTTCTTCACGTCTTCTTAACTCTAACGTAGTGAGCTCCTCTAAAAACTCTAAATAAGTCCAAGGTACTTGTTCTGCTTCGCGAAGAAGCTCTGGAAGCCCCTCCGCTGTTTCAACTAATCGTAATTGTTTAAATGCTTTTTGAATATCTACTACACTTTTACTCATTTATTTGCCTCCCATACGGTGAATGTACTCTTGTAAGTCCCTTGTTTGTACTGCTATTGTTACAGGCTGTTTTAGGTTCTACCTCTACAGCTGCTTCAATTCCGGGTTCTGTTTTCGTACGCTTAAAATAAGCGACAACATCACGAAATTCATTAGCACTATACAATTTTTCTTGAATACATTTTTCTACTGCTCTAGAAATCCATTCTGGACTTTCTGTTGCGACTTTTTTAAAAAGTAACAGCCGGTCACGTCGATAACGACCGTATGTATGACAAACATCTTGAATATATTGCTCTGCGCCTTCATAAGGAAATAAAATGAGCACATTTCGTTGTAATTGATCGAGCGATGTAGAGCGATCGCGTCCATGATTTACATTTTTAATTAGCTTTCCTTTTTCTAAGCTAATCGAATGCTCCGCAAGAATTTCTCCTGTATACGGCGCTAAAATCTTTAGTATTTGCCCATGGAGCAATAGATTTACTTCTGGATATTTCGTATAATTACCTAAAGGAATAGAGTATCGATTGGACGCATATCGAACCGTATTGTCCTTGTTCACATTCCTTGTTATAATTTCAGTATGGTTGCTTTCTATAATAGAAAGCGGTGATGAGACTTTTCTTAAGTGTTGCTTTTCGAGGAGAAACACTTCGAAAGGTCTCTTTTTTGTCGTGTTATGTATTTTATAATTGCCTGTCCGTTCGAGCCATTTCCAAGCTTTTTCGTTCCAATCCTCATGCGATGAATAGACATGATTTTTCGCAAAGTTATTTTTTACGTACTTTACGACATTTTCAATTTTTCCTTTAGACTCAGGGTCTGCTTTACGATAGAGATAGATGTTGAATCTACGTTCCTTTACATACTGATGAAATTCCTTTGTTAATATAAGGTCTCCGGCATTTTCACTAACAGCGATTAAATTATCCTGATCATATACAATCTCTTCCGTAATACCATCATAATATTTGAAACGCTTTTTCATGACAATGAATTGTATCTTTCGTAGTAAAAGGGCGATGTTGCCAAATCATATATTTTTGCCTAGAATGGTCCAATACAAAGCCGATAAAATACAACTTCATTTCTTTACCATTAGTCATTTTGTATTTCATCAAAATAAACAATCTTTATCATCTTTTTTTGTTCAGTAGATTTTTTTCTTGATATACACGCTTCCTCCAATTTCAATGTCATAAGATATCGGCTGTGTACCTAATTTCTGTGAATACTTCCCCCATTGAGGATTGAAACCTTTTTTAGATTACTCATATTCAAATTCATTTTTTTCTTCACTATGTAGTAGATTTCTCTTCAATTTATGCATGCTCCTTATATTTTAGATTTTTAAACACTCCTGGTTAATTAAAATCCGAAAAGTAAATATATCCCATTAAATTATACAATAAATGTTTAACTAGGTTCGTGTAAAAAAGGTACTTTTGAACTATTGCTATTTTAAGGATTTTGAGTATTATGATTAACGCTTGAGGTCAATAGCAACTAATTTATATAAACACCTATCTTTACTAGAAAGGAGGTACCTCTTAGTGGAGGACAAACATTATCACAATATCCCCAATTGGTATCAGCAATGTCTTGTACATTGTGAAGTCTTAGGTATATCAAAAACAACTATCAAATTGTTCATCCACCTTCAGGAACAAAAACATGAACAAAATAATGAAGAAGTTAAAAATCAAAGGTTATGAAAAAAGCACCATTATTAAACCAAGATTGAACTACAAATTGAAAGAAATAAAAGATGTTCAATTATCACTTCATTTTGAAGAAATAAATTCTATTAATATTAAGAATGAGAAATAAAGTATAAAAAATTCCTTTCCAGTCAAGATTGATTATAAAAATAAGACTGGAGGGAACTATATAAACGACCAATATCGTGTTGTAAAAGTAAGTTACTCTGAAGAATTATCATCCGAATCTGAATTATGGTTTAGAAGATTTATTGAAAAAAGACTTCTTGATCATGTTGCCAAAAATGATTATAGACTCCGAGCTTTACTGATTAGTAGAAAATAAATTTACGAAAGGATTATTACATGAAGGAAAAAAATTTGATTATTGTTTATAGCCGAGTGAGTTCCGCTGCTCAAAATCTTGAATTACAAGAAGCGGCTGCAAATCGGTATCTTGAGTCAATGGGATATAGTGGAGAAGAAAATTTTATTATTAGACTAGATGATCACGATGTTTCAGCTACGAAATTAAAAATGGCTCAAAGACCAAGTTTAATGCAACTAATTCGTTTAATTAAAGAAGGTAAAGTTAAAACAATAGTTGCTTATAAACGGGATAGGTTGGCAAGAAATTTTTACGAATTCGTCGATATAACAAAAATTTTTATTGAATATGATGTCGAAGTCATTTATACAGCTAGTAATGAGCCACCATTTAAGAAAAAGTTAGCTTTGGAAGCTTTTTACGGGATGTTTGCACAGATGGAAGGCCAGAATATCAGTATACGTACTGCGGATGCGAGAAAGCAATATCCATCAAATATTTTTGGATATAAACGAATTACTTATGAGACAAGTAAACCACGTTACATTGTTAATGAGGATCAGAAATGTTTGATTGAATCATTAGTCACGGATTTCAGTAAGGTTACAAATGAAGAACAGTTCCTTGATTATTTAATGATTAAAAGAAAAGGATTAAAAGATCCAGACAAGATAATTAAAATCTTAACAAATCCTTTTTATTCAGGGCATTACGAATCAAAAAGTCATTATCAGGTGCTACTTAGGAAACCGAAAGGAAATGTAGTAATTACATTCTTACAAAAACTGCTTTCCTTAAATCGCTTAATATCAAGCGGTTTAGAGCATAATCATTCGGTTTCTCAACCATCTTGGAATTCCTCGATGGTTAAAAAACCGAACCCTTAAATTTATTTATGGTCAAAAAACCGAAAATTTAAACCTGAGAAAATACATTTCCTTAAATGACTTAAAATATAAAGGTATAAAAAATGAATAAACGCAAAGGGATAACCCCATGGAAGGTTTACACAAATGTGTAGATCTCTCTGTGGGGTTTTTCTTTTTAAAGAGAACTAAAAAGGTGTGGAATTAGGTGTTGTTATAAGAAGATTTTGATAATAAGTAACTAATATTATCAATTCAAAGCGAATACACTTTAACAACCCATAACATCGGAGTGATTTATTATGAAGGAAGTAAGTCAGCACCAAACGTTGGGTGAAATTAACATAGGTGGCGTAAAGTATTTACACAAACCAGACGATAAATTTGATTTCCTAAAGGATATTTCAGGTAACGAAGTAAAAATACATCTAAAATTTACTAAAGATAAAGAAAAAAGAAAAGAAGCAAAAAATGCATTAAAAACGTTTTTTTTAGAGATATTATAAATATCTCTTATTAAGGCGAAAGAAACGGGTGTGTAAAAATGAAACGAGTTTGGTGTCTTTTTCGAGTATCGAAGAAACAACAAGTCAGTACAGATGATGATATACCGATGCAAAAAAATTCTTGTCATCAATTCGTAAAAAATAAACCAAATTGGATAATAACAAATGAGTTATATGAAAAAGGAGTATCTGGTTGGAGAAAAACGGTAAATGAACGAGATGAAATGGCAATACTAAAAGAAGGCGCATTAAATAAAGAATTTGACGTTTTATTGGTTTTCATGTTCGATCGTTTAGGTCGTAGAGAAGATGAAACACCAGTAATGGTAAATTTTTTAATTCAGAACGGTATTGAGGTTTGGTCTGTAAAAGAGGGCCAAAGAAAAATTGAGTCTCATATTGATAAGCTTCTAAACTATATAAGCTTTTGGCAATCGGATGGAGAAAGTCAAAAGACTTCAATTAGGGTAAAGGAAGCAAAGAAGCAGCTAAGTGAACAAGGCTATTTTCAAGGTGGTTCTGCTCCGATTGGCTACAAAATAGTTGAAACAGATGAGCAGCATTGGAAAAATAGAGAACGTCGAGTTAAAGAACTAGTGCCAGATGAATCTGAATCTGAAATGATTAAGTTGATATATACGTTATATGTAAACAAACATATGGGTTATCGAAAAATTGTTGATTATTTAAATGAAAATGGATATCGAAATAGAGAAGGTAAAGTTTTTACGGTGAGTACTATACAGAAAATATTATCAAATTCAATTTACATTGGATTAAAGCGATATAAAAATGCTGTTGGTGGTACGCAACCATATAACGAAAAATTAAGAATTATTTCAGATGAGTTATTTAGTCAGGCTGAGCAAATAAGAAATAATAGGAATAGCAAAATTACCGAACAAGACAAATCAAATATACCGAGAACAGGAAAATTACTATTCTCTGGTTTAGCATATTGCAAATATTGTAGTTCAAAATTAACCCCTAATTATCTATATAGAAAAACAAAATATAACAATAAAGAGGGATATTATAAAAATACAATTTACCGATATAAATGTCCTTTAAATAAAGGGAAATTACATTGTGACCATCAACAAAATATCTGGGGCGGAAAGAAATTCGATACTCTAATTATTGATAAGATAAAAGTTATCTTATCACAATTTGAAATGAGTTCTTTCCTTGATACAAGCAAAAGTATGAAAGTGGATTTGCTAAAGCTAAAGGAACGGAATGTTCATAACTTAGAAAAAGAGTATTTAGCTTTAACAAAGCAACATGAAAAATTAAACCTTGAAATTGGGAAAACTTTAATCGGAGAAAGTTCTTTTACTGCTGAGCAGTTATCAGGAGCGATTAACGCAGTTGAAAAGCAAATAGAAGAAAAGTCATCACAATTAAATTCTTTGAAAGCAGAATTAGAAAAAGAAAGAGAGAACTATTCTGATGTGAATTACTTGGCAAATGAATTAGAAGATTGGGAGCGAAAATTTAATGAAGCAGACGATGATCTAAAAAAAGCAATGCTCTCAAGAATAATTAATAAGGTTTATTTAGGGAAAAATGAAATAGAAATTGAACTGAATATATGGTTGTCCGATTATTTTGAAGGGAAGTTTAATTAGAGTATCTAGATTTATAATTATTTTGGTTTTATGGAACAAATGTACTTCTGTGATTTTGATTAAAATCCTGTGTTGATATGCAGGATTTTTTCTTATGCCACAATCGGGCCAGATTGTGGAGAAACCTTTTAATAAGGATAGTACTCATAATCTAATACCACTAGTGAGTATATTGTGAAAAATACGAAAGCTAGTGGAGAATGTTTACTAGAAGAAAGAAAATAGATGAGTATTATATTAACAGTATTGATAATCTTAAAGAGAAAGTTGATAACTTAAAGGACACTTTTTGGTATTAAAAGAATTTATTGATTATTTTAGAGGTAAGAGTTGCAAGGTAATTGGTTTAGAAAAGATTAAAGATGAATGGATTTTACTATATAAGCTGGATACTGGATCATCATTGTATATTATGTTTAACAAACTAGAAAAGTTTAGACCAGATTGGAATTTTGGGATATTATCAAGTGTTTATTCAGATTTTCATTATAAGTCTGGAAAAAAATTTAAATATGTTCATATTGGAGATATTCAAGGCAGTGAGAAGAATAATGGATATGGTTCATTCTTAATGAAATATCTGCAGAAAGAGATTGTGATACAAAATTTTACACATATCTAAAATTGTCTTCAGAGATTGGGATCACATTAATAGACTAGAACATTTCTATAAGAAACACGAATTTACTGTAAAGTTAAATTATGATATTAAAAATGGTGAGATTAAATGGGTGAAATTTTTCTCAAAAAGTATATACCACAAACGGGCGCGATTATGGAGCAACATAGGGAGAAATCATTCAAACTTTTCTGTAAAAACGAAATTTAGGGCTGTTGATTAAAATACAAATCAATAGTCATTTTATTAAATAGGAAGAAAGTCTAATCGAATTCAATACATTTATAACATACTGATTAGCAAATCATTTTTGTTAAGTTTATAAGTGATTACGTATTTTCCTCAAATAATGCAAATTACTTCGGTTAGTTATCGTTTTTAGTAGTGTTTTTTGTTAACATTAGCCTTTGCTTCTGGAACAGGGGACTATGTACAACTATTTGAGCCGACAGCAAGTATGTTTGAGAAAGAAGGTAAAGGCTATATTGTCGCTTCGTTTGGTACTGAATCTGGGCAATTGCCGTATACATCGTTTATGGCGAAAAGCAGCTATTTAAAGGACAAAGCGAAGACAGTTCAAGGTTTCACAAATGCCTTGAAGCGAGCACAGGATTTTGTGCAAAAATCGAGTGCAGCAGAAATAGCGAAAATTATTCAGCCATACTTTGAAAATGTAGATATTGAATTAATCGAAACAGTGGTAGAGCGTTATAAATCACAGGGTTCCTATGCTACAGATCCTATTTTGGATAAAGGGGAATGGGATAACTTGCAAACGATCATGGGAGAAGCGGGTGAACTTCCTCAAAAAGTGGATTATGAAAAGCTTGTAAATACAACCTTTGCTAAAAAGGCAGCTGAGTAATATGGAATTTTTAAAAGTAAAAAATATTCACCATAGCTATTTTTCGAAAACGCAGGCAAAAGAAGTTTTACGTGATATCAATTTAGATATTCGTGAGGGTGAGTTTGTTTCTTTTATAGGACCGAGCGGATGTGGGAAAACAACGTTATTATCAATTATTGCGGGCTTATTTTCGTCTACAGAGGGCAAGGTATACATTGATGGTGAGGAAATTTCAACACACAATCAGTCTCTCATTGGCTACATGCTCCAGCAAGATTATTTATTTCCTTGGAAGACCATTGAAGAAAATGTCACTATTGGGTTGAAAATCATGGAACGAAGTAATAAAACTCATAAAGTAACTGCAAATGCACTTTTGCAAGAAATTGGTTTGCCGCATGTAGGGAACAACTATCCGAGAGAGTTATCTGGTGGCATGCGTCAACGTGTAGCACTTGCAAGAACTTTAGCAGTGGACCCTAAAATTTTATTGCTAGATGAACCATTTTCGGCACTTGATTATCAGTCTAAATTAAAACTGGAGGATTTGGTTGTTGAAACGTTAAAGGCCTATCAAAAAACTGCAATTCTTGTGACACATGATATTGGTGAAGCAATTGCGATGAGTGAACGGGTATTTCTGTTTTCTGCCAATCCGGGTACAGTGCATAAAGTATTTGAAATACCTTCAGAGTTACAAGAGCTGTCACCTTTTGATGTTCGACAGCATCCAGCGTATTCAGACATATTCCAAATTATTTGGAAGGAGCTGGAGAGTCTTGGATAATACAATGTTTAAACAGTATCAGCAAATGTTAAAAAAAGAAAAGCGCTATGTTCGATTATATCAGCTTATTATCTTACTCGTATTTTTCGGTGGGTGGGAGCTTCTATCAAGAGTTGGGTGGGTTGACCGTTTAATTTTTAGTTCTCCAACGCGCGTGTGGCAAACATTGGTAGAAAAAGTGGGCGATGGTACGTTAACACTTCACGTTGGCGTTACTTTAATGGAAACGATTATTGGCTTTATTGCTGGAACACTACTGGGTACATTAATAGCAACAGTATTGTGGTGGTCATCGATGCTGTCAAAGGTACTAGATCCATATTTAGTTATTTTAAACGCTATGCCGAAAGTTGCTTTAGGACCCATTTTAATAGTCGCCCTTGGTCCTGGTTATTTTTCTATTATAGCGATGGGCGCTTTGATTTCAATCATTATTACAACCATCGTGGTTTATACGGCTTTTAAAGGGGTTGATCCTAACTACAGCAAAGTATTACAAACTTTTGGGGCAACCAGATGGCAAATATTTAAAGAAGTTATTTTACCTGCTTCCTTCCCAACGATTATTTCTACTTTGAAAGTAAATGTAGGACTTTCTTGGGTAGGTGTCATAGTTGGTGAATTTTTAGTTGCCTCAAAAGGGCTTGGTTATTTAATTATTTATGGTTTTCAGGTGTTTAATTTTAATCTTGTGCTTATGTCACTTCTCATCATCGCCTTTTTTGCGACGATTATGTATCAGGTTGTCGAATTGATTGAGAAGGCGATTATAAAAAATAATGGTTAAATGTTAAAGGAGGTGTCTCAAATAATGAGTCGCCTCCTTCGTGTTGATAATATTCCGATAAAAACAGAAATTGTTCCGATAAAACGAGATAATATTCCGATAAAAGTTAAAATTGTTCCGATAAAATGAGATTTTGTTCCGATAAATCTTGGTGAGTAGCCTGAAACGGAAATCACCTTTTTTTCAATATGATAAAGGAGGTGACGCAAATAATGGGTCACCTCCTTCGGCTGATCAGTTAAAATTCTTTATCCATCTGTGGTGAAGTACGATAAAAACGGAAATTTCCTGTTTCAATGCGTGCGACGGTATTATCTTCAATACGGTCATGACATGTTTCACACATATACGTATGAATTGGTCGATTGCGTAATTTTTTTGCTAACGGTAAATTATCATCTAAATTGTTAATAGTATCGCAAATAACGCACTTTACGCGCATTGCATTCCCTCCTACTCAGCACGAATAGCTAATACATTTTTGATAGGGTTGTCTACATTTGAACCGTCTCTAAATAGCACATGAACAGGACCATCTTCCATTAATGGCTTACCATCTTGGCTATATTTTAAAATTAATGTATAAGCTTCTTCGATTGTAAATGGATATTCTTTGTTATCTTCACATTCAATGACGATTGTTGTTGCTTCAGGTTTAATATCAGCATTTTTTAAGAAGTGACTTAATTCGATTCCGAAAGTGCCTGTTTCCATCCCTTTGCGGTCGAATTTTCGTTCTGATTTCAATGTTGGTGGGAAAGTAGCTCCTTCCATAATCTCACGTGACCAGTGAGCACCTACCTCACGCATATATTTAATATCCGAATCTTCTTCAACTTCTTTTGTGTCGAAATACGTTTTTAAATCTAATTTACGATCATCGAAAATCCAAACAGTGGGATCTAATGTTAATTGGAATGTAACTGCGCCCTTAATAGGAATTATTGTTTCCATTATAGAAATCCTCCTTAAATCTTGTATATCCATGAAATAGTATAACGCTAATGACTAGAGATAATAAAGAAATATAATTCGATTTCTCTATTTTCCAATGTATACACTTGCATTTTTAACGACTAAAAGATAAACTTTATTAAGATAGAATCGAAGAAATATCAGATAATGGGGGCGTCCTCATGGATACTAAATCACAAACTTCTTTTCAAGAGAAGGCTTTGGAGCTTTTAGTTGCTGATGCAGATAAAATTGCTCGCCTCATTCGAGTACAAATGGATCATTTAACAATGCCACAATGCCCTCTATATGAAGAAGTATTAGATACACAAATGTTCGGCCTTTCACGTGAAATTGAATTTGCTGTTAAGCTTGGACTCATTGAACGCGAAAAAGGCAAAGAAATTCTCGATTCACTCGAGAAAGAACTTTCTGTACTACATGACGCGTATACAGACAAATAAAAAGAAAAAACTCAAACGCATTTGCGATTTGAGTTTTTTTTCTAGAATGAGGTTTTCCGATGAAACAATATTTAAAACGTTATGCACAAAATTTTGATTACCCGTTGTTTTTTACTGTTCTATTATTAAGCTTATTTGGTTTAGTAATGATTTATAGCTCCAGTATGATGGTGGCGATTGCACAAAAAGGAGAAGCTCCAGATTTCTATTATCACAAGCAAGTAATCAATTTAATTGTAGCTTTTTTTGGTTTATTAGTAGCAGCATTTTTCCCGTATAAACATTATGCGAATAAAAATGTAATGTTGTTACTGACGGCTGTGTTAGTTGTTCTATTTACTTGGGTAAAAGTTGCTGGTAACGGTGATACGGCAGGGATAGGTTCTAAAAGTTGGATACATGTTCCGGGTTTTGGTAATTTTCAACCTTCTGAATATGCGAAGCTATTTATAATTTTATATTTTGCTGCAGCTTTTTATCGGAAAGGACAGAAGTATACGCTTGAAAAGCTACAACCAAATGAAATATTTTATCCTATATTCCTCTGGATTCTTGTTGTTGCGGGTGTAGCATTTGAAACCGACTTGGGAGCAAGTATTATTCTATGTGGAATTGCGGTTAGTGTTGTAGCAGCGAGTGGTATCCCATTTAAAACATTTTGGAAGTTTTTTGGAGTGTTGGGCGCGTTTGGAGGAGTCATTTTTGGTATACTAATGCTGTTTAAAGGAAATATGTTAACGACAAACCGTTTAGGACGTCTTAAATCATTCATTAACCCGTTTGAGTATGAGACTGGTAGTGGTCACCAAGTTGTCAATAGTTATTATGCCATTGGCGGAGGCGGTTTAGAAGGAAGAGGTCTCGGTCAATCAATTCAAAAATTGGGGTATTTACCTGAACCACAAACCGATTTTATTATGGCAATTATTATGGAGGAACTAGGAATTTGGGGAGTTCTTATCGTTTTAGGTGGTTTAGGGTTTATTGTATATAAAGGGTTTTCGATTGCGTTGCGCACGAAAGATCCACTAGCACGTATGATTACGGCTGGTATTGCGAGCTGGATTGGCTGGCAAACGTTTATCAATCTTGGGGGTGTAACTGGGTTAATCCCGTTAACCGGTGTCACGCTACCTTTTATTAGCTATGGCGGGACATCTATAATTATTCTATCTTTAGCGATGGGAATATTAATCAATATTTCTATGTTTGAAAAGGTAGAAAGGAGAAAGACACAATCATAAAGGGGGATATCAATGGAATCAATCAACAAAATTCTCGTAGCCAATCGAGGAGAAATTGCAATTCGTATTTTCCGTGCATGTACGGAGTTGAATATCCAAACTGTAGCCATTTATTCGCGGGAGGACAGTGGGGCATTCCATCGTTTTAAAGCAGATGAAGCCTATTTAGTAGGAGCTGGCAAGAAACCAATTGATGCTTATTTAGATATTGAGGGCATTATTACGATCGCGAAAGATGCTAATGTTGATGCGATTCATCCAGGTTATGGCTTTTTATCAGAAAACGTAGAATTTGCACGTCGATGTGAAGAAGAGGGGATTGTTTTCATTGGACCTACTTCTCAGCATTTAGATATGTTTGGGGATAAGGTGAAGGCGCGTGAACAAGCAATTGCTGCAGGTATTCCTGTTATTCCAGGTACAGATGGTCCAGTAGCTAATTTAGCGGAGGTAGAAGCTTTTGCTAGCGCATATGATTATCCAATTATGATTAAGGCAGCACTAGGCGGCGGTGGTCGAGGGATGCGCCTTGTTCATACAAAAGAGGAGCTAGCGTCCTCCTATGAACGTGCAAAATCAGAGGCGAAAGCAGCATTTGGCTCTGATGAGGTGTATGTAGAAAAGGCGATTATTAAGCCAAAGCATATTGAAGTCCAAATTATTGGCGATCAACAGGGCAATATCATTCATTTATATGAACGTGATTGCTCGATTCAACGTCGACATCAAAAGGTTGTAGAAATCGCACCATCTAATTCAATTTCGGAGGATTTAAGAAGCCGAATTTGCGATGCTGCGGTTCAATTAATGAAAAATGTCTCATACATAAATGCAGGGACAGTAGAATTTTTAGTTGCAGGCGATGAGTTTTATTTCATCGAGGTCAACCCTCGTATTCAAGTAGAGCATACGATTACTGAAATGATTACGGGTGTTGATATTGTGCACGCCCAAATTAAAGTGGCAGCAGGGTACGGTCTCCATAGTGAGGAAATTCATATTCCACAACAGGCAGATATTCCAATGATCGGCTATGCGATTCAAGCGCGTGTCACAACGGAAGACCCAGCTAATGATTTTATGCCTGATACAGGGAAGCTTATGGTGTACCGTTCAAGCGGTGGTTTTGGCGTTCGATTGGATGCCGGCAATGGCTTCCAAGGAGCTGTTGTAACGCCGTACTATGATTCGCTACTAGTTAAAATTTCAACGACAGGGATGACGTTTAAAGAAGCGGCAGCAAAAATGGACCGAAACTTAAAAGAGTTCCGTATTCGTGGGGTGAAAACGAATATTCCATTTTTAAATAATGTTGTAACGCACGATAAATTTTTAACGGGTGCATTTGATACAAGCTTTATCGATTCAACACCTGAATTATTTAATTTCCCTGAGCGCAAAGACCGTGGGACAAAGCTCTTAAGCTATATTGGCAATGTGACACTAAATGGCTTCCCTGGTGTAGAGAAGAAGTCGAAACCAATTTTTGTGCAGCCGAGCATCCCAAAAGTCGATAAATTAATCGTTCCTCCGGCAGGGACAAAGCAAATTTTAGATGCCCAAGGAGCAGATGGGCTTGTGAAATGGATTTTGGAGCAAGAGGATGTGCTATTAACGGATACAACTTTCCGAGATGCACACCAATCACTTCTTGCAACACGTGTGCGTTCACAGGATATGTTCGAAGTTGCAGATGCAACAGCGCGCATGATGCATAATTTCTTCTCACTAGAAATGTGGGGGGGCGCGACGTTTGATGTGGCGTACCGTTTCTTAAAAGAAGACCCATGGGAGCGTCTTGCTAAGCTACGAGAACAAGTACCGAATGTACTATTCCAAATGTTATTGCGTGGTGCGAATGCAGTTGGCTACACAAATTACCCAGACAATTTAATTCGTGAGTTTATCGCTGAATCAGCGGCATCAGGCATTGACGTATTCCGTATTTTCGATAGCTTGAACTGGATTAAAGGAATGGAAGTAGCCATTGATGCAGCACGTCAATCAGGTAAAATTGCTGAAGCTGCGATTTGTTACACAGGAGATATTTTTGATGAATCAAGAGCGAAATATTCAGTTCAATACTACAAGGAAATGGCAAAAGAGCTAGAGGCAGCAGGTGCCCATATTTTAGCGATAAAAGATATGGCTGGATTATTGAAGCCAGAAGCAGCTTATCGTTTAATTTCAGAGTTGAAAGAGACGACAAGTCTGCCAATCCATCTGCATACGCATGATACAAGTGGCAATGGTATTTATTTATATGCCAAGGCGATCGAAGCAGGGGTAGATATCATTGATACGGCGCTCGGTTCAATGGCAGGTTTAACATCACAGCCAAGTGCAAACTCCTTGTATTATGCAATGAAAGGCGGTAAGCGCGAGGTTCGTGCCGATATCGATGCGCTTGAAAAGTTATCGTACTACTGGGAAGATGTGCGTAAATACTATAAGGATTTTGAAAGCGGCATGATTAGCCCGCATTCAGAAATTTATGTCCATGAAATGCCAGGTGGTCAGTACAGTAACTTGCAACAGCAAGCCAAAGCAGTTGGCCTTGGAGATCGATGGGAAGAAGTGAAGCGTATGTATTCCCGCGTAAACCTTCTATTTGGCGATATTGTCAAAGTAACCCCATCTTCGAAAGTAGTCGGTGATATGGCGTTATTTATGGTGCAAAATGATTTAGATGAAAACTCTGTCCTGACAAGAGGGCAAACAATCGATTTCCCAGATTCTGTGATTGAATTCTTCCAAGGCTATTTAGGACAACCACATGGTGGCTTCCCAGAGGCACTTCAAAAGGTTGTGTTAAAGGATCGTGAAGCAATTACGGTACGCCCTGGCGAACTACTAGAGCCTGTGAATTTTGAGCAATTAGAGGCGATACTAGAGGGAAAATTAAATCGTCCTGTGACAAAGCAGGATGTGCTAGCGTTTGCTTTGTATCCTAAAGTGTTTGAAGAGTATGCAAAAACAGTGAATTCCTTCGGCAATATTTCGGTATTAGATACGCCAACATTCCTTTACGGGTTAAAACTAGGCGAAGAAATCGAAGTCGAGATCGAAAAAGGAAAAACACTAATCATTAAACTTGTTTCTATTGGTGAACCGCAGCACGATGGTACGCGTGTTATATATTTTGAGCTAAACGGTCAATCTCGTGAATTAGTGATTCAAGATATGACTGTCGAAGTAGATGGCAGTCTGGCATTAAAAGCAGACCCAAACAATCCAAATCAAATTGGCGCAACGATGCCTGGAACGGTCTTAAAAGTAGTCGTATCGAAAGGAAGCCATGTAAAACGTGGGGATCACTTATTAATTACCGAAGCGATGAAAATGGAAACAACCGTCCAAGCGGCGAAAGACGGTATCGTGAAAGAAGTATACGCTCATGCGGGCGATGCTATTTCAACAGGTGATTTGTTAATTGAAATTGAATAATTGATAATAAAGAAGGTTATTAGAGGGCTTTTACAGCATACTAATAACCTTTTTTTATGGCTCATCACCATAATGTGTGGTTGATTTCCGTTACGGCTGGGCGCTTTGTTGCTGTCGCTTCGCTTTCGCACAGTTAAAACATTTGTTGTTGCTGTCGCTTCGCTTTCGCACAGTTAAAACATTTGTTGTTGCTGTCGCTTCGCTTTCGCACAGTTAAAACATTTGTTGTTGCTGTCGCTTCGCTTTCGCACAGTTAAAACATTTGTTGCTGCCGCTTCGCTTTCGCACAGAGCAGAGCTTCCTGGGGGCGTCCGATGAGCCGCTTGGGCCAACAGATGTTTTTTGCGTGAAAGCGTAGTGCTAGCGTAGCGGCAGGATGTTGGTCACGAAGGCGTTATCACAGGACGTGATGCCTTTAGCCTTCGTTCCTCTATATCGCGCTAATCCTCAAGGAGTCGCCATCCTTCACTCCAATCAACTAATATATAGAGCATATATTTTTAAGCTTTTTGCTTATGAGCCTTTTTTATCTTCATTCAGAAAATATTTTTGTAGCGAAAGCACACCGAGGCAACAACTAATTTTGCTATATTGTAATAATAAACTTGTTGATTTTTATAGACATAAATGGTAGAAGTGTTTGCCGAAATAAAAAAGATTCACTACTTAAAAATGTAGCGAATCTTTTTCTACTATTATTTGCTTTTTTCATTATAATTGCTACGTGCAACTAGCATTATCATGTAACAAAGTAGACCAAATAGAATTGAAATGAATAATGAATGAAGTAATGCGACTGTTAAATTCAATTTAGTTAGGACTACTAACATACCTGCGATCATTTGTAAAATTACTATAGTAAAAGCAATAATCCAGCCATAGTAAATAACGCGTTGATTTTTATATTCTTTTACAACGTGCCAAGTTATGTATGCAATCCAAATGAAAAAGATAAGAACTGCTAGGCGATGTCCCATTTGCACCCATTCGTACATATTATTAAAAGGTGCGAATGGTGTTTCATTATAGCAAAATGGCCAGTCAGGGCATATTAAGCTAGAATCTGTATGGCGAACAAGCGCCCCTGTATAAACGACTAAATAAGAATAAATTGTGACAGCAATTGTATGCCAACGTAACTTTTTACCAATAAATACGTTATCGGCATCAAATTTCCGATCGACTTCAAATACAATCATAGAAAGAAGGAGCACAGCAGCAAAGGAAATAAGAGAAATCCCAAAGTGGAGGGCTAATATGAAATCGCCTTGTCCCCACAACACTTGAGCTGCTCCAATAAGAGCTTGTGCGATTAAGAAAAACATCGCTAAGAAACCTAATAATTTTACTTCTCGAATATGACCGAGTTTACGCCATGTCCAAACTGTTAACGCAAGAATTGAAATAGATACAACTCCAGTTACAAGACGATGAGAAAATTCAATTAAGACTTCTGGTGTTATTTCTTTTGGAATAAGAGAACCATTACAATCAGGCCAATTTCGACCACAGCCTAAGCCACTATCTGTTTTGGTAACGAGTGCTCCACCTAATAAAATAAGAAGCATTCCAACTGTAGCGGCAACAGCAAACCATTTCATATACTTGTTGTGTTGCATAAAATGAGTCACCTACTTTATCTATGAACATTACATGAAAGTAATGTTTCTGCTAATAGATGATATCGAAAATACAGGTAAAAAACAACTTGTAAAGAGTAGGGAGTATTAGATGTCGATTCCATTTCACAAATTGTTCATAATTTCGTACTCTAACCTTCACAATTCATTTTGGAAAATGATTTACTATAGATATGTTGTTTTTATTATATTTCTAGACAAAGCTAATTTTTACAACTTCATCTAAATTTCACTTAATGTCTAGAAATCAATCGCAAATTTCGCTATAGTAATTGGTAGCGGAATATGCTTACAAAAATGAAAGGAGAGGTATCATGTCAAACGGTCGTGCACTGACGGCTACTAGAAATGGTGGACCAGCATCAACATCTGTTGTGAAAGATTTCTTAGCACTGATAAAAATTGGAATTGTTAACTCGAATCTTGTCACAACGTTTACAGGGATGTGGCTGGCATTTCAATTTACTAGTAGACACTTCTTGCAAGAGCTTGATGTCATATTGTTCACCATGCTGGGTGCAGCATTGATTATAGGTGGCTCGGGCGCAATGAATAACTTTATTGATCAGGATATTGACCCAATCATGAAAAGAACGAAGGCAAGACCGACAGTAACGGGTAGATTTAAGCCGAATTTTGTACTGACCATTGCCCTCTCATTTTTAATTGTAGGTGAAATTTTGTTATTTGCGGCATCGTTTGCGGCCGGCATGTGGGGACTTGTAGGAATATTTGCTTATGTTGTTCTGTACTCAATGTGGTCAAAGAGGAAGCATGTTAGTAACACGGTTGTAGGAAGTATTTCGGGGGCAATCCCACCAGTTATTGGGTTTGCAGCTGTTGAGCCTACATTAGGTGCTGGAGCACTTGCCTTATTCCTGATCATGTTTGCATGGCAACCACCGCATTTTTATGCACTTGCTATGAAACGTACTGAGGAATATCGTGCAGCTAATATACCAATGCTACCAGTAGTAAAGGGATTTAAACGAACTAAGTACTCAATGTTATTCTGGATTCTTTTATTATTACCGTTACCTTTCCTTTTACCGGAGCTTGGGATTGGCTTCTTAATTCTTGCGACTGCATTGAACTTGGGCTGGTTGATTCTAGCTTTTAAAGGCTTTACGACAAAAGATGATATGAAATGGGCAAATAAAATGTTTATCTATTCTTTGAATCATATGACCATACTATTTGTATCCATCATAATTTTTGCGTTGTTTAGCTAAATGTAGGAATTCTTTCTTTTCTTAAAGAATTCATATAGACAGAACTGATGTCCTAGGTACACATGAAAATACAACAAAGAAAGAGGGGTTTAATTAAGCTATGATGAAAGGGCTTAAAAAGTGGCGTCTTTTTTCACTACTAGCAGTGATGATGGTTTTCCTTTCTGGTTGTGGTGAAGATTATATTTCTGCACTGAAACCATCTGGTCAAGTAGGTAAAGAACAATTTAATCTATTAATGCTAGCTACTGGAATTATGACGTTAGTTGTAGTAGTAGTATCCGTTGTCTATTTACTTGCATTCTTAAAATTCCGCCGTGCAAAAGTTGGCGAAAATGTTATTCCTAAGCAAGTAGAAGGAAGTCACACTCTTGAAGTGATTTGGACAGTTATTCCAATTATTTTATTATTAATCTTAGCTGTACCAGTTGTTACGGCTACTTACAAATTTGCAGATGTTGCTGCGATGGACGAAGTAGATGAAAACGGTGACAAAACAGCACTTACAGTAAATGTAACTGCAAAATTATATTGGTGGGAGTTTGAATACCCTAACCAAGGTATTGTAACGGCACAAGAATTAGTAGTACCAACAGGTCAAAAAGTTTACTTTAACTTAAAAGCTGCCGATGTTAAGCACTCATTCTGGATTCCTGCTATAGGCGGTAAAATGGATACGAACGTAGATAACTTGAACAAGTTCTATCTAGAATTCGATAAAGAATCAAAAGACCTTAAAGACGGCGTATTCTATGGTAAATGTGCTGAGTTATGTGGTCCTTCACATGCATTAATGGACTTCAAAGTTAAAGCATTAAGCCCAGATGCATTCGATACATGGGTAGCTTCAATGAAAGCAACAGATGGTAAAAAGGCTGACAAAGCTTCAACAGATTTAGGGGAAGCAACATTTGCTCAGAGCTGTATGGGTTGTCATGCTATATCAGGTACAAGTGGTGCAGGCACACCAGGTCCTAACTTAGCTACTTTTGGTGACCGTAACCGTGTTGCTGGTTTCTTAGAACATACTGAAGAAAACTTAAAAGATTGGATTCAAGATCCTGGGAAATTCAAACCAGGTAACTTAATGATGAATCCAGACGGCACTGCGCCAATTTATGGCGACTTAACTGACGAAGAAATTCAAGCTCTTGCAACGTATATCATGGGCTTATCTGTTGAGAAATAATTTTAGTTTTATGTAACAAACTTGAGGGAGGTAAAAGTTGTGAGCTCATACACACAGAAAAAGGGCTTTGGAGCAACTGTCTGGGACTACATTACAACTGTTGACCATAAAAAGTTAGCAGTAATGTATTTATTAGCCGGTACACTGTTCTTTGCTATCGCTGGTTTTGAAGCGTTATTAATGCGTATTCAATTAATGAAACCAAATAACGACTTCGTATCAGCTGGTTTTTTCAATGAATTATTAACAATGCACGGAACAACGATGTTATTCCTAGCTGCGACTCCATTACTATTCGCATTTATGAACATGCTTGTACCATTACAAATTGGTGCGCGTGACGTAGCATTCCCGTTCCTTAACTCTTTAGGGTTCTGGTTATTCTTCCTAGGTGCAGTATTCCTTCACCTATCATTCTTTATGGGTGGCGCTCCTGATGCGGGCTGGACATCTTATGCATCATTATCTTTATATTCTCCTGGACATGGTATTGACTTCTATGTTCTCGGTTTACAAATATCAGGTGCAGGTACGTTAATTTCAGGTCTTAACTTTATCGTTACGATTATTACAATGCGTGCTCCAGGTATGACATTTATGCGTATGCCATTATTCACTTGGACTTCTCTAGTATCAAGTGCATTAATCCTATTCGCATTCCCTCCATTAACAATTGGTTTATTAATGATGTTATTTGACCGTATGTTCGGTGGTAACTTCTTTGACCACTTAATGGGTGGTAACACAATTATTTGGGAACACCTATTCTGGATCTTCGGACACCCAGAAGTTTATATCTTAGTATTACCAGCGTTCGGTTTATTCTCTGAGATTATTCCAGCGTTCTCTCGTAAACGTTTATTCGGATACTCTTCAATGGTATTCGCAACAATTTTAATCGGTTTCTTAGGGTTCATGGTTTGGGCTCACCACATGTTTACAGTTGGTCTTGGGCCAACAGCTAACGCAATCTTTGCTGTTGCAACAATGGCGATTGCGGTTCCGACAGGTATGAAAGTATTCAACTGGATCTTAACTATTTGGGGCGGATCTATTAAAGTTACAACACCAATGCTTTATGCACTTGGTTTCATCCCGTCATTCGTTGCGGGTGGTGTTACAGGGGTAATGCAAGCATCTGCACCTCTTGACTACCAATTACACGATTCTTACTTTATCGTTGCTCACTTCCACTACGTAATCGTTGGTGGTATCGTAACAGCGTTATTTGGTTCAGCGCACTTCTACTGGCCAATTTTCTTCAACCGTATGTTAAACGAAACACTTGGTAAAATTACTTTCTGGGTATTCTTTATCGGATTCCATTTAACGTTCTTCGTTCAACACTTCTTAGGTTTAATGGGTATGCCACGTCGCGTATTCACTTACATGGAAGGTCAAGGTTGGGATCAGTTTAACTATATCTCTACAATCGGTGCATTAATGATGGGTGTAGGGGTTATCTTAATGGTAATCAACTGCTTAATGTCAATCAAAGGCAAACCAGCAGGTCGCGATCCATGGGGCGATGGACGTACTTTAGAATGGTCAATTCCACAACCAATCCCATTCTATAACTTCCGTCAAACACCTCTTGTTCGTGGTTTAGATCCTTGGTGGATTGAAAAGCAAGAAGGTAATAAAGAAGTTACATTTGCTGAGCCAATCGGTGATATTCATATGCCGAACAACTCAGCTATCCCATTTGTTATTTCTATGGGTTTGTTTATCGCGGCATTCGGTGCTCTTTACAACCCAGATGCAGATAAACCATGGTCAATTTATATTTTAATTGCTGGTCTTGCAATTACATTTGGTGCTATGATTTTCCGTTCTGTTAAGGACGATCACGGCTTCCACTTACACAAAGAAGAAATTCTTGAAATTGAAGAACATCTTTACGGCAAAGGAGGAAATAAATAATGGATTTCAATACTAAATTTACTCCTCATACTTGGCCAGATCATCCTGAACAAGCGACGATGGAAGGGAAAAATAAAGTTGTTGGTTTCTGGATTTTCCTTGCCTGTGAAGTTGTACTTTTCGCAAGTTTATTCGCTACTTACCTAGCGCTTAAGAACAAAGGGCCAGCTGGCATGGAGTTCACAACACAAGATTTATTTGAATTACCTTTAGCTTTCGCTATGACGATGTTATTATTAACATCTTCACTAACGTCTGTTTATGCCATTTACCATATGCGTAACTTTAACTTTAAGGCTATGCAAACTTGGCTTGGTATAACATTACTTTTAGGTCTTGGATTCTTAGGTCTTGAAATTTATGAATTCAATCATTATGTAGGTCTTGGTTTTACATTTGACCAATCTGCATTCTCAACTGCGTTTTATTCATTAGTTGGTACACATGGTTTCCACGTAACATTAGGTCTTGTGTGGATTGCTACGTTAATGCTTCGTAATGCTAAACGTGGTCTTAACTTATACAATGCACCTAAATTCTTCGTGGCTGCATTATACTGGCACTTTATCGACGTAGTTTGGGTATTCATCTTTACAGTAGTTTACTTGATGGGAGTGATCGGATAATATGTCATCACACGATACACCTATAGTTGCTAAGTCACAGGCACAATACGAGTATGATCGTCATCATAATGCCGTTCATATGCGTAAACAAGTAATTAATTTTGCGATGATGATTTTCTTTACGTTTATCGCATTCGCAGTAGTTGCAGCTGATTTTTCTAAATACTTAATATTACCGCTTATTTTATTGCTTGCTGGAGTTCAAGTTGTTCTTCAACTTTACTCTTTCATGCACTTAGAAGACAAAAAAACACACTTCGGTGGTGTAATTGGCTTCTTCATGTGGATGGGTATTTTAATCGCATTTACATTCTTCTTAGCATTTTTAACAATCATTTGGTGGTAATCATCAAAAAAAGCACGTTCTCTACTTACTGTAGGAACGTGCTTTTCTTTTTGGGTTCTGCTAAAAAGTTAAATGGATGAAGAGTAATAATTAGTGGTAGATAGAAAAACCTAACACTGCTTTCATATGAGCTTAAAACGTTGTTTAAAAATGCTAAACATGTACACCTTGATTTCTTTTGTATGGGGTTAAGCACTTTATTATTTTGAGCAGAGGCACCTTACCTTATATAAAAAGACGACAAGCAAATAAAAATGTACATTTCTGTGCGGACATTTATACTTTAATTAAAGTTTTCATTTTATACAAGTTGATTGGAGTGGAGACTGGGCGACTCCTTGGGGATCAGCGATATAGAGGAACGAAGGCTAAAAACATCACGTCCTGTGATAACGCCTTCGTGACCAACATCGTGCTGCTGTCGCTACGTTGCACTCACGCTTTCGCGCAAAAGACATCTGTTGGCCCGAGACCCTGCAGAGAAGCGAAGCGGCTCATCGGGCGCCCCCAGGAAGCTCTGCTCTGCGCGAAAGCAAAGCGCCCAGTCGGAACGGAAATCAACCCTGCGCTATGTTGATAGCCACGAGAAATAAGATATTCTTCAGGATGATTTATAGTTTTTAACATTTTTTCAATAGATGAACTAGCTTGTATGAGTAATATATTGTGGTTAGTAATTTGTTCACCTTTCGTTCATTGCAGAATGTTTGTAAGCGTTCTATAATAGGGATACTGAAGTTAAAGGAGTGCGTTTTGTATGCCACTTAGTATATTTGGTTTCCAAGCTTTATGGAGCCCATACTTAATAGGGGTTCTTGTATTTATAACAGTCATCTATTTTCTAGTCACAACAAAGTGGCGCAAGGATTTTAAAGTAAGTGAGCCTTTGAAAAAAGGAGAGGCTATTTATTTTGTACTGGCGATGGTAACGATATATATTATTAAAGGATCTCCAATAGATTTAATGGCGCACATTATGTTTACAATGCATATGGTGCAAATGGCTATTTTATTGTTACTTGTACCGATTTTCTTAATTAAGGGGATTCCTTGGTGGGTATGGAAAGTTGCGATTGAAGCACCAGTTGTTAGATCTTTATTTAAAGTATTTACATTTCCCGTCGCTGCAGTATTTGTGTTTATTGGTCTATTTTCTTTCTATCACTTACCTGCAGTGCTAGACTACATTAAATTAAACGAAACTCTACATGGTACATATACATTTGTATTATTTGTTTCTGCTGTCTTAATGTACTGGCCTTTGATTCAAAAGATGCCAAATCAACCACAAATGAAGCCTTTGCATAAATTAGCCTATATCATTGCGAATGCGGTATTAATTACACCTGCGTGTGCGTTAATTATTTTTGCGCCAAACGCTATGTATGAAACATATACAAATGGTGAAGCATGGCTAAAAGCAATGGAACTTTGTGTACCAGTGGCCACACTTTCTAGCTTATCTCTTTCAGGGCCAGAGCTCTTTACAAATATGACACCTGTTGCTGATCAGCAACTAGGCGGCGTTTTAATGAAGATTTTACAAGAGATTATTTTTGGGGTATTACTAGGGGCGATTTTCCTTAATTGGTATCGTGCAGAACAAAAGGATCCGGATAAAATTACTGCCGATGCTTTAAAAGAGCATCAAAAGAAATGGGAAAGCCAGCAGCAACATTAATTGTAAAATAAAGAAATTTAACTTCTTTCAACAGGTGTCCAAATACCTGTACCTGTCGCTACGCTTTCGGTACAAAAGATACTTGCTGAAATAGAGGAACTCAGTCTAAGAGCGCCACATCCTGTGGCAACGACTGAATGACCAACATCGTGTTGGCCTAGAGCCTCCGGCGGATGCCACGGAATCGGAAAGGAGTTCTTAGGGGATGTTAGCCTAAAAACATCGCATCCATGCAATAACGGCTAACTGACCTGCATCGGTAAAAACGCCACGTCCTGTGGCATTACCGAAATGATCGACATCGTGTCGGCCCTCATGCAGGCCTAAGCACAAAGCCGATTCCGGACGTAATTATGCCGGGGCATAATTGATTTTAAAGTATAAGGGGTTTTGTCAATGGAATTGCAAATTTTGCCTACTATAAGTACATCATTCATTGTTATTAGTGCTGTACTTGTAGCTATTGGTTGGGGCTTAATTATAAAAAGAAAAGTTGAGGCACATAAAAAAGTAATGCTTGCAGCAGGTGTCGCAGCACTTATCTTCTTTATTATTTATGCTTCACGTACAATCTTTATTGGTAACACAGCGTTTGGTGGCGGAGAAGATTTAAAACCATATTATACGTTCTTCTTAATTTTCCACATTACGCTTGCAACAACTGGAGCAGTATTTGGGATTGTTAGTATCATCTCTGGTTTGAAAACGAATCTTAAGCTTCACCGTCGTATTGGACCGATTACAAGTATTATTTGGTTCTTCGTAGCTATTACCGGAGTTCTCGTTTACCTGTTACTTTATATTTTATTTGAGCCAGGTGAAACAACATCTGTCATTAAAGCTATTTTAGGCTTTTAACTTCTTTCAGCTGGTGTCATTGTGCTGAAGCATAATTGATCAAAAAGATCTCCCTCCTTTTTATTTTTGAGAAGGAGGGAGATTTTTTATGGATGTTTGATTAAATAGGGATATGACAACAACAAAGAGTAAAGGGCCGATTAAAATACCAACAAATCCAAACATTTCAAAACCGATATACATTGCAATAAAGGTTGTGAGTGAGGAGAGTCCAACTTTATTTCCAATCACTCTAGGTTCAATCATACGTCGAACTAAAAATAGTGCGATTGTTAATACGACTAGCATAACAGCAAAAATATAATCACCTGTAAAGGCTTTGTATAGTGCCCAAGGAAGAAGCAAAATGAATGAGTCTAAAAAAGGAACGAAGTCTAAAATGACTAGCAAGAGTGATAAAACGAGTGGAAATGGAGTTTTAAGAAAATAAAAAGTCCCAAAAGATATAGCTAAAATACAAATACCAACAAAAAATTGTGCTTTCATAAAACCAAATAAAGCAAGTTTCACACGCTGTCCAATAAATAGAATTTTTTGTTGATAGTGAAACGAAATAGGTGCTAATATTTTCCGGTTAATATTCGGTAGTTCTAAAAGAAACATATATAACACAATCCAATAAACAAAAATATCAAACAAACGAGAAGTAATATACGTAAGTAAAGATGACCAAACATTCACATTTGTTAAAGAAAGAGCATATTTCTCAATTGAAGAAAGAACTTGTGTTATCATAAGTTGAATTTGTATAACAAGATCTAAGGGCAAACGATGCGTGTAGTTGGAGAGCTTGGATTGCATTTGAATCCATATTGCTGAGAGCTGATTGAGGTACTCTGGAATATCAATGATAAATATTGAAAATTGTTTCCAGCTTATAAATATGATGAGAATACATAATAATAATGTCACAATTGAAAAGATCATAAAAAAAATGGATGCGACTATTTTTCGTTTTTTTCGGAACCGTTTACTAATTCGTATGATGACAGGTTCCAATAATAATGCAGTTACGTAGGCAAGCAGTATAGGTAATGACAGGGATATAAACCAGAGAATTGCAATTCCAGCCGCTATAACGATTATCGGATGGCGAAAAAAAGGGCTTTTTAAAAATTGTAACATTTATCTCACCTACATCATGTAAAAGATATAGTTAGTATGAGAAGAAAAAAATTTTTTACTCAAAATAAAAAAGACTGGACCACCAGTCTTTTCAGTTTAGCTATTGCACTGCATGCTATTGCCGTTACTGTTACCTGATAAAAAATAAAATGATTTCGATGTTTAATCGACATATATGCACCGTGAAATAACTATCTAAAATTACGCACGAATTTCAAAAGCTTGTAAGTCTAATTTAACCTTTTTTAAGATTTCTTCACATTTTTTTACAAGATGAGCTGGATAAACTTCATCATCACCATACTCAACACCGTGTGGATAGTAGTACTTACCAAGTACTGGTTTCATTAATGTTAAGATTGCATCGTGTGCACCAACATCACCTGATTTAGCATATGAGAATACACGTAGGTAATAACGTCCCTCACGAGTATCGAAACGCTTATCAAATGTCATACGTTCGTAGTCCCAGCCGCCATCACATTCTAAACCGTTTTTTTTCATGACGCTTACAATAAGTTCTTGATCAGCTGTTAAATTTTCAAGGTTAGTATTTTCAAAATACATCTCTAATCCTCCTTTAGGTTCTCGTACAAAGTATACGCTCATTTTTATAATAGAGCATATTCGACATTGTTGCAATGACAACATTGTGTCAACACAACTACAATTGATATAATAGTTTTAGAATAATCGTGATAAGAAGGAGTCATGTATGAAAGCTTTATTTCGCATTTTTATGGCATGTGCTGCAATTGCGTTGATTGGCTTTATGTTTTTTAATACACCACGTGAAAACGAGCCGCTAAAAGGCCCGAATGCCAATTCAAATATCATTCCCAAAACCGAGTTAACGCAACCTGAAATGGGGGCAATGCCACGTCCGGAAAGCGGGATGTCGACATTAATCGGGAAAGAAATAAAGGCAGTTTCAGATAAATATGGTGAACCAGTGCGAAAGGAACCATCGTCCTTTGGCTATGATTGGTGGATCTACAATGCAAGTCCTTCCAAATTTTTTATGGTAGGCGTTGAAAATAATGTGGTGACACAAGTTTATCTAGCTGGTGAAGATTTAGATGCTTCTCCTTTTAAGGTTGGTCAGAAGCGTGATGATATATACCGAATGACTATCATTGATTACGAAGTAACCGCGAATGTTGGTAAAAATATTTTCTCTTTCTCGATGAGTGAAGAAGATATGCAGACACGGTTGCTTGTAAAATTCGATGGGCTGTTTGCACAACTCTATCTCGATAGAGAAACGAGTGAGCTACAAGGCATACGCTTTACTAATAGTAAAACTCTTGTTCTTCATCAACCTTATGAAATGACTTATCAAGGCGAGCTAGTTATACCAACACCACCTTCTTCCTTTTTACAGAAGGAAATTAATGAAGCAAGTGCTGCGCAACTTGACGATTTAATAAATGTAGCAAGAGTTCAACATGATTTATCTCCATTAAATATTGATGAATCAATAGAAGAAGTTGCAAATATGCATAGTGAAGATATGAAGGTTCAAAATTTCGTTGGTCATGAATCACCAACAAATGGAGATTTAAAAAAGAGATTAGAAACACAGGGTATCGAATATAGTGAGGCAAATGAAAATCTTGCGACTGATTATTTTGATGCTATCGAAGCAATGCATGGCTGGCTTAATTCATCTGAGCACCGAAAAATCATTTTAAATGATTTATATACTACAGTGGGATCTGGAGTCTTTTTAAACTATTATACGCAAATATTGTTAGAATCTTCTTCACAGGAGCTGGATAGTGAGAATAAAGACTCTGAGGAACCAGTAGAAAATATTGATGAATCATCACCTTGAAGAGAAACTTAACCTGTGGAGTTTTTCTTCACCTCACTGATTAGTAGTTTTCAATAATCAAGCGTTTACGGGAAGTGAATCTTGTTCCGCTTTCGGTACATCTAAAATGCTGGAATATATAGAAATCAAAGACTGAAAATACACTTGGCAAAATCAAGTGTATCTTCAGTCTTTTCAGTTAGACGAAAAAGAGAAGCACAATAACCAACTACAATTTTCGTCACACCATTATATACGCCGTCATATGCTAGAGAACCGAAAGGGGGAATGAAGCTTGCAATTAGCTGAGCTATTAAAAGACTGGCCGTGTAGTGTAACTGGAGGATCTATTCGTACAAATATTACAGGCGTTGAGGATTATGCTCAGGCAGTAAAACCTGGGGATATTTTCATTGTACGTAAAGGTAAGAAAACATCGGGAAGTCGTTTTGTAAAAGAAGCATTAGCTCGGGGAGCTGCCGCTATAGTATCAGAGGAAAGTATTTCAATACCTATTACTGATCAAAGTATTCCTTTTGTTTGGGTTCCGAATACATCCTTATTTTTATCGTATGCGAGTGCAAAGCTTTCAGCCTTTCCAGCGGAAGCATTAACAGTCATTGCGGTTACGGGTACGAATGGTAAAACAACAGTGAGTCATTTTGTGAGCCAATTGCTAAGAGCTCTACATAAAAACGTCGCGGTTATTGGAACTGTAGGATTTTTCATCAATGAACAGAAACAACAAACAGTGCATGAGCAATTAACTACATTACAGGCAAAAGAGTTGCATCCGATTTTAAAGCAATGTGTACGAAATGGTGTTACACATGTTGTTTTAGAAGCTTCGTCAATGGGGTTACAGCAACATAGGCTTGATCATTGTGATATCGATTGTGGTGTTTTTTTAAATTTAACGGAGGACCATTTAGAAGATCATGGAGGACTTGAAGCGTATAAGCGGGCGAAAAAAAGGTTGGCAGATTTGTCAAAAAAGCTTGTGCTAAATGGGGATGATAATTTTTGCCGTTCCGTTGGTATTTATGATAAGAAAAAATCCTGCTCATTCGGGTTTGATAATCATAATGATTTACATATCCAAATTGTTAGTGAATCAATTGGAAAAACGGTGCTTTGTTTACAAACGTCCTCGAGCGAACATATCGTGGAAATTCCTTTTAACGGAAAATATCATGTGCAAAATGCTGTAGCTGCGTTAATGACTTTATGGCGGCTAGGTTTTTCAATTGAAGATCTAGCGGAGCATATGTGGTTGTTAAGGCTACCAGAAGGAAGGCTTGAGAAAATAGACAATCCATTTGGGGTTGACGTGTATGTAGATTATGCTCATACGGCCGAGGCATTACAGGCTGTTTTGCAAACTTTGGATCGTTCTAAAAACCTTTACCTTGTATTTAGCTGTGGGGGGAATCGAGATAAGGCGAAACGTTTTGCGATGGGAGCGGTAGCTAGTAAGTATGCGGATGTCATTTTTTTAACAACGGATAATCCACGTGATGAGGACCCTATTTTAATTAATGAAAGTATTATTGCTGGTTTTACTGAGCAGCAATATTATGAAATCTATTTAGATCGAAAAGTTGCTATTCATCAAGCGCTAGCAAAGGCAGAAAAAGGCGATATTGTACTTGTTGCCGGAAAAGGGCATGAACAAACCCAACAAATAAAAAATCAAAAATTCCCTTTTTCCGATCAACAATGTATTCGAGATTACTTTTTAAATCTTATGTCTAAGGACGGCGTTGAATAACAAAGAAAGATCCAGTCGCAATAGCAAGTCTTCGTCCAGTCTCATCCTCGATATCGCATTCCATCACAAGTGTCTGGCGCCCTTTATGGACGAAACGCCCACGAGCGATTAGTTCCTTGTTCGTTGTTGTAGCAATATAAGAGATATTCATATTTGTTGTGACAACATTAAAGCCTTCTGGCACTGAACGCGAAGCAAGTCCGCCCATTGCTGCATCTGCAATTGTTGCAATAATCCCACCGTGTGGTACCTTAATAGTATTATGGATAACAGGTGTAATGGGAATACGAACTTCACTAACTTCGGATTCAAATTTGCCTACCATATGTAAGGCAGCATTAATATAACGTCGATGAATACCTTGTTGTTTATCGCGAAGTCCAGACAATAAATGTAGTAAGACTTCCTCATCTTCAGGCGTGCTATGTTGTAAAATCTCTGCAAGTAATTGTTCTATTTGTTCTTTAGATGATGGTACCAATTTAAAAACTCCTCCATTTAAAAATATCAATAATGTAAAATTACCATAAAATCTGTTATGATGGAAAAGAGATTGGGGGAATTAAAAATGATGATGACCTCTGACTGGGCAATCATTTTGGATGAGGCCGATGCGCTTTGTGAGATGATTCTTTCCTCTGAGCCTGCGAAAGCGCTGCAACAAGCTTATGATGATGTGTATAGCGACGTCCAAATAGTGGAAGCTATTTACGCTTTCAATCGCATGAAAGAGCAGTACGAAGATGTACAACGTTTCGGAAAATATCATCCGGATTATCATACAATTATGAAATCGATTCGTCAGCAAAAGCGCGCACTCGATTTAAATGAAAAGGTTTCGGCATTGAAACTTGCTGAGAACGATTTTCAAGATTTGCTTGACCAAATAAGCTTACTTATAGGAAAAACTGTTTCTGAAGCGGTAAAAGTTCCTGTAAGTAATCCGTTCTTTGCATCAGGTTCTTCATGTGGTGGAGGATGTGGCTCAGGCGGTTCATGCTCATGCTCTGCTTAACACAAGGTAATGCTTTTTAATAGACTATATACAAAACTCGATTGAGTTTGTATATAGTTTTTTTATTACTATATTATGTTGTAGCGACAGCAACATACATCAGGATGAAATTGCTGAATAAAAATAAAAATTGTATAGTAATTGAATAGGTGATAGAGAAAGTAAAGGAGGATAAATGGATGAAGACTTATCGAATTGCCGTTATACCAGGAGATGGGATTGGTAAAGAGGTTGTACCTGCGGCGATAGAAGTGCTTAATAAAGCTGCTCAACTAGATGGCAGCTTTCAGTTTGAATGGACAACATTCCCATGGGGGTGTGATTATTATTTAGAGACAGGTAAAATGATGCCTGATAATGGTATTGAAATTTTAAAAGGTTATGATCAAATCTTTTTAGGTGCCGTAGGTATGCCCGATTTAGTACCAGATCACATTTCATTATGGGGACTACTTATTAAAATCCGCCGTGAGATGAAACAATCTATTAATGTGCGTCCGGCAAAGCTACTTCAAGGTTTGCCTTCACCTTTACGTAACCCAAATGGCTTTGATTTTGTAGTTGTACGTGAAAACTCAGAAGGAGAGTATGCTGAGAGTGGTGGCAGAATACATAGTGGACAAGATGAAGTTGCTATCCAAAATGCTATTTTCACGAGGAAGGGAACAGAGCGGGCAATGCGATATGCATTTGAAATGGCGAAAACTCGACGCCAGCATGTTACAAGTGCCACAAAATCTAACGGAATTACGTATAGTATGCCTTTTTGGGATGAAGTATTTGCAGAAGTAGGTAAAGATTATGAGGACATAGGCCAAGTATCTAATCATATTGATGCTTTAGCTGCTTTTTTAGTGATGAAGCCAGAAAACTTTGATGTAATTGTTGCATCGAATTTATTTGGGGATATTTTAACCGACTTAGGTGGTGCAATTATGGGCAGCATCGGAATTGCGCCAGCTGCAAATTTAAATATAGAACGACAATATCCATCCATGTTTGAACCAGTTCATGGCTCAGCTCCTGATATTGCAGGACTAGGAATCGCAAATCCGCTTGGACAAATTTGGACAGGAAAAATGATGCTTGATTTCTTAGGCTATCATGAGGTTGGTACAAAAGTGCTGAATGCGATGGAAGCAACATTAGCGCAAGGTGTTAAAACAGGTGATTTGGGAGGAAAAGCAACATTACGTGATGTAACGGATGCGGTATTACATCATTTACAATGAAGTGAAATTTAAAAAGTCATGACCAAAAGTAGTGGGGGACATTTGTTAAAACGTATGCCATTCATCCTCATTCCGTAAAAACTCTTACTTTTGAGGGGGGATAAGTTGATCTCCGTTACGACTGGGCGGCTCCTCGGGGATTAGCAATAGAGGAACAAAGGCTAAAAGCATCACATCCTGTGATAACGCCTTCGTGACCAACATCCTGCTGCTGCCGCTACGCTAGCACTACGCTTTCGCGCAAAAAACATCTGTTGGCCCAAGCGGCTCATCGGACGCCCCCAGGAAGCTCTGCTCTGCGCGAAAGCGAAACGACAGCAACAACGAATGTTTTCTGTGCGAAAGCGAGGCGACAGCAACAACAAATGTTTTATCTGTGCGAAAGCGAAGCGACAGCAACAAAGCGCCCAGTCGGAACGGAGATTAACCACACGTTATGGTAATGATAGAACTTTAAACAGTGGGGTTTTCATCAGTTCGACTGTTTATTGATCTTTGCTAAAACTTACTAAAAAATCTAAGGGGTGTAGGGTCACATGATCAAGTTTTTTCAGTATAACTGGCAAGTAAGAGACGAATGGTTCGAGTGGTGTAATCAGCTAAGTATAGAGGAATTATTGAAAAAGCGAAGTGGTGGAGTAGGTAGTATTCTATATACACTATTTCATATTATTGAAGTTGAATATAGCTGGATTCGCGGCATTATGGGAGAAAGAGACATAATATTCGATTTTGATGAATATAGAACGCTTGAAAAAGTAAAAAATCTCTCAATTGAATTACAAGAAGAAATTATTGAATTTTTGAAGCATAATGAAAATTTAAGCGATGAAATCGTAAAGGTTTCTTGGGATACAAATACTTATACAAAAAATGATATTTTACACCATACTATTGCACATGAAATTCATCATATAGGGCAGCTTTCTGTGTGGGCGAGACAATTAAATTTATCCCCGGTACCTGCTAATTTTATAAGAAGAAAATATTAAAAGGTAAGGGCTATAACAAGTAGCCCTTACCCATCAATGTGTTAACCTAATGGAACTTAAGCTCCATTCCATGGTTCTTATTTTTGTAGTAATTCCACAGCAATATCAGGTCGATCTGTAACAATACCTTTTGCACCATTGTGAATTAATTTATTCATTGTTGGAGCGTCATTGATCGTCCAATAATGAACAGGGATATTTAAATTGCTTAAAAACTGGATAAACTTCGGAGAATCTAAGTTAATTACTCCTGATTTAGGTGGTATTTGGAATACATCTACCTTTGGATGATATAAATGTCCGAACTGGCTTGAGAAAGAAGCGAATGCTTTACGAACATCTGATTCGCCTGCACCTAGTGCTACTTGATTTTGAGCATATAAATTAAAGCGATCGATCTGTTCGCCGTAGAAGCTTGTAACAACTACTCGATTCTCAGCACCAAGCTCTTCAATTAAACGCCATAGTTTAGATGGCATTAAACTTCCTTCATACGTATCTGGCGCATCTTTAATATCAATATTTACTAACACGTTTGGATAAGATTCTAGAAGTTCGCGTAAAGTTACAACGTCTATTTTTTCATCTCGATAAGGAAATTCCCCATCCAAATCTTCAAATTGATAACCGTGGTTTAATGCATTTATTTCTGCTAAAGTCATGTCTGCAACAAGTCCATAGCCATCTGTCGTACGATCAACAGTATCATCATGGAAAACGATAATTTCCTCATCTTTAGTTAAGCGAATATCTATTTCAAAGCCCTGAACACCTAACTGCATGGCTTTTTCAAAAGCAGGTATTGTATGCTCAGGTGCTAAATGAGCACCGCCACGATGTGCGAGAATAATTGGGTGATCAAATTGTAATGCTTGTTTACCTTCTCGTTGTTGAGGTTTAGAAATAGCTTTACTACCTGCCCAAGCCGCTGCACTTGCCGCTGCGATTGCAAGCGCAATCTTTGTTTTCTTACCCATATTCGTCCTCCTTAACAATTAAATTAATATAAATAGTACTGACAATTTCACTTTTAAATTTTCAGTGAGCAAACAAAAAATTATAACTTAAACTAGTGCTCTATTAACTTGCATAAGTGAATGTAAAAATCTTAGTCAACGTTGTATGCTTTTCCATTATAACGGAAAATCAAGCGTTCTGTCAGCTAAACTCTGTTGCTATCATTTTCCGGTCTATGGTATTCTTTTATGTAAGAAATGAGGGGAATACTATGAACGAACGCCAAGGACTAATCGTTTACGTCCATCAATTAAAACATGCGAAGTCTCTTCGAAAATATGGTCATGTTCTTTATATTTCTCGGAGGCAAAAATATGTAGTTCTTTATTGCGAGCGAGAGGAAATTGAATCAATGTCAACAAAACTACAACGCCTTCCATTTGTGAAAGACGTTGTAAAGTCTTATCGTCCATTTGTTAAAACTGAATTTGAAAATGCGAAACCAGATAAAGCGAAAGAATATGACTATAAAGCGGGTCTATAATACTATGTTAAAGCCGGTATATAGTGATGAAGTCTCATTATTCCGATTAAGTATTGATAAAATAGTTTTGATTCCGAAAATATAGAAGAGTGCTTTATTTCTACAACAACCGCTTTTCTATCTAGTCGTTTAATACTTTCTTCAAACATTTTTTGTCGCTGTGAAGGCTGCTCTTCATTATAAGGGATGCCTTCTCGACAAATATAAATCGGCATGAATTTACTTTCACCGACTGGTTTTAAAGCGATTGCTAAAGAAGCAAACTTTTTTTGTTCTTTAGTGGATGTTAGTATAAAAGCTTGGTGGAAGCGATCTTGATTGGTTTTTACTATTTCAAGTAGCTCATAAACATCACCATAGCCTTCACCTAATTCTATAAATTGTTGTGGCATAAAAATTGCACATCCTTTCCAATACACATAGTATCATGCTGCGGGAGGTCAAGCACATGAAATTTGCAATGAGTTTTTTTTCCATTCTAGCACTAATCATTACCGGAACATTATTTTTTCAGTACCATGCCTATTCATCTGATTTAGAAGCAGGCAATGGCGAATTCCGTTATTCACAGGAGATAGAAATTGTCTATCGAGAAAATAGCTTGGATATTCGTCAACATTTTAAAAACTTACCAAACCAAAATGTGAAAATAAAGTGGCCGGAAAATGCAGTGAACCCTAGTTGCTTTATCGATAACGAAAAAAGCTGTGAGCGTTTATCAGAAGAAGTCTCTTATTTTAAAAAAGGAGAGACTAAATCACAATCTGTTTCATACATAATTCCGATTGAGGGTGGCTTAAAAGATAAAATGCTCATCCAAAATGCTTTTGCCACATTAACGAATGGTGAAGCATCTTATTCCGTAGTACATATTTCAACCGATAGTAAAATTGTTGGTCAGTGGATCACGGGATTGCCTTTAGTAGGTCAGCAAAAGCTATCACTTGTTAACTATACAATGTTTAGTGGAGATGGTACAGTTCGTGATATTTATTGGCAAACAGGTAATTTAAAAGCACAAGAGCAAAATTCTGTGTTATCTATTTATGCACGAGGAACTATTTCGAAGGATCTCTTGAAGTCACTGGAAAACATTAAGTTTTTGAATGATCAACACATTGCTATTATTCAAGAAAAAAATCCGGTGAAAGTTCATGATGACCGACTTTTATTTATGCCTGAGCTAACTGAACAAGCAGTTGCACAGGAAGTTATACTGTCACAAATAAAGTCACAATATAAGTTTAAAGATTCACCAACATGGTTGCCAGAAGTTGTGGCATCCTATTTAGTGAAGGATACGATTGGTTCCGATAAAGCAAAGAAAATTGTGAAGACGTTAAAAGAATATATGACAGCAGATCAAGAGTCAGCATGGCAAGAATCTTTGGATAAGCTTGGGGAAGAACCGATTTCTCCTGCATTAATGGACGATCTTTTATCAAAGGTATTAAATGCAAAAACGTCTTATTTTAAGTTGAATGCAGCCCAAGTAAACGGGACATATCCTCTTTTATTTGAGGATGATCGAAATGTTTACGTGAATGATGTTTTGAGAAAAGATGTTCATGTGATTCTTTCTGAAGGACAAGTATTGTATACTGCTGATACATTGTTACCGTATCTAGGATATACGGTTGGTGAAGGGAAAAATGGATATTATATCAATAGTGATAATCGCACCTTCCGATTTCCGAAAGAGCCTGGATTTTATGTATTTAATCAACGTAGATATTCTACAATTTCAGAACCAATTATACAAATTGCCAATCATTATTATGTTGAAGAAGCTTGGCTACAGCGATTATTTTTAGTAGAATTACAAAAAAGTGATGGTCGTATTAATATTAAGATGTTAACACAAGAGGAAGAATAAATTTTTGCAGCGGAGGTTCGTCTTTCGCTGCAAAAATACTTTTAACTTCTTTAAAGTGGGTGCCAAACACTCGCTGAATCGAAAGCGAAGCGACAGCAACAATGTTTTGACTGTGCGAAAGCGAAGCGACAGCAACAATATTTTGACTGTGCGAAAGCAAAGCGACAGCAACAATAAGTAATAACAATTACGCCAAGGTGAAATTGTTATATGGAATAAGAAAGTACGGTGATTTGCCTATGAGAGTTGTAGCAGGAGAACGTAAAGGAATGCCGTTAAAGGCGATTGTAGGGAACACGACGAGACCTACAACTGATAAAGTTAAGGAATCCATCTTTAATATTATTGGTCCATTCTTTGATGGAGGTATAGCGCTTGATTTATTTGCAGGGAGCGGTGGCTTAGGGATCGAATCTTTAAGTAGAGGAGTTGAGCACGCCGTTTTTATTGAAAAGGATGCAAAGGCGTTCCAAGTGCTACAGGAAAATATAAAGAAATGTCGTTACGAGGATTGTTCTGAGCTATTTCGTATAGATGCGAAGCGTGCTGTGAAAGCGCTATTAAAACGTGATATTTCGTTTAAATTAGCATTTTTAGACCCTCCATATCACCACAAAGAATATTATGACTTAGTGCAGATTCTTGTCGACAATGATAAAATCCAACCTGATGGCGTAATTTTATGTGAGCATGCAAAAGAAGTAGAATTACCACAGAGGTTTGGTGATTTTGTATTAAAAAGACAAGAAATATATGGCGGAACGATTATATCCGTTTATCTTCATTCGTAGGGTATCCCAATACCTGCTGAATAGAGGAACTCGGGCTAAGAACTTCATCCTGTGAAAACGCAAGAGTGGCCACGTCATGCAGCCAAGGTGAAATGGATCGTTATGCAAAAGAAAGAGGGGAATAGATTGTCAGAGAAAATTGCTGTAGTTCCTGGGAGTTTTGATCCGGTGACATATGGTCACTTAGATATTATTAAACGAGCGGCAGATGTATTTGACACAGTTTATGTTGCTGTATTAAATAATTCATCCAAGCAGCCATTATTTTCAGTAGAAGAGCGTATGGCATTAATGGCTGAAGTGACTAAAACATTGCCTAATGTACGTATTGAAAGTTCATCTGGACTATTAATAGACTATGCCAAGGAAAAAAAAGCAAAAGCGATTGTCCGTGGTTTACGAGCTGTTTCGGATTTTGAATACGAAATGCAAATTACTTCGATGAACCGTTTTCTTGATAAAAACATTGAAACGTTTTTCATCATGACAAAAAATCAATATTCATTCTTGAGCTCAAGCATTGTCAAAGAGGTTGCGAAATACGGTAGTGATGTAACCGAGCTTGTTCCTGCTTGTGTTGTAGAAGCTTTGAAAGAAAAGTATGGTTTTAATAAATAAAAGAAACAAAGAGGATGTCTTATTTTTAAGACATCCTTATTTTAGTTTGAGGAGCAATTTGTTTCCTACGTATAATGTTGAACCATGCAGATGATTATTTATTTTAAGAAAAAAAGAGCATAAATAGTAGGTACAATGATTATGCTAAGTAGGCGGAATTTTATATAGGGTCGAACAGACAGCTTGGCTGATTTTGCAATGACGAAAATTTGTAAGTGAATGCTTATACTTTGCATGGTCAACAACATAACAACAAGTAATGGCAAATACGAAAGATTTGGAAAAGCTGAGACGGTCATTTTAAGACCGTTTGTAACTTCAAGAATTGCGGCTATGGAAAGCTCCGCTGCATAGGGAAGTTTAGGTAGCAGTGAATCTAAGCCTTGTTGGACAATCGTCTGGATGGTAGTGAAAAAAATTATCGTCGTTCCAACTAATAGTATTGTCGGGGCTGTTTCTTTTATGCTTTCAGAGAATGGTGCTGTATTCAAAGCTGTATTGTGTATTGAGATGCTAGGAGGATCTGTTTTACGAAATAAAAAGTAACCAGTTAGTAAGCAGCAAATATTAAAACTATGTAGTAAACATAAAAACAACCATCCGAACGTATTACTGTGTAGTAAATCAAGGCTTACAAAGCCTAGCACAAAAAGAGGGCTTGGTGCATGACATACGGCTAATAAAAAATTTGCTTCTTTAGCGTGTAATTGCCCACTGTTTTTTAAGTAAACAATGGTTGTTGCTCCAGACGGATATCCTCCAAGTGCACTAATAATGTAGGCTTGTACGTATAAAGAAGCTCTTTTTGTTTTTGTGCGCATAGGAGCCGTTAAACGGAGAAGCCATTGCGTTAAAATAAGATAAGGTAATAAATACGGGAATAGAGCATCCATAAAAAGGTTTAAACCTAAATCAGTACCTGTATGAGCTGTTTGTGGGAATAACAAGAGTAATAGAATAAGAACTATGCAAATCGCTATTTGAATTGTCGCGTACATGTTATCATCTCGTTTCAACTTTTTGTCATTCACATAGGCAAATGCTAAAATCAATATATGTAAAAAAGGCAAAAAAATGAACGTAAGGTTTTGCAAGCGTCCTAGGAGGTTTTTTCTTATGAAGAAAAAAATTAGTATTTATGCAATGTTATTAGTCGTGATTTGTTTTTTAATGTTATACCGATTAGACGCTTATATTATGAAGCCTGGAAGTGCTTATGATGTCAGTGAATTTGTTAACGTTGAAAATAGCCACACGAATGATAAAGGTTCCATGAGTTTAATGACGGTGGCTATGCAGCAAGCTACGCCTTTTTCGTATCTTTGGGCAAAAACTCAAAAATACCAAAAATTAATGGATATTACCCAAGTTCGAAATCCGTTAGAGGATGAAGAAGAATATAATGTTCGACAGCTTAAATTAATGACTGATTCTCAATTTAATGCAAAATATGTAGCTTTTCAAAGAGCTGGCCTTCAAACAAAAATTCTTTTTAACGGTGTTTTTGTATTAAATGTCCTTGAGGGCGGTGCTTCGGAAAATTTATTAAAAGCTGGTGATGAGATTATTGAAGTTGATGGACAAAAAATTAGAAATCAACAAATGCTTGTAGATCTTTTAAAGCCGAAGCAGCTTGGAGGGAAAGTGACAATTCAATTTATACGTAATAAAAAAGAACAAGAGGTAACGATAACATTAAAGGAAATCCCTAGATCAGAAGAAACAAGGGCTGGTTTAGGTATTACTTATGCTGAAAGTAAATCTATTGAAACAAATCCAAATGTGTCTATGAAAACTGAGGATATTGGAGGTCCTTCTGCTGGACTAATGTTTACTTTAGAAATTTTAGACCAACTTCTCGAAGAAGATTTAACGAAGGGCTATGCTATAGCTGGGACAGGGGAGATGCTGGTTGACGGCACTGTTGGAAGAATTGGTGGGATAGACTATAAAGTCATTGCTGCTGATCGTGATGGTATGGATATCTTTTTCGCGCCAGATGATGAAATTACTCCAGAAATGAAAGCCAAATATCCTGAACTAGAATCTAATTATGCAACAGCAGTAAAGGTAGCAAAAGAAATAAAAACAAAAATGAAAATAGTTCCGGTTAAAACTGTGGATGATGCAATCGAATATTTAAAACAGTTACAGCCGAAATAAGAAACAAAAAAGGTGCTAGAAGAATCTCTGGCATCTTTTTATTGTGTTGAAAATCTTTGTAAATAAAAGTAAACCGCTGCACGTAGATAAAATATTTTACTTTCGTACAGAAAATATTTATTTATGGCTCTTCACCAAAGCGAGTAGCCAGGAATGGAAATCACCCTCATTTAAAGCGGTGCGACATTCCTGAACAATTTTTTTAACAACATAAAAAGATGCTAGAGGAATTTCTGGCATCTTTTTATTGTGATCTCGTATTACTTAAAAACGAATGGGTGGTGTTTGATAATCTTTAGGTAAACTTTCCCCTTTTGATCTTTGCTCTATACTTAAATTGTATACCTCTGCTGCATGGATATCTACAGCGAGCATAGCATCATCTATAGCTGCAACACGACTGATTAATGGTAAAGGTATGTCTTTTTTATGCATGCCCAAATACGCTTGTCCCTGCTTACTCATACCAAGTAAACGTATACTAGAAGGCGCATCAAAGCTTTGCAATTGTTCCTTTGTAAATCCAGTATAAATATGCGTGAGCATACGTTGAAGTCGTGTCCAAGTATAGCGTTTAGATTTAATTTTCTCCATAAAGCTACCGAAAGAATGACTCGTTTTCGCTGCTTTAATAAGTGCATTCTCAATGCCTTCTGTTACCTCGGCATAGCGCGTCAGTTCACTAGGTGTGTGCCGAATAAGTGTAAACTGTAATAATGGCCAAAAAGTTTCCCAACTTGCAAATTCACCATATTTTTCTTGCCAATCCGCTAAATGAACGAATGATGCTTTAGGTAGAAACTCTTGCACATTTTGTAGAGCGCTTGTTGTTGCTAGTGCCTTGCGTATTCCTGTGGCGCTAGCAATGGATGCACCTTCTTGTATAGCGTCATGATAACCTGCAACGATGCGAGGGATCGTTAAAGGTTTAATGTTACTACCTAAAGTTTTGGCAGCCTCAATGTAGTGAAAACCGAGTATATTGTTCGGTTGACCTAAATCAATGTATGCAGCAGGGAACTTTTGAGAAAGCTGTTCATAGGCGTAATGTAGACTTTTAGGATAGCTTGCACCCGTTTTAAGGCTTTCTTTAATAAGAGCGTTATATTCAGTGCGGTGATTATTAATGAGCTGAAACGTATTCATAAAGGGTTGTATGGAGCCATCTTCGCTTCCGAAAGCAAAAGAATCGCAACCAATTCCAGAAAGTAAGGAAATGGCTCCTTTTGCGAAATCAGTTGCAGGTGCGGTACTATATACGTAAGGTAGTTCAATGACAATATCGACACCACCTGCGAGAGCCATTTTTGTGCGTGTCCATTTATCGACCATGGCTGGTTCACCACGTTGCAAAAAATCCCCGCTCATGACAGCGATGACAATATCCGCCTGTGCTACTTTCTTCGCCTGTTCCAAATGATAGGCATGTCCATTGTGAAAAGGATTGTATTCAACAACTATTCCAACTGCTTGCAAATGTAAGCCCCCTTTATCTATATCATTTGCTTCTCGTTCTAAGGAGCATTTTTGCTTATAAAGAACGGTTTGGAGCAAATACACATTTAATAATATATAATTATAGGTGGGTTTTATTGTGGTGACAAGAAATTATCTTGACATCTATTTTTACACATTATATAATCAACAGTGTTGTCTCGAGGTGATTAAACGAATGAAATGGTCAATTCATCAATTATCTAAATACCGCCAAAACGGGATGCCAATCGATGCCTATGTCCAGTTGGACGAGGTGATGGAGCGAAACCAGGATATTCGAGCAATTTCGCCCGTTCATGTAAAAGGGCTATGTACTTTCGGTGCATCGCAAATGACATGTCAGCTAACAGTGACAGCGACGTTAACACTTCCATGTGCACGCACGTGGGAAGATGTTGAGTTTCCTATCGAAGTTGATACAGTTGAAATTTTCAGCTGGGTTGACGAAGAAAATCGTGGGGAAGATGGCGGAGATATTCACTACATAGTTGGTGAAGTAATCGACATGAAGCCGGTTCTTGAGGAGTTAGTGCTTCTTGAAGTACCTATGCAAGTGTTCAAGGAGAATACCGAAGGGCAAGTGCATAGTGGTAAAAACTGGTCTTACGCAACAGATGAAGACGTTCAGCTACACAAAAAAGCTGACGAAAAAAAAGTGGATCCAAGACTGGCTGATTTAGCTAAGTATTTTGATCAAACAGACGAATAGACGATCTGTAAGGAGGTGCCATCAATGGCTGTACCATTTAGAAGAACTTCTAAAACTGCAAAAAGAAAGCGTCGTACGCATTTCAAACTATCTGTACCTGGTATGGTAGCTTGCCCAAACTGTGGTGAAGCAAAATTATCACACCGTGTTTGCAAAGCTTGCGGACAATACAAAGGTAAAGAAGTAGTAAGCAAATAATTCAGTGTTTGCTCACGTCAAAGGCTAGTAAAGAGACCATGGCTCTTTACTAGCCTTTTTGTTGACTAGAAAAGACGGAATCTTTCGGCAATAATGAAAAGATATATAGTACTATAATAATTGTATGATACAATTTATCCATCGGGACAAAGGGGGAAATGGTATGGCATATATAATTGATAACAAAGATGGTATTATGACGTTTACGATTAATCGGGAAGAAAAAAGGAATGCGGTTAATGATGAGGTTATGGATGGGCTTCAAGAAGTTATTACATATATTCGACATCATGATGATGTCCGTTTTTTAGTCGTGACGGGTGCGGGAGATAAATCATTTTGCTCAGGGGGCGATTTATCTGAATTTCATTCGCTTGAAACGGAGGATGAGGCGTTCGGGATGTTGAGTAAGATGGGCAAAATATTATACGACCTTGCGACTTTGCCTGTGCCGACGATTGCGTTAATTAATGGAACAGCGGTTGGTGGAGGTTGTGAGATTGCAACAGCTTGCGATTTTCGTCTAGTGGCAAGTCATGCGAAATGTGGTTTTATACAGGGGACATTAGCAATTACGAGCGGCTGGGGAGGCGGTACATACTTATTCGAACGTGGATTACGCCATGACCGTGCAATGAAGATGCTAGTCGATGCGAAGCCTTATCCAGCAGAATTACTATATGAAATTGGTTGGGCAATGCGCGTTTTCGAGGGTTCGAAAGAAGAGGCGTTGAATGATTTTATCGAACATATGCGTAAAATTCACCCTTCTGTTCATAAGGCTTATAAAGAAATTGAGCTTCGAAAGTGGCGTGAGCGTAATATGTATGAACGTGTTATGGAGGAAGTTCGTACATGTGCGAAATTGTGGGAAAGCGAAGCTCACCACGAGGCAGTTGCTAATTTCCTAGCAAAGAAAAACAATAAATAATGTATAACGGCAGTGATTATAATAAAACATAATCATTGTCTTTTTTATTTCGATGATTCTATTTTGCTCGCCCATGCATATAGTAGTAAAAAATGCGAGGGTGATAGATTATGGAATTGAAAAAAAGAAAAGATCAATGGACAAAGGAAGACGATGAAAGATTAGCAGAAATCGTGTTGCATAATGTGCAAAATGGCAAAACACAGCTAGAGGCTTTTGAAATGGCTGCTAATGAACTAGGTCGTACAAAACAGGCATGTGGTTTCCGTTGGAATAAAACATTACGTAGTCAATATAGTCAGTCGCTACTAGCTGTGCGAAATCAGCCGCAACAATCTATGCGAAGTCATTTGAAATTGGCATTAACAAGTTTCGATGAATTAACAGAGGCCTATCAAAGTCTCGAAATAAGACACCGTGAATTACAAAATGATCATGAAAAACTAGTGAAATGGTTACAGCAAGGATATTCTTTAATGAAAGATTAAAATAAGGAAGCAGATGAGGGTTACAAGTGCGGTAGAGTAAGTTACTTAGAAAGAATATAAGTTAGATTAAAACATAATGCTGCGCTAAGTGAATTTATAGGTAATAATTTATCTGTACCGAATGCGAAGCGCCAGGTACAAATCACACACCTTGAAATGTAACGAAAGTTATGAAGTTAGGTGTGAGAGTAACTGCCTGTAAAAGTCCGATTGGTGAAGGCTAATGATTAGTGGGAAAAACCCGCTGATTAAAGTTTCGCTTTATATATTGTCGTAAACACTTAGCCAATCTTGTATAATAAAAGAACCTGCATGGGAGGTGCCTTAGGAATCATTCTAAGGCACCTCCTTCTGTAGAGTGGGGTAAAATGGATTGTATAATGATGGATGGTAGTGTCTGCCAAACATTCGCTGAAATAAGGTGAAGCATCGGTGGATGTCACGGAATCGAAATGGAGTTATTAGGGGATGTTAGTATCGCATCCATGCGAAACGGCTGACTGACCTGCATCGGTAAAAACGCCACATCCTGTGGCATTACCTAAATGACCGATATCGTGTTGGCTCTCAAGTAGGCCTGAGCGCAAAGTCGATTTCGGACGCAATTATGCTGAGAGAGGGCGTTCTCTTATGTTTGATCGTTCGTTGTAAATGTAGGAGGTGTGATGTATTGTGGGTGTAACGATTATTGGTGCCGGGGCAGTAGGGCAATTAACGGCAAGTTTTATAGCTGAGTCTGGTATATCTGTAACGTTGGTTGCGAGAAGGCAGGAACAGGTAGATGAACTTCATGCAAAGTATTTAACACGAGTGAATGTTGATGGAACGAAAACTGTACAAAAAGTTGCTTCAACTACGAAATTAGAGGAACTACCGCGACAAGATTTAATTGTAATTGCTGTTAAATACGGTCAATTACAAGAGCTATACAAACAATTATCTGCATTACCGAGTACGGTACCGTTGTTGTTTATGCAAAATGGATTGGCGCACTTTAACGAGGCACTACGTTTGCCGCAAAAGAATATTGCTTTTTGTTCTGTAACATTTGGTGCTCAATTGATCAATCAGACAACTGTGCAACATAGAGGTGTAGGTGCTTGTAAAATTGCAATAGAGCGAGGGGATAGTAATGCGTTTGCCGATTTGTTACAGCTAAGAAATTCCTTATATCCAGTTGAACTAGTTGCTAATGCGGAACAAATGTTATTTGAGAAAGCTGTATTCAACTGCTTAATTAATCCATTAACGGCTATACTGCAACTGAAGAATGGAGAGTTAGTTACGAATAAGCAAGCGTTTCTATTAATGCAAACTCTTTATCGAGAATTTACGGGAGCTTTTGAAGGCATAGAACAAACTATACCTTTTTTCAAGGTGATAGACTTATGTGAACAAACAGCAAGTAATACATCCTCTATGCTAGCGGATCGGGTGCAAGGAAGGAAAAGCGAAATTGACACGATTGCAGGAGTAATACTAGAAAAAGCTCTAGCGAATGGTCACGATTTGCCAACTTTACGTACTTTATATCACCAAGTACTTGCGATAGAGGAGAGCGGTGAAAGACGTTGAAAGATTTTTTACATATTATGATAAGTGTCATTATTTTTTGTCCATTCCTCCTTTTTATGATTGTCTATTTATTTGGTCGAAAGGTTAAAATTCGAGGCACTCATGCTTTTGGAGTAGCATCGGACGTGACAACATTGTGTTTGTATTTTTCAGTACCGCTAGCAATTAGTGTGCTGTGGAATGTCGATGTTAGCGCACTATTAGTTACATTGACGGTAGTGATGGCAATAATTTTTACATATATTGATTGGCGAACAAAAAAGGAAATTGAAGTAAAACCGCTACTTAGGAAAATTTGGCGCTTTCAATTTTTAGTACTAAGTACGGCGTATATTGTTATTTGTTTAGTAGGTGTTATACGATCTGTTATAGAATATTTACAGGCAGTCTAAGCATTTTCTTTTCATGTTGAAGCCATAAGCGTTAAAATAATAGCATTATAAATTGTTTTTTTAAGTAATAACTCTAGATGTGCAAAAATGAAGTGAAATTCCAAAGTACTTAAACGTTTGAGGTTTGTTGAAAATTGTACCTTAACTTTTTTCTGGGAGTTTATTTTATTTTGCTTATTAAAGAGTAAGAAGATGATTTAGGTAGAGGAGTTTGTGTTAAATGAAACTGGAGTCAATCCAAGTACCCATAAAAAATCGTTTGCTAGCAGATTATTGGTCACCGAATACTGCCATCCATGAGTTTTTTGAATACGAATATAACGATAAATCTTTTGAGAAACGTGCGCAATATCTAGATCAGCAGGCGTATGATCAAAAAGAATTAACAACCATCATACGTCAATTTATGGAGCCTCTTGGTATTTCGAAGAAAGCGAATGAACATTTGCAACAACTAGAGCAAGGAGCTGTTACGGTTGTTGGTGGGCAACAAGCAGGTATCTTAACAGGCCCTCTTTACTCGGTGCATAAGGCGATTTCGGTTATAGCATTAGCGAAAGAGCAAAGTGTAAAGCTACAGCGACCAGTTGTTCCTGTTTTTTGGATAGCTGGAGAAGATCATGATTTAGAGGAAATTAACCATACGTATACAGTGCATGGTGTAGATATTAAAAAACGTGCATACAGTGAACGCTCAAGACGTAAAACAATGGCTTCTGAAACAAGAATAAACAAAGAATCCATGACACAATTAATAAATACTATTGTGAAGGATATGGGTGAAACAGAATTCACTGAAATGCTTATTAAACAATTAGTAGATACTCTAAATAAGAGTGAAACGTTTACGGACTTCTTTGCGCAACTTATGAACCACTTGTTTAAAGATGAAGGTTTATTGATGATAGATGCAGCGGACTTTAAATTCCGTCAATATGAGAGTGGGAATTTTACCCGTATCATTCATAAAAATGAAGAAATTGCTAGAGTGGTAACGGAGAGGGAAGCGGAGCTTGAACGTGCAGGTTATGGCCAGCCTATTTTGGCAACAAACGAAGCGGCCAATTTATTTTATGTAGAAGATGAAGAGCGTCTTCTTTTAGAAAGAAAAAATCAGCATTTTGTCAATCTAGCTGCAAATATCAAACTATCTCGTGAAGAAGTTTTAAAAATTGCTGAAGAACACCCTGAGCAGTTAAGTAATAACGTTGTGACGCGTCCGTTAATGCAGGAAATGACATTGCCTGTGCTAGCATTTGTTGGTGGACCAGGGGAGCTTGCCTACTGGGCGACATTGAAGGATGCATTTTCTGTATTAGGCTTACAAATGCCGATTTTTGCTCCACGCCTTCATATTACACTTGTTACACGTCACGTAGAACAACTTTTACGTGAATATCGTTTAACTGTTGCTGAAGTTTGGGATGGTAAAGTATTGCAACTTAAAGAGCAGTATATTGCTGACGTACAGGACACTGAAGCGAAGCGTCAAATTCAAACGATGCAACGAGACCTTTTAGAAAAATATGATGCACTTCAACTTTATTTAGAAGAACAACAGCTATTATTAGATAAAATACTTGAGAAAAATAAAGAGAATCACCTAAAGCAATTTGAGTATTTACAGCAAAAGGTTGAACAAACTGTTCTTAACAAGCATGAAACGACGATCCGAAAATTTATGACGTTACAAAATGAGCTGTATCCAAATGAGGGATTCCAGGAAAGAACTTATAGTCCGTATCAATATTTTAATGAGTTTGGACCTATGTTAATTACTGAAATGTTGAAACAAAATTATAGCGTTGGCAATCACCACTATATAATTTATTTATAATCCAATATTTGTATCTATATACCTAATTAACAATTTGATACAATGTGAATTTGATGGATAATGTCGATATAAATAGTAAATAGAGAGCTATCCTACTAAGGGTAGCTCTTTTTTTGAGTCATTTAGCATAGTTTCAATAATTTGTTAAAGGCCTAATCACACATTAATTGTTAAAATGTCAAGTTTTTTTTAAAAAAAGTGGAGGAAAGTGGGGGGATGTGGTACATTATTTAATAAAGTGGGGTGAATAGCATGTTCATGGGAGAATATCAACACTCTGTTGATGCAAAAGGACGATTAATCGTGCCCGCAAAATTTCGTGAAGCCTTAGGTGAAACGTTTGTTGTAACACGCGGACTTGATAATTGTTTATTTGGCTATCCTATGGATGAATGGCGAAAACTCGAAGAAAAATTAAAGGGCTTACCGATGACCAAAAAAGATACACGTGCATTTGCAAGGTTTTTCTTTTCTGGAGCAACGGAAGTAGAGATAGACAAGCAGGGGCGCATTAACATTCCTTCAACTCTAATGCAGCATGCACATCTTGTGAAAGAATGTGTCGTGTTAGGAGTTTCGAATCGGATTGAAGTATGGGCGAAAGATGCTTGGGAGACTTACTTTAGTGAGTCGGAGCAATCCTTTAATGAAATTGCAGAAAATATGATTGGCTTTGATTTTTAACTTTTTTAGACACTTAAGTGTCAGCTAGATGAAGTTAAGGCCTGAAGGGAGCGAGTGGTATGTTCGATCATACAACCGTGTTATTAAGAGAAACAGTTGATGGGTTGAACATCGATCCTGATGGTGTGTATGTGGACTGTACGTTAGGTGGAGCAGGACACAGTGAATATTTAGTACAACAATTATCTGAAAAAGGTCGTTTAATTTGCTTTGATCAAGATATGACAGCTATTAACAATGCAAAAATTCGATTGGCGCCATATATTGAACGTGTGACATTTGTTCATTCGAATTTCCGCTATTTAAAAGAAGAGCTATTGGCGATTGGTATTGAGCAAGTTGATGGTGTTTTATATGATTTAGGCGTATCTTCGCCACAGCTTGATACACCAGAACGAGGCTTTAGTTATCACCACGATGCACCTTTAGATATGCGCATGGATCAAACGGCATCCCTTACAGCATTTCACGTCGTAAATGAATGGGCATATGAAGATTTAGTACGTATATTTTTCCGTTATGGGGAAGAGAAATTTTCAAAACAAGTTGCTCGTAAAATCGAAGAGGCACGTAAGGCAGCACCGATTGAATCAACTGGCCAACTTGTAGAACTTATTAAAGAGGGTATTCCAGCAGCGGCACGCCGTAAAGGTGGACATCCAGCGAAGCGCATATTCCAGGCAATACGAATTGCTGTTAACGATGAGCTAGGCGCAGCAGAGGATTCATTAGTCGATGCGATTGATATGATAAACGTAGGTGGACGCATTAGTGTCATTACGTTCCATTCATTGGAGGACCGCCTATGCAAGACTATTTTTAAGGAAGCGTCATCATTACCGGAATTACCACCGAATTTACCAGTAATTCCTGATAACATGAAGCCAACTTTAAAGCTTATCTCGAGAAAGCCGATCGTTCCTTCTGATGAAGAACTAGCTGTAAACAATCGCGCCCGCTCAGCAAAGCTTAGAGTGGTAGAGAAAATTAACGACAAAGGGAGTGAGTAAATGGCAGCAGTTCGTGTAAGGCAGCACCAGCAACAGCAAGTGCAACAACCAATAACACCCCCTAGCCCACAACCCACTATCAAACGTCGTAAAAAATCGAACCAGAAGTTTGAAAAAACAATGCTAATTGCTTTAGTTAGCATTATCGCTGTAATGTCAGTACTAGTGTTAAATAAGCAAGCAGCCATTCAGACAACCAGCATGGACATTCAAAAAATCGAAACTGAAGCAGAAGAGATTACTAAACAGAATGTTGACTTGACAGTTCATGTAAGTGAGCTGTCTACATTCGACAACATATGGAACAAAGCTAAAGAACTCGGTTTAACTCAAAATGAGAAAAATGTAAAGGTAGTGCCGGGAGAATGAAAAAAAAGAGATTTCGATTCCAATGGGGAGCCTTTCTATTATTTATTTTTTATGGAGGGCTCTTTTTTCTATTGTTCACGAGAATGGTGACGTTACAAGCGACAGGTGAAGTGAAAGGTCAAGAGCTTGCGGCAAAGGCAGCTGCAAAATATAGCAAAGAAAGTGTAATAACAGCAAATCGGGGAAAAATTTTTGATGCAAAAGGACAAATTATTGCGGAGGATACACTTAGTTATCGACTAATCGCAATTGTCAATAAAGAGGCCACGACGAATTCAAAAAAACCTCGACATGTAGTAGATCCAGATAAAACTGCAAAAATATTAGCAGAATATATCCCTATGGACGAAAAAAAAATCTATCAACAGCTTACTAGAGTAAAAGATGATGGCGAAAAGCCTTATCAAGTTGAATTTGGCGGTGCGGGACGTGGATTAAGTCATGAGACGATGAGTAAAATTAAAGAAGAAAATTTACCAGGGATTTTATTTGTAAATGATTTAAAACGTTATTATCCAAATGGTATCTTTGCCTCACACTTAATTGGTTTCGCACTAAAAGAGGAAAATAAGGATGGTACGCTTACAACAAAAGGGAAAATGGGTTTGGAGCTTACCTACAACAAAGAACTAACTGGAAAAGACGGTAAGGTAGAATATGAGACAGATGCTTTCAGTTATTTATTACCGAATAGCGAAAAAATGGTGACGCCTGCCGAAAATGGTGATGACATTTATTTAACACTTGATAAAACAATTCAAAGCTTTTTAGAGGAAAAGATGACAGAGGTTGAAAAGGAATATAACCCTGAAGCGATGACAGCTATTATTGCGCGTCCAAAAACCGGGGAAATCTTAGCGATGTCACAGCGACCTACGTTTAATCCTGATACACGTGAAGGCGATAATATGAAGTGGCTGAACGAGGCTATTGAAGAGACTATAGAACCAGGCTCGACGATGAAAACGTTCACACTCGCTTCTGCTATTGATACAGGGGCTTGGGATCCAAATGCTTACTATCCATCAGGTCAATACAGAGTCCATGATCGTGTAATTAAAGACTACAATAAAGTTGGTTGGGGGTATATTACTTATTTACAAGGCTTCCAACGTTCATCCAATACTGCAATGGCACACTTATTAAAGCTAATTGGTGAGGAAGAATTTTTTGAATATTTAGATCGATTTGGTTTTGGTAAAAAAACAGGTATTGATTTACCGAATGAAGCATCAGGAAAACTTTTATCGAATTACCCAGTGGAACGAGTGACAACAACGTTCGGTCAAGGTTCTACGGTAACGCCGATTCAATTAATTCAAGCATTGACAGCGATTGCGAATGACGGGAAAATGATGCAACCGTATGTGATTGATCGTATTGTTGACCCTTCGACAGGAAAAACGATTAAAAAGCATGAGCCGGTTGTAAAGGGAAAACCAGTTTCAGCCGACACAGCGAAACAAGTAAAAGAAATCCTTGCCTCTACGTTAACAGCTGAGAAAGGTTCGGCGACGGATTTTGTTCTTGATGAATATGAAGTTGCAGGGAAAACAGGTACTGCCCAAATTCCTTTAGGAAATGGTAGGTATTCATGGGGATCAAATGAATTTCTATATTCTTTCTTAGGGATGGCTCCTGTAGATGACCCTCAGCTCATTATGTATGTCTCCATAAAAAGGCCAAAGTTAAAAGGTGAAGCTGGTTCTATACCAGTTTCGAAAGTATTTAATCCTGTTATGTTAAATAGTTTAAAGTATTTAAATGTTAACCCGGAAGATGTAAAGCAAGTTGATGATACTAAGATACAAGATTACACAGGTCAAAGTGCTGAAGCTATACAAGTAGAGCTTCAGAATGATGGTCTGCAGCCAATTATTGTTGGTGGTGGCGGTAAAATTATTGACCAATATCCTAAAGGTCCACAGAAACTTGTGAAAGGTAATTTTGTGTTTTTAAAGACAGCAGGCGATGTAGTACTTCCGGACTTCACTAACTGGTCGTTGCGTAATGTACTTGCTTTTAAGGCATTGGCAGAGTTAGAACTTGAAGTCGTTGGGGAGGGCTTTGTAGCTAGTCAGAGCATTTCGGCAGGTACTGTAATTTCAGATCGTTCACCGATTGTCGTGAAGCTGAAAACGCCAGCTGAAAGCTTTATCAAAGATGTAGAGGCCCCAACTGAGGGTGAAACGGAATAAAGACTGAATAGAAGCCCACTTTATTTCATACGTTGTAAAAAACAAGGTGTGATGTCGAATGAAGTGGATTTCTATCCATTCCAAAAAGCGTTTGCGTGTTTTATATGTATTGTTTATGTTTGTAGTCGCTGCGATTATTATTAGGCTTTTCTTCTTGCAAGTATTAGATCAAAAAGAACTGACAAAGAAAGCCGAAGAGAATTGGGACCGTGAAATTCCTTTTGCCAATGAGCGAGGGCATATTACTGACCGTAAGGGGAAAAATATTGTCACAAATAAGCTTGCACCAACTTTATATTTCATGCCTTCTCAAAGTAAGGATATTGAAGGTGCAGCGGCAAAAATTGCACAAGTTTTAGGTGTAGATGAACAAAAGCTTTTGGAAAAAATGAAGAAGAAAGTGTACTTAGTAAAGCTGGCACCTGAAGGAAAAAATATTCCTTATGAAAAAGCAGTGGAGTTACAAGCTATGCAGATTGAAGGATTATATAGTGGTGTCGATTATTCAAGGGATTATCCATACGGTACCCTATTATCTCGTTTTTTAGGTTTCACAGGCTATGATGCACAAGGTTTAGCGGGAATTGAATATGAATACGATAAGCTGTTACAGGCTAATTCTTCGGCTATACGAATCTTTACAGACGCGAAAGGGAATAATTTACCGAATGTAAAGAGTGCCTGGAAGGCTGGTGAAGATGGCGCAACGGTCGAGCTAACGATAGATGTAGATGTACAACAGGTCGTTGAACGTGAATTATCACAGGCGATGAAGCGTTATGATGCTGACCAAGCAATGGCCATTGCCATGAATCCAAACAATGGCGAAATTTTAGCATTAGCCTCATACCCTACTTTCAATCCAGCAGAATATCAAACGGTAGAGCCAGCAATCTACAATCGAAATTTACCTGTTTGGATGACATATGAGCCGGGGTCAACGTTCAAAATTATAACTCTTAGTGCTGCTTTAGAAGAAAATGTAGTGGATTTAGAGAAGGATACTTTTTATGATCCAGGCTATTCAATGGTTGCAGGAGCACGATTGCGTTGTTGGAAGCGAGAAGGTCATGGATCTGAAACCTTCCTTGAAGTGGTAGAAAATTCTTGTAACCCAGGCTTTATTGAATTAGGTCAGCGAATAGGTAATGAAAAACTACTACAATATGTTAAAGATTTTGGTTTTGGTACAAAAACAGGTTCTAACATTGCTGGTGAGTCTTCAGGGATTTTATTTTCCAAGGACGCTTTTGGACCTGTTGAGCAGGCTACAACTTCATTTGGCCAAGGGGTCGCCGTTACACCAATTCAACAAGTGCAAGCAGTAGCCGCAGCAATAAATGGGGGCAAGCTGTATACGCCATATGTTGTGAAAAAGATTTTTAACCCTAATACTGGGGACGTTATAAAAGAGACTAAACCAGAAGTTAAAAAACAAGTTATTCGTGAGGAGACGTCTGCAAAGGTTCGAGGTGCATTAGAATCTGTTGTCGCAAAGGGCTCAGGACGGCAAGCTTACCGAGATGGATTACGAATCGGTGGTAAAACAGGTACGGCACAAAAGGTAGAGAATGGCCGTTATAAAGACGGCGAATACATCGTATCGTTTATTGGCTTCGCACCTGCGGATAATCCGGAAATTGTCGTTTATGTAGCAGTAGATAACCCGAAAAAGGGAACACAGTTTGGCGGTGTGATAGCAGCTCCAATCGTTGGTCAAATTATTGAAGATATTGCACCTTTTGTTGGCATTGAAAAATCGAAGGAACAGCTCGAAAAAGATTATCGATGGGGTGACCCAATCACTGTGAAGGTACCAAGTTTTATTGGTCAAACGAAGGACGATATTGCCAAGCAACATTATCCATTCCGCATTGTATGGCATGGGGAAGGGACTAAAATTGGCAATCAGCTGCCTGAAGTGGATAGTGTTATCAAACAAGATGGCACCATTCATCTTTATTTAGAAAACTAATTAACTTTACCTTTAAAAAATGGGAAAGAACCACTATTATTATGAAGGGTAGTAATAAATACATGAAAGTTTGTGCTTTTTTCTTCAAGAAGAAAGTGAAACAAGATTTAAAGGAGATTTTTCAATGAAACTCGCAACAACGCTTACCATTTTAGCTCTTGCTTTTATAGTAACAGTTATCCTGGCACCAATTATTATTCCACTTCTTCGCCGATTAAAGTTCGGTCAAAGTATTCGTGAAGAGGGGCCAAAATCCCATATGAAGAAAGCTGGTACTCCAACAATGGGAGGCATTATTTTCTTAATTGCCATTATCCTCACTACTGTTGGAGTAGGTAGCTATTTAGATTTATTTACAACACAAACCATCGTACTGCTACTAGTATTAGTAGGGTTTGGGTTAATCGGCTTGTTAGATGATAGCTTAAAGGTTGTTTTTAAACGTAATTTAGGACTAACATCACTTCAAAAGCTTATTGGTCAAATTGTCATTGCAGTCTTGGCCTATTTCTTACTACATGGATCGTTTGATACATCAATTGCAATACCATTTACAGATTGGACGATCGATCTTGGTATTTTCTATGTAGCCTTTTTAATTTTCTGGTTAGTTGGCTTCTCAAATGCAGTGAATCTAACAGATGGCATAGATGGCCTTGTAGCAGGTACTGCATCCATTGCCTTTGCAGCATTTGGTGTTATTGCTCTGTTCCAAGAGCAAGCTGATATCGCCTTATTTTCATTCGCAGTAACAGGTGCATTATTAGGTTTTTTACTTTTTAATGCGAATCCTGCAAAAGTATTTATGGGAGATACAGGTTCTCTAGCATTAGGTGGAGCATTAGCTATGGTCTCTGTTTTAGAAAAAGCAGAATTCTTACTGTTATTAATTGGATTAGTGTTTGTTATTGAAACATTATCCGTTATTTTACAGGTAGGCAGCTTCAAACTTCGTAAAAAACGTATTTTTAAAATGAGTCCTATTCATCATCATTTTGAATTATCAGGTTGGTCAGAATGGAAGGTAGTACTTGTCTTTTGGTCAACAGCTTTAGCAGTAGCATTGATTGGAGTTTTATCGGAGGCGTTCTTATGAGAAATTTTACAGATTTACAACATAAAAAAGTCCTTGTTTTAGGTCTAGCTAAAAGTGGTGTGGCTGCAGCTGAGATTTTACATGAGCTTGGCGCCTTTGTGACGGTGAATGATTCAAAACCATTTGACGAAAGCCCAGATGCGCAAGGTCTATTGCAAAAGGGGATTACAGTTATTTGTGGGCGTCATCCAGAAGATTTACTAGATGAAGGCTTTGAAATAGTTGTGAAAAATCCAGGAATTCCTTATAGCAATAAAATAGTAGCAGATGCAATAAGCCGTGAAATCCCTGTTTGGACAGAAATTGAGCTTGCTTATTTAATTAGTGAAGCGCCATTTGTCGGGATTACAGGGTCAAACGGTAAAACAACTACGACAACGTTAATTTTCGACATGCTGAATAACGGTAGTTTAAAACCGTTAATTGCAGGGAATATAGGAACAGTTGCATGTGGTGTTGCAAGAGAAGCACAAAAGGATAATGTAATTGTGACAGAGTTATCATCCTTCCAATTAATGGGGACTAAAACGTTTAAGCCGAAGATTGCTATATTAACAAATCTTTATGATGCACATCTTGATTATCATGGGACATTTGATGACTATGCTGAGGCAAAATTTGGTGTTACACGTAATCAAGATGAAAGCGATTATTTTATTTATAATGCTGATCAGCCAGTTGTTGTTGGCTATGCAACAAAATCAAAAGCTCAAAAGGTACCATTTAGTTCTAAGGGATGCACGGATGCAGGAATTAGTGCGGATGACACAACAATTTATTGGCAAGGTGAGCCGTATTTAGATCGAGCGAATATCGCTTTGCCTGGTAAGCATAACTTAGAAAACATTTTAGCAGCTGTCGCAGCTTGTATTTTAGTCGGCTGTGACAAAGCTAAAATGGAAGAAGTGCTAGCGAAGTTTGGGGGCGTTCGTCACCGTACTCAATTTGTGTGTGAATGGAACGGACGCAAAATTTACAACGATTCCAAGGCAACAAATTGCTTAGCTACAAAAAGTGCTTTAGATGCATTCCGAGCACCTGTTATTTTACTTGCAGGTGGATTAGATCGAGGACATTCGTTTGAAGAATTGCGTCCATGTATGAGCCATGTAAAAGGTGTTGTTGCCTTTGGAGAAACAGGATTACGTTTTGTAGAATTTGCCAAATCATGTGGTGTACAGCAAACTGTCATTGCCCAAAATGTTGAGGATGCAGTACACTATGCTGCGCCGATGTCGGCAGAAGGCGATGTTATTTTACTATCTCCGGCTTGCGCAAGCTGGGATCAATATGACAGCTTTGAAATAAGAGGCGATGTTTTTATTGATGCTGTAATGAAGCTGTAATGAGCCTGTAACTATTTTAGAATATACTTGACTTGGAAGGATGGCATTACTGAGAGGGAAAGAAAGCTATTTATTGCTCGTCACAACATTGATGCTTTCAATAATCGGCATTATTTTCGTCTATTCTGCAGGTACCTATTGGAGTGCCGTTCATTATAGTGGAAAAATGCCGTTTTATATGAAGCAAAGTCTATACTTTGCCGTAGCTATTGTAGTGTTTTTAATCACTGTTCGATTAAATATTTTGAAAGAGCAGTCCTTTTGGAAAATGGCCTATATATTTTCGTTAGTTTTACTAGTCCTTGTACTTATACCGGGAATTGGACTTGTACGAAATGGCTCTCAAAGCTGGATTGGCGTAGGTCCTCTAACAATTCAGCCAGCTGAACTAGCGAAAATTACCGTCATTGTATACATGAGCCATATTTTAGCGCAGCATAAAACGGGTAAGTCGATTATTAATTGGCGGCATGGATTGATCTTATTATTGCCCGTTGTACTTATTATGCTACAGCCCGATTTTGGTTCAGTTTTTATTCTCGTTGTTTCTGTGTTTTTATTGTTTTTTGTGGCAGGGTATCCTTTAAAGCTTTATGCAATGTTTATGATTGCTGGGATTGCTGGATTAGTAGGCTTGATTGTCACGGCGCCATACCGACTAAAGCGAATTGAGGCATTTATTGATCCGTGGGTCGATCCTTTAGGAAGTGGGTTTCAGGCTGTGCAGTCGTTAATGGCTATAGGTCCGGCTGGGATTTTCGGGCATGGCTTTGGACAAAGTAGGCAAAAGTTTTTATATTTACCCGAACCACAAAATGACTTTATTTACGCAATAATCCTTGAAGAGGTCGGATTATTTGGTGGACTTGTTATTATAGCACTTTTCGTACTGACGATTTATGCAGGCTATAAATTTGCAGTGCGGGCTAAAACAAGAACATCTTATTACGCGATCATTGGACTTGTAACAATGTTAGCCGTACAAGCATTTCTAAATATAGCAGTAGTGATTGGTTTAGTGCCTGTAACAGGTGTCACATTACCTTTTATCAGCTATGGAGGAACATCTTTAGTAACAATGTGGCTAATAATAGGTATTATTTATCAATTAGCGAAATAAATATAAAGGAGGAGTACTTTTTGGAGAAAGTAATTGACATAGAAGATCGCATACCTACGCTAAAAAAGCGACGAAAAAAGCGTACAAATCGGAAATTTATAGTGCTAATATTACTTTTCTTTATCGTGTTAGCAGTACTCCTTTATTTTCAATCTCCTTACAGTAAAATCAACAAAATTACAGTCAATGGCGCTCGATTAGTAGAAGAACAATATTATTTGAAGTCAAGTACTCTTGCAACTGGGAAGTCAATGTGGGGATTTAAAGAAGAAGAGGTAGAGAAATTATTACTAAAGGATAAATGGGTGAAAGAAGCACATGTTAAACGTAATTGGCCTCAAGGCGTGGCAATAGAAATTAAAGAATGGAAAAAGGTTGCGTACTTAGCTGGTGACGGTACTTATTATCCATTACTTGAAAATGGCAAGCGCTTTGATCAAGCTGGAGATGAAATCCCGATTGATGCACCTGTATTTATCGGCATATCTGGCGAAAAGACAATTAAGAAACTTGTAAAGCAGTTAGCACAATTAAATCCAGAAGTATTAACTCTCATTTCTCAAGTCAATACTAACAGCAATAACTCAAACCCTAATGCAGTCAAGCTCTATATGAACGATGGCTATGAAGTTCGAGCTGTTATTCAAACATTAGCAGAAAAGCTAAATCATTACCCTTCACTTGTGGCACAAATTTCAAATTTGGAGAAGGGAGTTATCGATTTAGAGGTAGGCTCGTATTATCGTCCTTTCAATAATGAGTACAACCAAACAGCTATTGATATAGATACCGATGCGGCCGACCAGGAAGTGGAAAAAGATGAACAAGAAAAAGAATAGCAAAGAAAATTTCTTTTCAAGAAAACAATTTCAGTTGCTTATTGTTTGTGTGACTATGGGGTTTATCATTGGCTATTCCTACAACCAGGCAAAAGATAATCGAGATGCAGGTTCGACCAATCCAAAGCTTTTGGAGCAAGAGGATTCATATCGTGAGGAGTTAATTGCACAGCAAGAGCGCAATAAAGAATTATCAGAAGAAGCGAATGCTTTGCAGGAAAAAATTCGTAAGTATGAAAAATCATTCGTCGCTAGCAAAAAGGATTATACAAAGCTTGTTGAAGAAGCAGAGGATTTACGTTTGTTGTTAGGCGATTTAAATTCAGAAGGAAAAGGGATACGTATAACTCTTCAAGATGGTGATTACGATCCAAAATCTGCTAATCCTAATGATTATATCGTGCATGAAAGCCATATTTTTAAATTGCTCAATGAGCTTAAAATTTCGGGCGCTCAAGCAATTGCTATTAATGGTCAACGTGTTTTGGCGAATTCTTATATACGCTGTAATGGACCAGTCATTACGATTGATGGCAAGCAACATCCAGCTCCATTCGTCATCGAGGCTGTAGGAGATTCAGCAACATTCAAAGCTTCCTTAAACTTAAAAGGTGGCGTTGTGGATCAATTATTAAATGACAATATTGTTGTATCATTTGAAGAAGAGCAAAAGCTAACGATGCCAAAAGCAAAAGTAGAAAGTTAAACGATTTTTCTAATTTAAGATCTAAGGCGTAAATCTGTTAGGGGTTACGATACGTCTAGGAGGGGCTATTTTGAAAAAAAATATGTATACCCGAATAACGATCGTGCTATTTATTATCGGTTTGATGATAGCGGTACAATACAATACCATAAAGCAACCAGCTGAGCGAGATACACGAGATATTTGGGCCATAAGAGAGGAATTAGCAGAAGAAAAGCAAAGGCATTCCACATTATTAGCAGAAATTCGTTCACTTAATGAAGTAGTGGGTCGCTATGAGCAATCTGAGAAAGCAAATTTACAGTCGGCATTATATCAAACGCTGGATCGTTTAAAGCAACAGGCCGGGTTAACGGAAGTGACAGGGCCCGGAGTTGTACTTCGTGTTGAACCAGCGCCCGAATTAGTAGAAATGGGGTATGAAATCAAAGAAATTTCGCCTGATTTACTAACCCAATTACTAAATGCTCTGTTTAAAAACAATGCAGCGAGTGTCTCGATAGATGGAAATCGAGTTGTCCAGACTACAGCCATTCGAGACATAAATGGAAAGACAACAGTGAACAGTGTACCACTGTCCGCACCACCTTTTGAAATTTATGTTGGGACAAGCTCATTTAAGGAAGCACAAAAAATGTACAATTCATTACAGGCTTCCACATTTATTGATTCCTTTTATTTGGACAACTTTAACTTAATAATAGAGGAACCAACAGAGCATTTAATAATCCCAGCATTTGATCAGCCATTGACAAATGATTATTTAACAGAGGTGAAAAAAGGAGAATAATATATGTGGCTACCATTTTTAGGTTTGATATTTGGACTTGCCCTTGGCTTGTTAACAAATATGCAAATACCCTCTATTTATGAAAATTATCTGTCAATAGCTGTTTTAGCAGCCTTAGATACATTATTTGGCGGTATTCGTGCTCAATTACAGCAAGTATATGACGATAAAGTATTTGTATCAGGATTCTTTTTTAATATAATTCTGGCAGCGGGATTAGCCTTTTTAGGTGTGTATTTAGGAATAGATTTATATTTAGCGGCCATTTTCGCTTTCGGAGTACGTTTGTTCCAGAATATAGCAATTATTAGGCGTATTTTACTAACCAAGATAGATGAGAAACGTCACAAAAGGAACAAAAATTCCATAGAATGAGAGAAAAGTTGAGCTAAATGCTCGATTTGCTTAGACATTATGCCGAATTTACAATAGAATGAGAATAAGAGCATTTTTTCGAGGAGGTGCAGCGAATTGAATCAGCAAGATTTATATATTTCTCTTGATATAGGATCATCCTCTATCAAGGTATTAATAGGTGAAATGAGCGATGGTCAGTTACATGTAATTGGGGTCGGAAATGTAAAATCGAATGGAGTTCGAAAAGGTGCGATTGTTGATATTGATGCAACAGTTCAATCAATTCGAAAAGCAATAGATCAAGCTGAACGAATGACAGGATATCAAATTAATGAAGTCGTTTTAGGTGTTCCAGCTAACCAGACGATGTTACAGCTGGTTAAAGGTGTAGTCGCTGTAAATAGTGAAAATAGAGAAATTACAGATGATGATTTAGATAGAGTAGTAGAATCTGCACAAGTCATGTCAATACCTCCTGAACGTGAATTAGTGAATATTATTCCAAGACAGTTTATTGTGGATAATTTAGATGAGATTAAAGATCCACGAGGCATGATTGGTATCCGTTTAGAAATGGATGCCACAATGATTACTACTTCAAAAACACTTTTACACAATGTTCTACGTTGTGTAGAACGTGCAGGTCTAAGCATTCGAGAAATATATTTGCAACCATTAGCAGCAGGTTTTTTTGCATTATCGGAGGATGAAAAAAACCAAGGAACCGCGTTTGTTGATCTAGGAGGCGGTTCAACTACTATCGCAGTATTTGAAGAGGGATTATTAACACATACAGGTGTCATTCCAATTGGTGGCGATCATATTACAAAAGATATTTCAATCGTCTTAAAAACACCAACGGAACAGGCAGAGCAAATTAAACATCAATTTGGACATGCCTATTATGATGATGCATCTGATGAAGAACTATTCGAAGTACCGGTTGTAGGGACAGATTCAACAGATCAGTACAGCCAGCGCTATATTTCGGAAATAATTGGCGCTCGTTTGGAAGAATTATTTGAATTAGTCATTGACGAGTTAGCCCGTCTAGGTGTTAGAGATTTACCAGGTGGTGTTGTTTTGACTGGAGGCGTTGCAAAGCTTGACGGTATTGCTCAACTGGCACGTCAAATTCTGCAAACTCGTGTTAGAATATATACACCTGATTATATTGGCGTTAGAGAGCCTTCATTTTCGACGGCAGTTGGACTTATTCGTTACGCCTATTTAGAAGATGATTTTTATGGAAAAAGTGCTAATACGCAACCTATTGAATATGCAGTTGTAGGATCTCCTGCAGCCACATCTAAGAAGCAAGAATATGCTACACCTTCAGAGCCAAAAGGAAGCGTAATCGGAAGAGCAAAAAAATTATTTGATAAGTTTTTTGATTAACTTCTTTCAGCAGGTGTCCAAACACCCGCTGAAAGAAGTTAAAGCCTACGGCGGATGTCACGGAATCGGAAAGGAGTTCTACATAGGATGTTAGCCTAAAACATCGCATCCATGCGATAACGGCTAACTGACCTGCATCGGTAAAAACGCCACGTCCTGTGGCATTACCGAAATGACCGACATCGTGTCGGCCCTCAGCAGGCCTAAGCACAAAGCCGATTCCGGACGCAATTATACCGAGGCATAATTGATCTTGAATGCGTAATGAATGATACAGAGTCGAGTTACCGTGGGAGGAAAAAGAAATGTTAGAATTTGATACAAGTGTTGATCAACTTGCAGTAATAAAAGTCATTGGTGTTGGTGGCGGCGGTAACAACGCTGTCAATCGAATGATAGAACATGGTGTACAAGGTGTTGACTTTATCGCAGTAAACACAGATGCACAGGCCTTAAATTTATCGAAGGCAGAAATAAAGCTACAAATTGGTACAAAACTTACACGTGGATTAGGTGCAGGTGCTAATCCTGAAGTAGGGAAAAAAGCAGCAGAAGAGAGCCGTGAACAATTAGAGGAAGTTCTTCGTGGTGCTGATATGGTATTCGTTACAGCTGGAATGGGCGGAGGAACTGGTACTGGTGCCGCGCCAGTAATCGCACAAATTGCTCGCGATTTAGGAGCTCTTACAGTCGGTGTTGTAACGCGTCCATTTACGTTTGAAGGTCGCAAACGACAAACACAAGCTATCGGTGGTATCGGTGGCATGAAAGAGTCTGTTGATACTTTAATCGTTATTCCGAACGACAAGTTATTACAAATTGTTGATAAATCTACACCAATGCTAGAAGCATTCCGTGAAGCAGATAATGTTTTACGACAAGGTGTACAAGGTATTTCAGATTTAATTGCAACGCCAGGTCTTATTAACTTAGACTTTGCAGACGTAAAAACTATTATGTCTAACAAAGGTTCAGCGTTAATGGGTATTGGTATTGCTACAGGTGAAAACCGTGCTGCAGAAGCGGCTAAGAAAGCTATTTCAAGTCCATTACTTGAATCATCAATTGATGGCGCTAAAGGTGTCCTTATGAACATTACTGGTGGCTCAAATCTTAGCCTATTTGAAGTACAAGAGGCTGCTGATATTGTAGCATCAGCATCAGATGAAGAAGTAAATATGATTTTCGGTTCGGTTATTAACGAAAATCTAAAAGATGAAATTATTGTGACAGTAATTGCAACTGGTTTCTCAGAGGAAGCTTTACAGCAACAGCGTAATACTCCACGACCGACGTTAAATGCAAACAGACAAGCTACACAACAACAGCAAGCTCCGATTCGTGAGCAACGTCAAGAAGTGCATGTGCATCAAGAACAACCACGTCAAAATCAACAAAATTATGTACAGGATGACACGCTTGAAGTACCGGCATTTTTACGCAATCGTAAAAATCGCGGATAAGTCAGCATCCGAACTTTAAAAAGCTCGTATTTTACATTATGTGAAATACGAGCTTTTTTGTGTTGTTGAAAAACTATTAATTTTGGCGCTTCTGCAAAACGAAGGGGTGATTTCCATTCCGACTGGACGCTTTGCCGCTGACGCTACGCTTTCGCGCAGATAAAACATTTGTAGCTGCCGCTTTGCTTTCGCTACAGAAAATATTTGTTGTTGCTGTCGCTACGCTTTCGCACAGAAAACATCCGCTTCGCTGCAGGGTCTCGGGCCAACAGATGTCTTTTGCGCGAAAGCGTGAGTGCAACGTAGCGACAGCAGCACGACGTTGGTCACGAAGGCGTTATCACAGGATGTGATGGTTTTTAGCCTTCGTTCCTCTATTGCTGATCCCAGAGGAGTCGCCCAGTCTCCACTCCAATCAACCATTTTACATAGAATGTGTCTATTTGTATATCACTCTAATTTAAAGTGTGATAAGTGATAAAAAAACTAAAGTAACAAATGTTTCTAGTGCAAAAGCGAAGTGTTAACGAAGCGGATTGATGCTCACCCTCTAGGAAAACGAGTAGCCTGGAACAGAAATCATCCTCATTTAAAGTGTTACTACATTATAAAAATTCCCTTGATATTTTCAGTGACATAAAAATTAATTATGTTCAAATGTGTAGGGAAAGGATGTATTTTGTCAAAACATTTTTATGAAATGATGCGATTGTTTGACAATATTTGTGGGTGTAACATGCTAACTTTGTAAGTAGGAGGCGGCTGTTATGTATGGAGAATGGCTGGTGCTCATTAATACACTTTTTAATCTAGCGATACTTACGTTTACAGCGAGAGTAACAGGGGTTTTTGTAAAGAACACGAGATTATTAATGAGTTCTATTTGTAGTAGTTTTGTAGCTGTAATAGGTGGTCAAATGCTGTTAATGACGATACTGAGCTTTATCTTACTAATCGGCATAGCTTTTCGCTTTAAGATTCGAAGTTTTCAAAAGCAAGGACCGATTGTTTTAACAGCAACAATCATTATTGGTGGATTATTAACAGCGTTACAACCGTATTTAAAAAATCTTTCTGCTGTCCATTTTATAATTATTTGCCTACTATTAGCAGTTGGTAACCTTGTTGCTTTTTATAAGCAATGGGGATTTGTAAAGCTTGAGCGGTTAAGTGGTCAGTTTGTGTTTGATACGAATTTAAAAATTTTTGATATCACGATACCGCTTTCTGCATTTGTAGATACAGGGAATCAAGCAATTGAGCCACTATCAGGAAAACCTGTTCACTTTGTCTCTTATGCAGCATTACGCTCACATTTACCTGCAGCATTTTGCAAATCATTAATAGAATGGCAAGAAACTGATCCGTATAATGTATCCATGTTTTCAGAAGATTATCAGCGTTATATTCGATTTATTCATGTTAATACAGTGCAACAGCAGTCAGTTGTACTAGGTTTCCGCTTTGATGAGTGGCATATAAAAGGGGAGCACTCACAAGTGAAAACGAATGAATATATCGTATTAACAAGAAAGGCTAAAAATTTTCCGCACAGCACAGCAGCAATTTTACATTTTTCAGCGCTTTCAAATAACTCATAGAGGGGGAGAACTATTGCTTCTTAGGCTACTTGCTAGCTTGAAAAAATTTTGGAGTAAGTTTCGGAGTCGTGAAACGTACTATATAGGGGGAAATGATTCATTGCCAGTGCCATTAAGTCGAGAAGAAGAAGTTACAGTCATTGCATCCTTTATGAATGGTGATTTAAGAGCTAGAGATACACTAATTGAACGTAATTTGCGTCTTGTTGTTTATATTGCTAGACGTTTTGATAATACGGGAACACCGATTGAGGATTTAATAAGTATTGGCTCGATCGGTTTAATTAAGGCGATTGAAACGTTCAATACTGATAAAAATATTAAGCTTGCCACATACGCATCACGTTGTATTGAAAATGAAATTTTGATGCATTTACGTAAAACAAGTCGCATGAAGGGTGAAGTTTCATTAGATGAACCATTAAACTCAGATGCTGATGGAAATGAATTGTTATTGTCTGATATTTTAGGAACGGAAGAGCATATTATTTTAGACAATGTAGAGAAGAAAATTGAGCGTCAACATATGTTTCATGCGATCAATTTACTAGGCGCGCGTGAAAGATATATTATGGAATGTCGTTTCGGCCTCAATGGAAAAATTGAAATGACTCAAAAAGAAGTTGCTGATCATTTAGGTATTTCGCAATCATATATTTCCCGATTAGAGAAGAAAATTATTCAAGATTTACGTGAAAATCTGAATCAGCCAATATCTTAGAGAGGGAAATTTACCCTACCTAAAATTGGTCATAGCTTTTGTGCATATTCTCGTTTCTCTCGGACAAACTGATGTAACGGTTTAGTCAGAGAATAACATCCGGAGGAATCGAATATATGCGAACTAAAGTAGATCTTTGCGGCTTAGATACATCGACTTTGCCAATTTTAAAGCACGAGGAAATGAAGGAACTATTTATTCGTTTACAAGCTGGAGAAACTGAGATTAGGGAAGAGCTTGTAATGTGCAATTTAAGGTTAGTGCTCAGTATTGTCGGTAGATTTGCCTATAGGGGTGAACAGGCAGATGATTTATTTCAGGTAGGCTGTATTGGCCTCATGAAAGCCATTGATCATTTTGATTTGAAGCATAATGTACGATTTTCAACATATGCTGTGCCAATGATCATAGGTGAAATTCGTCGCCATCTGCGTGATCATCATGCATTGCGCGTTTCTCGATCTCTAAGAGATATTGCATATAAGGCGATGCAGGCAAAAGAGCAATGGATAACCGATAATTTACGAGAACCAACGATTGAAGAAATTGCTGAAATGATTGACATGAAAAAGGAAGATGTTTTATTTGCTTTAGATGCCATTCAAGACCCAGTTTCCTTACAGGAGCCTATTTATTCAGACGGCGGAGACGCTGTTTATATGATGGATCAATTACGTGATGATGATGTATCAGAAGATCAATGGGTTGCCTACGTGTCGGTAAAGGAAAGTTTACAAAAGTTAGATGATCGTCAACAAATGATTGTTGCAAAGCGTTTTTATTACGGTGAGACACAAACTGAAATTGCAAAAGAATTGGGGATTTCTCAAGCGCAAATTTCACGTCTAGAAAAAAATGCTATTGAAACAATGCAGAAAGATTATAAGTAAAAACACAATGCGCACCCGAATCTCGGTGCGCATTTTAATTTATGTCACAATGAAATTAAAATGTCATATTAGGTGGATGTCGATAAAAAGTAAAAGTAGGGTGATAAAACGTGAAAGTTAATCGATAAAAAGTAAAAGTTGGGCGATAATCTTTGAAAGTGTTTCGATAAAATTAAAAAGTTGAGATATCGTTTTGTCAAAGAGCCAAATTAATTTAACTATGACAGTTTTACAACATTCACTTAATCATTTCATTTTCATTTAAACAACAATAAACACATAAATATAAAGAGAAAACATAGTTTGTTGAGATAAAAACGATGTTGAGAGTAATTGATTTAGGAGGGATAAAATGCGTTTCTCGATGTTACAGCAAAAAGAAGTAATTGAAGCAGGGAACGGACGCTTTTTAGGATTTGTGGTAGATGCAGAGGTATCCAAAGAAACAGGCTATGTAACGGCTTTTATGATTGCAGAGCCCCGAAAATATTTAGGCCTTTTTCGCGGGGAAGAATCGGTTAGGAAAGTGTATATGAAAGATGTACTTGTAGTTGGAAAGGATGTCATTTTAGTAAAAGCGATATCCTAAAAGACAAAATTATTATGCATATTAAAAATCTAAGCATTTTAAAGCATTGCCAGGGTAAAATGTACTTTCACATAGGTCAGGCTATTCATTGATAATTCAAGCATTGCTTGTTACAATATAAGAAACTATTGTTGTAAAGTTGGGAAAAACATTGACAAAAATCTTAACAAATTTGAAGAAAATTAATGATCTTATACAAGCAGCAAAAAAACGTGCAAATCGTGAAGCAGAGAAAGTTCAAATTATTGCAGTGACAAAAGAAGTTTCTGTAGAAAGAACACAAGAAGCAATTGATGCAGGCCTTATTCATTTAGGAGAGAACCGTCCTGAAGGCTTAAATCGTAAAACTGAAGCTATTCAAGCCGATGTACATTGGCATTATATTGGTTCTTTACAAACACGTAAGGTCAAACAGGTCATTAACAGTTTTGATTATTTACATTCACTAGATCGTTTGAGTTTAGCGCAAGAAATTGAAAAAAGAGCAGACAAACCTGTTAAATGCTTTGTACAAGTTAATGTATCGGGCGAAGAGTCAAAACATGGTTTATCGATTGAAGAAGTCCTACCTTTTATTGAATCATTAAAAAGTTTTACGAAAGTTCAAGTCGTTGGTTTAATGACAATGGCACCGAATACAGCTGAGGATACAATTATTCGCTCTGTTTTTAAGCAATTAAAACAATGTCAACAGCAAATAGCCGAGCAAGGATTCGCACATGCACCTTGTACCGAGTTATCAATGGGCATGTCTAATGACTTTGAAATTGCGGTAGAAGAAGGGGCTACTTTTGTACGAGTTGGAACGGCTCTTGTTGGAAATGAAAGAGGGGAACAGGATGAGCATGAAAAATAAAATTAAAAATTTCTTTTATCTTGAGGAAGAAATAGAAGAAGAAATCACTCAAGCTCCTATTCAACAGCAACAACCCGTACAACAACAACAGCAACAGATCCAATCGGTGAAGCCTAAAAAAGTTATGAAGGAGCGTAAGGCACCGGTTCAGGAAATTTTTCCGCAAAGTACCACATCTACAAACAATATTGTCAGTTTGCAGTCAGCAATGAATTCTAAAGGTTCAAAAGTTGTATTAGTTGAACCTAGAGTTTATGCAGAAGCGCAGGACATTGCAGAACATTTAAAAAATAGGCGTGCAACGATCGTCAATTTACAACGAATTGAGCGAGAACAAGGTGTACGGATTATTGATTTTTTAAGTGGCACAGTGTATGCACTCGGCGGTGATATTCAAAGAATCGGCAAAGACATTTTCCTATGCACACCTGAAAATGTAGAAGTATCTGGCGAAATTTCGAATTTTATTTTAGACGATAATTAATAGCGAGGATTGTAGTTTATATGACATTTTATTTAATCTTGAAGTATGTGTCTATAGCATTTTATGTATATTCACTAATGCTAGTCGCATATGTGTTAATGTCCTGGGTGCCTGCTGTTCAAAACACATCTGTTGGACGTATTTTAACAAAATTATGTGAACCTTATCTTGGAATTTTCAGAAAGTTTATTCCGCCAATCGGCATGATTGATATTTCACCTATCGTAGCAATATTTCTCCTTAACTATATTCAAAAAGGGCTGTTTATTGTTATTTTAAAAATTTACGAAATGTTTATTTAAAAAAAATCCTCACGAACGGTGGGGATTTTTTATTTATGGGGAATACTACATTTAACAAAAATAGTTGCATATTTAGTGGTGATTCCTAGAATGCATAAGAATAAGTAGGGATCGAGGTATGAACTATCCCTGCAGAAAGCGTCCTACTAGCGTATAATGTGCAATCAAGTACATATTTTTATGAAATATCAAAAGCCTGGATAACGTTTGTTGAAACGTATCTATGTATATAAGTTGATCTTCGTTTCGACTGGGCGACTCCTTGGGGATCATCGAACGCCCCCAGGAAGCTTTGCTCTGTGCGAAAGCGAAGCGGCAGCAAATGTTTTATCTGTGCGAAAGCGTAGCGACAGCAACAACAAAGCGCCCAGCTGGAACGAAAATCAACCTCACGTTATGATTATGAGCATTTTATAAAATCCTTAAAATACCAATGAAATTGTACAAGTATAAGAGTGATAATAGAGGTGAGGTTATATGGAGCATTTAATACAGCATTTTAGAAAAGATGAACAGCCATTTATTGAACAGGTTGTGAGCTGGCAACATGAGGTAGAGGATCGATACGCTCCAAAGCTTACTGATTTTCTAGATCCTCGTCAACGTTTTATTGTTACATCGATTATTGGACAATATGACACATTGAAAACAGCTAATGCTGGGCTCTTTGATAATGCAGAAAGACAACGCATGTTGATTTATCCTACTTATTATGAGCCTGTGGAAGAAGATTTTCAGCTTACCGTATTTACGATTCAATATCCTGTGAAATTTGTCCAACTACGACATCCTGATGTTCTTGGAGCTTTATTATCTTTAGGACTGAATCGTGGCAAATTCGGTGATATTCGAGTGAATGAACAGCTAGTACAATTTGTAGTAGCGAATGAGGTAGCGGAATATGTACGCTTACATTTAACAGGCATCGGCAAAGTAAAGGTACATGTAGAATCGATTAAAGAGACAGAGACGCTGCTACAAAACGAGGAAGAGTGGTTAGAAGAATCTCATACTGTTTCCTCAATGCGTTTAGATGTTATTATTTCAACGATTTTAAAAACTTCTCGCCAGAAGGCACAAGCATTAATTACAGGTAAAAAGGTTCGTGTCAATTGGGCTGAACGGGATACAGTTGCCTTTGAATTACAAGAAGGAGATATTTTATCTGTACGTGGAAGCGGTCGAATAAAAATTATGATGACGGAAGGCCGTACAAAAAAAGATAAAATTCGATTACAAATCGGTCGATTGACCCAAAAAAGCTGAAAATCAAGTAAATTTCATTAATTTTTACTGCTAAGTTGTTGGAACAATTGTATAATAGAAAGTATGAATGTACATGTAAAGGAGAGAAGGATCGTATGCCGTTATCACCTATTGATATACATAATAAGGAGTTTACTAAATCCTTCAGAGGTTATGCTGAAGATGAAGTAAATGAATTTTTAGATCAAATTATTAAAGACTATGAGATTTTGTTACGGGAAAAGAAGGAAGTAGACAGACAACTGGAAATTTCCTTAGAACAAGCGAGACATTTTAATTCTTTAGAGGAAACGTTACAAAAGTCAATTGTTGTTGCGCAAGAGGCAGCTGACGAAGTACGAAGAAATTCTCAAAAAGAAGCTAAACTCATTGTAAAAGAAGCAGAAAAAAATGCCGATCGTATTATCAATGAGGCTTTAACGAAGGCTCGTAAAGTAACAATTGAAATTGATGAGCTGAAAAAGCAATCAAAAGTATTCCGTAATCGTTTTAAAATGCTTGTAGAGGCACAGCTTGATTTACTAAATGCAGATGACTGGGATCATTTGCTACAATATGATATTGACCTTACTGAAATTCAAACATCTGTCGAAGAAGCACAAGAAGCCGATCAAGTTTAATCTATTTAATTGTAGACATTGGGAAGCAATAAGTGAAACTTGACGTGAATGTATGATTTTCATATACTATGGTAATAGTAATTATTTTGAACACATATGCAAACAGGCAAAGACGAAGACAGTATTTGTTAGGCGTAGTTAAGCGATTTGGGGATAGTGTGAGCCCAAACAAGCAAATAACAATGAACATCACTTCGGAGCTAAATAACTGAATGTAGTAAGTTATTTCGTAGTGCACGACGTTAATGTGCTTTAAGTGGTAGTGAAATTTTTTGCTACAATTAGGGTGGTACCGCGAGTATAAGCTTCTCGTCCCTTTCAGGGATTGAGAGGCTTTTTTATGTTCAAATGACGGTTGGCTTCATTTCTATTAGTATGAAATGGCTAAATCCTATGTTTGAACTTATACATCCATTGTTAAAACGTGTTGATTTTGCCGATAACTAGAACTTGAGGGCATTTCCCGAAATGTATCTATGTAGCTGCCCAGTCGGAACGGAAATCAACCACACGTTATAATAATAAGCCTAATAACTGTCGTATGTGATTGAGCGCCTATGTGCATTTGTTTTTGTTTGTAAACATAAAGGAGGAATTGAACAATGGTTGAATACAAAGATACTTTATTAATGCCAAAAACAGATTTCCCAATGCGTGGAAACTTACCGGCAAATGAACCGAAGATGCAAGAAAAATGGGACGAAATGGACATTAATAAATTGCAGATGGAGCGTACAGAAGGACGTCCTGAATATGTGTTACACGATGGACCTCCGTATGCAAATGGTGATATCCATATCGGTCACGCTTTAAATAAAGTGCTGAAAGATATGATTACGCGTCATCGCTCTATGAATGGTTACCATGTAAACTATATTCCAGGTTGGGATACTCATGGTTTACCAATTGAGCAAGCACTTACGAACAAAGGTGTAAAACGTAAAGAAATGTCTGTTGCTGAATTCCGTAAATTATGTGAAGAGTATGCTTACGAGCAAATTGACAACCAACGTACACAATTCCGCCGTTTAGGTGTTCGTGGTGATTGGGAAAATCCATATATTACATTAAAGCCTGAATTTGAAGCACGTCAAATCGAAGTATTCGGTAAAATGGCTGAAAAGGGCTATATTTATAAAGGTTTAAAACCAGTTTACTGGTCTCCATCATCTGAATCTGCACTGGCAGAAGCAGAGATTGAATATCAAGATGTTAAATCGCCTTCTATTTATGTAAGCTTTGCGCTTAAAGATGCTAAAGGTGTAGTTCCAGCAGATGCTAAAATGATTATTTGGACAACAACGCCTTGGACAATTCCTGCGAACTTAGGGATTTCTGTAAACCCTGAATTTATTTATGTTGTTGTGGCAGTTGCAGATAAAAAATTCATCATTGCAAAAGAATTATTAGAAAAAGTTGCTAACGAACTTGAATGGGAAGCATATGAAGTTGTTCAAGAAATTAAAGGTGAAGCGTTAGACAGAGTTGTTGCACAGCATCCATTCTATGACCGTGAATCTCTTGTAATGGTTGGAGAGCACGTAACTGCTGAAGCGGGTACTGGCTGTGTTCATACAGCACCAGGGCACGGTGAAGATGACTATCATATTAGTAAACAATATGGTCTACCAATTCTTAGCCCAGTTGATAATAGCGGCTGCTATACAGATGAAGCACCTGGTTTTGAAGGTGTATTCTATAATGATGCTAACAAATTAGTCACTGAAAAATTAAAAGAAGTAGGCGCTTTAGAAAAACTTAACTTCTTTACACACTCATATCCACATGACTGGCGTACGAAAAAACCAGTTATTTATCGTGCTACACCACAATGGTTTGCGTCGATTGATGCATTCCGTGATGAGTTACTAGGGGCTGTAAAATCAACAGCATTTACACCTGCTTGGGGTGAAACTCGTCTTTATAATATGATTCGTGACCGTGGAGATTGGGTAATTTCACGTCAGCGTGCATGGGGCGTGCCAATTCCAATTTTCTATGCTGAAAATGGAGAACCAATTATTACACCAGAAACAATTGCTCATATCTCAGCTTTATTCCGTGAACATGGGTCAAATATTTGGTTCCAAAAAACAGCTAAAGAATTATTACCTGAAGGCTTCACACACTCTGGTAGCCCGAACGGTGAATTTACAAAAGAAAACGATATTATGGACGTTTGGTTTGACTCAGGTTCTTCTCACCAAGGTGTGCTAGTAGAACGTGGTATGAAGTATCCAGCTGATCTATATTTAGAAGGTTCTGACCAACACCGTGGATGGTTTAACTCATCATTAATTACTTCTGTAGCTATTAATGGCTATGCACCATATAAGGGACTATTAACACATGGTTTCGTACTAGATGGTGAAGGTCGTAAGATGAGTAAGTCTTTAGGGAATGTTATTATCCCGAAAAAAGTGATGGACCAATACGGGGCAGATATTCTTCGTTTATGGGTTGCATCTGTAGATTATACAGCAGACGTTCGTATCTCAATGGATATGTTGAAGCAAGTTTCTGAGGTTTATCGAAAAATTCGTAACACATTCCGTTTCTTACACGGAAATGTAGCTGATTTTGATGCGACGAAAGATCGTGTAGCATATGCAGACCTTCGTGAAATGGATCAATACGTTTATATGCGTTTACAAGATGTTTTAAAAACTGTTCGTGCTGCATATGATCGCTATGATTTCGCGGCTGTGTATCATGCAGTGAATAACTTTGTTGCTGTAGAATTATCTTCATTCTATTTAGATATTGCAAAAGATGTTGTGTACATCGAAGGTCATGACAACAAAGACCGCCGTGCAATGCAAACGGTTATTTATGACACATTAATGACATTAGTAAAAGTAATGTCACCTATTATCCCTCACACAAGTGACGAAATGTGGTCTTACTTACATGCTCAAGGTGTTGTAGAAGCGGTATCTGTACAATTAACAGACTTCCCAGAGGTAGAAGAACATGAAAACTTCGGAAGTCTACGCGAAAAATGGGTAAAAATTATTGATGTTCGTGATGATGTTTTAAAAGCATTAGAGGAAGCTCGTAATGCAAAAACAATCGGTAAATCACTTGAAGCGAAAGTGACAGTTTATGCGAAAGAAGATGTGGCAGCATTATTAAATGATGCAAGCATTAATTTTGCACAGCTTTCAATCGTTTCTGCCTTTGAAGTAGCATCAATAGAAGCTGCACCAGCAGATGCATTAGCTTTAGAACATGCTTCGATCGTTGTAGAAAAAGCAACAGGTGAAAAATGTGAGCGTTGCTGGTCAATTTCTGAAACAGTCGGTTCGAATGAAGCACATTCAACAGTGTGCGCGCGTTGTGCAGAAGTTGTAGAAACGTATTACGCTTAATTTAAAAATAAGAATCTGCATTCTATGTAATTAATAACGCAAGTCTCCTTGATGATGGGGGGCTTGCGTTTTTTATTTTATCACCTGAGGTCTAGCAGATTCTTTTTTGTCATGGAGTGATTTCTTAGAAGTTTGAAGCACTATTTAAATAATATTTCTTGTGTATTGCGGTAGTCAGTTGGGGATATACCGACATATTTCTTAAACGTAAGGCTGAAATAATTAGGTGTGTTGAAGCCACAGAGGAAGGAGATCTTTTCAATGGTGTAATCGTATTTTCGCAAATACGGTAGTGACTTTATGATACGTGTAAAAGCTACATAATCAACAAAATTACGGCCAATCTCTTTTTTAAACAATCTGCTAAAATGAGTAGCGCTAAAATTGCTATATTTGGCAACGTCACTGATTGCAAGTTGTTCATCATAGTGCTCCTCGATATATTGGATAGCTTTTTGGAGCTGTTCTTGCTTTGTTAAATCCTCATAAAATCGTACATGAACGCTTTGAACAGGAGGTTTCCTTCGAGCCTTTCGAGCTTGGCTATAGGATTCCTTGACGTGCATGGCGTCCTGAAAAACGCCACCAATCCCCATAAAAAGATGGATGCAATAATCTTTTTTTAACGTTTCAATAACCTCAAGTAAACAAGCTACCCCCTCCGACCAATGTTTAAATGATGTGTATTCATTAGGAATGCGCATAAGCAATAGTAAATAACGTTCAAAATGTAAAAAAGATATAGGTACTTTATTAGCAAAGTTTTGGTGGAACACATTGGTGATCACACTGCTTGCATCATGAGGGTAAGGTCGATCTTCATTCACATCTATATAACCCTGGATTAAAAACACGATATTTGGGATACAATGCCTCGATAAAAAAGAGGAAGACTGGATTATTTCCTGCTCACTTTCAACCTCTCCACGTATAAGTCGTTTTAAAAAAGCTTCTCGGAATGGCGAAGTATGGTCTTGCGAAATTTGCTGTGATAACTCAAGCATTGTAAGAGTACTTGCTTGTTTTGCTTGATAGGCCGTATAAAGCTTTTTAACAATTCGTAGAAATTTTGCTTTCTGTAACGGTTTAATGAGAAGTGCAGTCAAGTTAAGCTCAATGGCTATACCAGTTGAGTAGGTAAGGTGTTCTGCAACAATAGGGACGATTATACTATTAGGATAATTTCTTTTTAACCGGTTTATCTTTACCCAGTCAAATAAACGGTTAATTTCATAGACAATGATAGCGGAAATCTCTGTTTTAGGTTCTTCGCAATTAATAAAAGTATTAGGTAGGAATTCCTCTAGCCAGTAGCTCATTTGTTGTTGTTCATGTGAATTTTCAATGTACCAAACAATATTTAAAATGCTAACATCACCCTTCTATTATAAATGGGGAATAATAAAAATATTTTAACTTAAAATAGCATTTTTTTGTACTAATACAGCAATATTTTGTAACTATTTTATAGATTAAATAGAATAGAATAATTGTAGTGAATAATAATTTGAAATTTCAGACAATTATTCGCTGAAACAGGAAGGGAGAGCTGAAATATGGCAGAAGTAGGGAGTCATGATTATGAATACGTGGAAGCTGGAACTATCGATGTAAAGGATCTTCCACCACTAGATGCAACTACTAACAAAATTATGAAAGATGAGTTTACTACAGGATTTAGCTTAACGGTATTTTATTTCATTTTAATTTTTAGTATTCCGGTAATGAACTGGTTCGCTCCAGAGCTCGCTTTCAAGAAAATTTTGGGCGGTATGACAGTAACGTGGTTTGTGACAACCGTCGTGATGATGGTAATGGCTTTTATTATTGCATATGTGCATACAACGTTGTACGAGAAGCGCCTTAAGAAATACGAAATACTCAATAAGTAGTTTTAGCTAAGGGGGATATGTAGAATGATGAAAGCTCTATTAGAACCGAAGATGTTAATGACTATTGCTTTAATGGGGACAATTGTATACATTACGTACTTAACGAAAAGAAATGCAACGGCATCCGATTTCTTTGTTGGGGGACGAAGTTTTGGGTGGTTTACAAACGGTTCGGCAATTGGGGGAGACTATTTAAGCGCTGCTACATTTCTCGGGATAGCCGGTTTGACTTTCCAATTAGGGTATGACGGTGCTTACTATGCATTTTGCTTCTCCATTGGATTGACGTTGCTAGCTATTTTTGTGGCAGGCCCGTTAAGACGATTTGGAGCATTTACCGTTGCCGATTTTTTAGCTTATCGTTTTCATAGTAGACGAGCTCGGCTAGTAGCGGTAGCTGTGGTTTTGGCGATTTCTGGTTTTTATGCAGCGCCCCAATTATTAGGGGCGGCACAAATTTTAAGTATGTTTTTCGGGACTTCATATGAATTCGGCATTATCTTTACATGTATTGTAATGGTTTTCTATGTAGGAATAGGCGGTATGAAAGGAACAACAATCAACCAAGCTTTAGAGCTTTGGATTCGCCTTGGAGCGTTTGTTGTTATGTTGATTGCAGCAATTTACAGTGGTTTGCATTACGATAAGATTTTAGCTGCTATTAATTCATTCAGCGGTCCTATTACAGGAACATCACCATATGCTTTAGATGGAAATAATGTCAATTTTGATGGTGCCGCTTGGACGGGAACAGGTTTCTACTTCCCAACATTTTGGCAAACTATCAGTATGACAATTGGTTTAGCGCTAGGTACAATTGGTCTGCCACATATTCTACTTAGATTTTATACGAATCCAAGTGCGAAGGCGGCTCGTAAATCAGCATTGATGGCTATTGGGATTGCTAGTACGTTTTTCTTATTAGCAGTATATTTAGGTGTTGTAGGTCGTTCTATTTTTATCTCGGGTACAGCAAGTGAGGAAGTCATGCGTGATCTAGTGCTTGGTGGGAACAATATGGTGATTCCTACAACAGCACTTGCGCTAGGAGGTAAGTGGCTGCTTGGACTAGTCATAGCAGGTGCGTTTGCGGCCATATTCTCAAATTTATCAGGGTTATTTATTACAAGCTCAGGTGCATTAGCCCACGATTTATATGCAAGCGTTATGAAAAAGGATATTACAGAAAAACAACGAGTAGTTGCGGGGAAAGTAGCCATCGTTTTATTAGGTATTTTATATGGAGCATTGGGTTTATTAGTTAAGGATGCATCCATTGGCCATTTAGTGGCACTTGCTTTTACTGTTGCGGCGAGTACATTTACACCAATATTTATTTTAGGTATTTGGTGGAGAGGAATGACAGAAAAAGGAGCAATTGCGGGTTTACTCATTGGTCTTGGTGTATCGATGTGGATGATTTTTCTTCCAGGAACATTACCAAGCTTCTTACAATTTAAAATCCCAGGCATTATCACAGTGCCTGTAGGATTCTTATCCGTTATTATTGTGTCATTATTAGATCGAAAAGTACCGGCTGATGTTAATGATTTCATGAAGCGTGTGCATTCAAAAGAGTCTGAAACAGCTTAAAACGGTATAATATTGAATAAAAATTGATAAGCTATTGCCATTACTTATGAAGTGATGGCAATAGCTTTTTTTACTGAAGGGAAGTTGACGGCGGGAAAAAGAGCGGCCGGCGGATAGAGCAGTCAGAGTGATGGAAGGAAAAGCCGAAATGACGGAAAGAAAAGCCGAAGCGACGGATAAAACAGCTAGAGCGACGGATAAAACAGCTAGAGCGACGGAAAGAACAGTCGAAACTACGGAAAGCACACCCAAATCGAAGCAAAAATCAATCCTCCAATATGGTGATGATCCATATTTTCATGCTATATTAGTTATTCTGAGATGGGCTGTTATGGTAGAATAGGTTAGATGTTGAGCGAACGGAGGAGTGTCTGTGTATAAATATTATGGATTGGCCGCATTCGTGATTCTTTTAGATCAATGGACAAAGTGGCTAATTGTGAAAAATATGGAGTTTGGCGAACGAATTTCAGTATGGGATCCGTGGTTTGGGATATTGTCTCATCGAAATAGAGGAGCAGCATGGGGAATGTTAGAAGGCCAAATGTGGTTATTTAGCATTATCACGATAGGTGTTATTTGTGCCGTTCTATACTTTTATCATAAAGAGGCTAAAGGGAAACCTATTTTTCAAGTTGGTTTAATGCTTTTATTAGGCGGAGCTATAGGGAATTTTATTGACCGTATATTTAGAGGTGAAGTGGTCGATTTTGTAAGTGTATTAATTCCAGTAATTAATTATGATTTCCCGATCTTCAATATTGCGGATGCAGCTTTAACAATGGCGGTAGTAATATTAATGATTGGCATAATTATGGAAGATAAAAAAGGAAAGAAACAGGTGAAATAATGACGCAAGTATCATATACAATGGAAGAACAACAAAAGGGAGAGCGCATTGATAAGGCGCTTTCGAGTGTGCAATCAGAGTGGTCGCGTACACAAATTGGTAATTGGATTACTGATGGTATTATTAAAGTAAATGGAGAGACTGTAAAGGCGAAGTATAAGGTAAAAGTAGGGGATATTGTAGAAATCGATGTACCTGAAGCAGAGCCGTTAGATGTCATTGCTGAAAACTTAGATCTTGATATTGTTTATGAGGATGCGGATGTCCTTGTTGTAAATAAACCAAAGGGCATGGTTGTTCATCCAGCGCCTGGACATATGATGGGTACACTCGTTAATGGTTTAATGTATCATTGTAAGGATTTATCGGGTATCAATGGCATTATGCGTCCGGGAATTGTGCATCGTATTGATAAAGATACATCAGGATTATTGATGGTGGCTAAAAATGATGCAGCTCATGAATCGTTAGTGAATCAGTTAGTCAATAAAACAGTGACACGTAAATATACTGCGCTCGTTCACGGGCATATTGCACATGATAAAGGAACAATTGATGCACCTATTGGTCGAGACCAAAAAGATCGTCAAAAACAAGCTGTTGTTGACAAAGGTAAGCATGCAGTAACCCATTTCCAAGTTATCGACCGCTTTGGCGACTATACGCTAGTAGAGTGCCGTTTAGAAACAGGACGCACGCACCAAATTCGTGTCCATATGAATTATATTGGATTCCCACTTGTTGGTGACCCAAAATATGGACCAAAGAAGACAATCGACTTTGGTGGACAAGTATTACACGCGGGAGTTTTAGGCTTTGAACACCCTACATCAGGTGAATATTTGCAGTTTGAAGCGCAAATTCCTGCTGATTATGAGCAATTATTGCTAGATTTAAGAAATAAGGATTGACGTATAGATAAAGAAGGTCTATACTAACGAAAGTGAATGAAACAACTTAACTAAATATTCACCTTTAATGGCAGTCCAGAGAGGCTGAGAAGGTACATGTGAAAGTGTTGCGAAAAATTTGTGCTGCAAATTTTTTCAACATGCTATTTAAACACGTATATAACCCTCTCAGGCTATTCGCCTCGAGAGGTTTTTTTATGGACACATGACCCAATAATAGATAGAAGAGAGGAGGAAACTTACATGGCACAAAATGAGTTATTAGATGGACCATCTATGGCAAGAGCGTTAACACGCATTGCACACGAAATTATTGAACGCAATAAAGGGATCGACGAATGTATTTTAGTCGGAATTAAAACGCGAGGTGCCTTTCTTGCAAGACGCCTAGCAGAACGAATTGAAAAAATTGAAGGCAAACCAATTCGTACGGGGGAGCTTGACATCACTCTCTATCGAGATGATTTAACGACAAAGCATGATAATGAACAGGCACATGTTGAGCAAGTCGATATCGATTATGTGATCGTCAATCAAAAAATTATTTTAGTCGATGATGTACTCTATACGGGACGAACAGTACGCGCAGCGCTAGATGCAGTGATGGATCTAGGGCGACCAGGCCAAATTCAACTTGCAGTCCTGATCGACAGAGGACATAGAGAGCTACCAATAAGAGCTGATTATGTTGGTAAAAATGTTCCGACATCTGGAGCTGAACGTATAGTCGTAAATTTACAAGAAGTAGACGGAGAAGATTGCGTCATTATTTATAAAGAAGACTAACTTAAAGTGAGGAAACATTATGTCAAATGCAGTATTAGATGTTAAAGATAAACCGACCCCAGTCCAACTAGTGACATTAAGTTTCCAGCACATGTTCGCCATGTTTGGGTCAACGATCTTAGTTCCTCAGTTGGTTGGTCTTAGTCCAGCGATTGCCCTTTTAACAAGTGGGATTGCTACATTGTTCTTCCTATTGATTACGAAATTTCAAGTACCTGCTTATTTAGGATCATCATTTGCCTTTATTGCGCCGATTTTACTAGTGGCAGGTGGTTTAAATAAAGATGGTTCTAGTGTAAATCCAGGTCATGCAATGATTGGTGCTATGGCAGTAGGGATTACATATGGCATCGTATCCCTTATCATCTGGAAAAGCGGCTATAAGTGGATTATGAAAATTTTACCTCCGATTGTGGTAGGCCCTGTCATTATGGTAATTGGTCTTGGACTATCAGGGACAGCGGTCAATATGGCGATGAATGTAGATGGTGAATATAACTTTTTACACTTCTCAGCAGCGCTAGTGACTTTATTTACAGCCATTATTTTCACGATTGCCTTTAAAGGCATTTTAAGCACAATGCCAATCTTAATTGGCTTAATCGTAGGATATGTTTACTCAATGATAATCGGCATAGTTGATTACTCACCAATTGCGAAAGCTGATTTCTTTGCACTACCTGACTTCTTAATTCCAGGTGTTCACTATGAGTTTGAAATCACAACAACGCTGCTCCTAACGATGGTGCCAATCGTTATCGTAACGATTTCCGAGCATATTGGTCACCAGTTAGTATTAGGTAAAGTGGTCAATCGGGATTATATTAAAGAGCCAGGCTTACATCGTTCGTTATTAGGGGACGGACTTGGTACATTTATTAGTGCACTAATCGGCGGTCCGCCGAAAACAACTTACGGTGAAAATATCGGTGTCCTTGCAATCACTCGAGTTTACAGTGTGTATGTCATTGCAGGTGCAGCAGTCGTAGCCATTTTACTGTCATTCTTCGGGAAAGCAATGGCAGTTATTGCAACAATTCCAACAGCTGTACTTGGTGGGGTTTCCATCTTACTCTTCGGTATAATTGCAGCAAGTGGATTACGAATGTTAGTGGATAACCATATCGACTTTGGTAATAGTCGTAACTTGGTCATCGCCTCAGTTATTTTAGTCATCGGTATCGGTGGTGCGAAGTTCGTTGTTTCAGAATCACTAAGTATCGAAGGTATGGCATTAGCAGCGATTATCGGTGTTCTTTTAAATGTCATCCTACCAGGTAAAAAAGAAGCGGACATACCAATACCGCACAATCAAAATGAAAATTCATAAAAGTACCTTTTAATGAATTGTCCAGAGAGGCAAAAAAAGGGAAGTTGTAGACAGTCTAAATGTAGGAGTGTATCCTGCTGTAGTTTGTCGCGCCTCCTTATGCCTCGTTGATAACATCAACGAGGCTTTTATTTTACAGAACGTTATACATAAACGTTCATGAGACACACCCTACGGAGGTTACAATGAAGAACTTATTATCGATGGAGCATTTAACAATAGAAGAAATTAACCACATTCTAGATCGTGCGCAAGCTTTTGAAAATGGTGAGACATCATCATTATCTCGAGAATACAACGTAGCAAACTTATTTTTTGAGCCGAGTACACGTACGAAAACGAGTTTTGAAATGGCGGAACGAAAAGTCGGCTGTACAGTTATCCCTTTTGATGGCAGCTTTTCGAGCGTCTCTAAAGGAGAGACACTGTACGATACAGTAAAGACGTTAGAAATGATTGGTATAGACGCAGTAGTCATTCGCGCGAAGGAAGATACGTATTACAATGAACTACTTGAAGGCATCGATGTGTCAATTATTAACGGAGGTGACGGCACTGGTCAGCATCCGTCTCAATCACTATTAGATCTTTATACAATCAAAAAAGAGTTTGGTTCTTTTGAAGGGTTAAATGTGACAATCGCTGGAGATATATGCCATAGCCGTGTAGCGAAATCGAATGCGTTAGCGTTACAACGATTAGGGGCAAATGTTCATTTCCTTTGTCCAGAAGAGTGGCAAGGTAGTTTCGAAGCGCATCATTCTTGGGATGATTTAATCGAAATAAGCGATGTGATTATGTTACTTCGTGTGCAGCATGAACGTCATAAAGTAAATAAAAGCTTCTCAAAAGAGGGCTATCATGAAGAGTACGGTTTAACAGTTGAACGTGAGAAACAAATGAAAGAAAAGGCAATTATCATGCATCCAGCACCGGTCAATCGTGATGTAGAAATTGCTTCAGAGCTAGTAGAATGCGAGCGTTCTAGAATTTTCGAGCAAGTTCGAAATGGTGTTTATACACGAATGGCTATTGTAGAAACAATTTTAAAGGGGAGAGAGTAACATGACAAAAGTTCTTCAAAATGTACAAATGGTAAATGAACAAGGTGAGCTACAAACAGTAAATATCGCTATGGTAGACGGCAAAATTACTGAAATAGGTCAAAATGTAACTGTAGCAGGCGCAGAAGTAATCGAAGGAAATGGTTTAGTTGTTGCACCAGGCTTTGTCGATGTTCACACACATTTACGTGAGCCGGGCTTTGAACATAAAGAAACAATTGCTACAGGTTCAGCATCAGCAGCAAAAGGAGGTTTCACAACAATTTGCGCGATGCCAAATACAAAACCAGTACCAGATTCAGTAGAAAACATGCAACTAATTAACGGCCTTATTAAAGAAAGTGCAGCTATTCGAGTACTTCCATACGGCTCATTAACAAGGGACATCTCAGGTGAGGTTCGTACAAATATTGAAGAATTAAAAGCACATGGAGCTGTCGCATTTTCAGATGATGGTGTTGGGATCCAGCTAGCATCAACAATGTATGAGCAAATGAAGGATGCAGCACAGCACGATGTGGTTGTTGTCGCACACTGTGAAGATAACTCATTAATTTACGACGGCGTAATGCATGAAGGGAAACGTAATAAAGAGCTTGGTTTACCAGGAATTCCATCGATTTGTGAATCCGTTCAAATTGCACGAGATGTTCTACTGGCAGAAGCAGCTGGAGCACGCTACCACGTATGTCACGTATCAACGAAGGAATCTGTACGTGCAGTACGAGATGCGAAAGCAGCAGGAATTCGTGTCACAGCAGAAGTTTGCCCACACCATTTATTACTTGAAGAAATGGATATTCCAGCAGATGATGCAAACTGGAAAATGAATCCTCCATTACGTGGAATAGATGATAAAGACTCACTTCACGCGGCGCTGTTAGACGGCACGATCGATTGTATCGCTACAGACCATGCTCCACACACAGTAGAAGAAAAATGCTGTGGTATGGTTGGTGCACCATTTGGCATTGTAGGCTTTGAAACAGCATTTCCACTGCTTTACACGCAGTTTGTAGAAACAGGAAAATGGACGTTAAAACAGTTGATAGACTGGATGTCTGTAAAGGCAGCTCAAATTTTTGATCTACCATACGGCACATTAGAAGTTGGAGCTTCAGCAGATATGATTTTAATAGATTTAAATAAAGAGCAAACAATTGATGCAGAAGGCTTTGTATCAAAAGGACGCAATACACCATTCAATGGTTGGACTGCAAAAGGATGGCCGATCCTTACAATTTTTGAAGGCAATATCGTATACCAGGAGGTAGAGTAATGAAAAAACGTTTACTTATTTTAGAAGATGGCACAGTATTTACAGGTACAGCGTTCGGTAGTGAGCGCGCTTCACAAGGTGAGGTTGTATTCACAACAGGGATGACAGGTTATCAGGAAACAATTTCAGATCCTTCATTCTACGGACAAATTGTAACGTTAACTTACCCTTTAATCGGTAATTACGGTATTAACCGTGATGATTTTGAATCAATCTCACCAGCTATTCGTGGATTTGTAGTCCGTGAATTAGCAAAAACACCTTCAAACTTCCGCTGTGACTTAACAGTAGATGAGTACTTAACATCCAAGGATATCCCAGGGATTGAAGGAATCGATACACGAAAATTAACACGCATTATTCGCAGTAAAGGTTCAGTAAAGGCTATTTTAACAGCGGCTGATGAAGAAGTGAATGTGGATGAAATCGTAACGAAGTTACAGGCAACACCAGCGATTACAAACCATGTACATGAAGTATCACCGAAAGCGGCCTACCCATCACCAGGTCGTGGCAAACGCGTAGTATTAATAGACTTTGGTATGAAACATGGTATTCTTCGTGAGCTAAATAAACGTGATTGTGATGTGCTAGTTGTCCCTTACAATACTTCAGCAGCAGAAATTTTAGCTTGGCATCCAGATGGTATCATGCTTTCGAATGGCCCAGGTAACCCTGAAGATGTGCAAGAGGGTATAGAGACAGTACGCAATTTAATTGGAAAAGTGCCAATGTTCGGTATTTGCTTAGGTCACCAAATCTTCTCGCTAGCATGTGGTGCACGAAGCTTTAAATTACCATTCGGTCACCGTGGTGGTAACCACCCAGTAAAAGATTTACGCACTGGCCGTACTGATTTAACATCTCAAAATCATGGCTATGCAATCGACATCGATTCGTTAAAAGATACAGATTTAGAATTAACACATATCGCATTAAACGATGGTACTTGTGAAGGTGTACGACACAAGAAATATCCAGTCTTTACAGTGCAATATCACCCAGAAGCATCACCAGGTCCAGAGGATTCAAATCACTTATTTGATGAATTTATCGAAATGATGGAAGTAGAAGCAGGGAAGGGGAAACAACATGCCTAAACGTACAGATATTAAAACTATTTTAGTAATCGGATCAGGTCCAATCGTGATCGGACAAGCAGCAGAATTTGACTACGCAGGAACACAAGCTTGTCTTTCTTTAAAAGAAGAAGGTTACCGCGTTATTTTAATAAACTCAAACCCTGCGACAATTATGACAGATACAGAAATTGCCGACAAAGTATATATTGAGCCAATTACACTGGAGTTTGTATCACGTATTTTACGTAAAGAGCGCCCAGATGCTATCCTACCAACACTTGGTGGTCAAACTGGTTTAAACATGGCTATTGAATTAGATAAATCAGGAATTCTAGATGAGCTTAATATTGAAATTCTTGGTACAAAATTAGAGGCGATCCATAAAGCGGAAGACCGTGATCTATTCCGTAATTTAATGTATGAGCTAGGTGCTCCAGTACCTGAATCAGATATTATCCATAACTTAGACGAAGCGAAAAACTTTGTAGCGAGAATTGGCTACCCAGTAATTGTTCGTCCTGCCTTCACGCTTGGTGGTACAGGCGGCGGTATTTGCTACAACGACCAAGATCTAGAAGAAATCGTTACATCTGGTCTAAAATATTCCCCAGTAACACAATGTTTACTAGAAAAATCGATTGCTGGTTATAAAGAGATCGAATATGAAGTAATGCGTGATGCTGCTGACAACGCCATCGTTGTATGTAACATGGAAAACGTTGACCCAGTTGGAATTCATACAGGTGACTCAATTGTAGTAGCACCTACACAAACACTTTCAGATCGTGAAAACCAAATGCTACGTAATATCTCTTTAGATATTATCCGTGCACTAAAAATTGAAGGTGGTTGTAACGTACAATTAGCACTTGATCCATATAGCTTTAATTACTATGTGATCGAAGTAAACCCTCGTGTATCACGTTCATCAGCATTAGCGTCAAAAGCAACAGGCTATCCAATTGCTAAGCTAGCAGCAAAAATCGCAGTTGGTTTAACATTAGATGAAATCAAAAACCCTGTAACAGGTTCAACGTATGCTTGTTTCGAGCCAGCTCTAGACTACATCGTGGCGAAAATTCCACGCTGGCCGTTCGATAAATTCGAATCAGCAAAGCGTAATCTTGGTACACAAATGAAAGCGACTGGTGAAGTAATGGCACTTGGTCGTACATTTGAAGAAGCTATGCTAAAAGCAGTGCGCTCTCTTGAAACAGGTCAAGTTCACTTAGAGCTGAAACATGCAGAAGAAAACACGGATTCTTGGATTGAAAAACGTATTCGCAAAGCAGGTGACGAGCGTCTATTCTTCATCGGTGAAGCACTTCGTCGTGGTGTAACAATTGAGCAAATCCATGAATGGTCTGCCATTGACTTATTCTTCTTAAATAAATTCAAAAACATCGTAGATATGGAGCAAACACTTGCTGACAATAAAAACGATAAAGATGTATTACGTACAGCAAAACGTCTAGGATTTGCAGATAAAAAAGTTGCTGAGCTTTGGGAAACAACACCGGAAGAAGTATATGCATATCGTAAAGAAAATGGCATTATCCCAGTATATAAAATGGTTGATACATGTGCAGCGGAGTTTGAATCTGAAACACCATACTTCTATGGCACATATGAAGAAGAAAACGAATCGATTAAATCAGACAAGCCGTCAGTTGTTGTACTTGGTTCTGGTCCAATCCGTATTGGTCAAGGGGTAGAGTTCGACTACGCAACAGTACACTCAGTATGGGCAATTCAAGAAGCAGGTTACGAAGCGATTATTATTAACTCAAATCCAGAGACAGTATCAACTGACTTCTCGATTTCAGATAAGTTATACTTTGAGCCATTAACAATCGAAGATGTTATGCATATTATCGATCTTGAGCAACCAATCGGTGTAGTTGTACAATTCGGTGGTCAAACAGCTATTAATCTTGCTGATAAATTAGTGGCAAATGGCATAAAAATCCTAGGTACAACACTTGAAGATATCGACCGTGCAGAAAACCGAGACAAATTCGAGCAAGCATTACGCGACTTGGACATTCCACAACCACTAGGTCAAACAGCTGTATCTACGGAAGAAGCACTTGCTATTAGTGAACGTTTAGGCTTCCCTGTGCTAGTTCGTCCTTCATACGTACTAGGTGGTCGTGCGATGGAAATTGTCTACAACCAAGAGGAATTAAAACACTACATGGAAAATGCAGTAGAAGCATCTCCGGATCATCCAGTATTAGTAGACCGCTACTTAACTGGTCAAGAAATTGAAGTAGATGCCATTTGTGACGGTGAAAATGTATTAATTCCAGGTATTATGGAGCATATCGAACGTGCTGGGGTTCACTCTGGTGACTCTATCTCTGTATACCCTCCACAAAAATTAACACAAGCGCAAAAAGATACGCTTGTGGATTATACAACTCGCCTTGCAAAAGGTCTTGGCATCGTAGGATTAATGAACATTCAATATGTTATTTCACAGGGCGAAGTATACGTGATCGAGGTTAACCCACGTTCATCACGTACAGTACCGTTCTTAAGTAAAATCACAAACATTCCGATGGCGAATATTGCAACGAAAGCGATTCTTGGCAAATCAATCGTAGAACAAGGCTATCCAACAGGCTTAGCGCCAGAGCAAAAAGGTGTCTTCGTTAAAGTACCAGTATTCTCCTTCGCTAAATTACGTCGTGTTGACATTACACTAGGACCTGAAATGAAATCAACAGGTGAAGTAATGGGTAAAGATGCAACATTAGAAAAAGCACTTTACAAAGGCTTAGTTGCAGCAGGTATGGAAATTCGTACAGAAGGCACAGTATTATTCACTGTGTCCGATAAAGATAAAGAGGAAGCAATTGAACTTGCAAAACGCTTCTCAACAGTAGGCTATCGTATTGTCGCTACTGAAGGTACAGCCCAAGCGTTCGAAGTGGCTGGTGTACGCACAGATGTAGTTGGCAAAATCGGTGCAAAAGGTGAAACATTAATCGATTTAATTCAAAACGGTGAGGCACAGCTTGTTGTTAACACATTAACGAAAGGGAAGCAACCGGCACGTGATGGCTTCCGAATTCGCCGTGAGTCTGTAGAAAACGGTGTACCTTGCTTAACTTCATTGGACACAGCAGAAGCGATGGTCCGTGTTATTGAATCAATGACATTCACAGCAGAACAAATGCCAAAAGCGGAGGTAGTACATTAATATGATTCGTCAAGAGAAAATGACGGTCGTCTCTCAAAAGCAAATCGCGACAAACATTTTCGAATTGACACTTCGTGGAGAACTGGTTCAGGATATGACACCTGGCCAGTTTGTCCATGTAAAGGTGTCAGATTCAATGGAGCCGCTTTTACGTCGACCAATTAGTATTGCAAACATAGATAAAGACAACAACGAATTTACAATGATTTATCGCGCGGAAGGTCGCGGAACAAAAGTGTTAGCGACAAATCGTGAAGGGCAACTTGTCAATGTCCTTGGTCCAATCGGTAATGGGTTCCCGGTAGAAGCAGTAAAAGGGGGAGGCACAGCCCTACTAGTTGGTGGAGGAATCGGAGTACCTCCATTACACGAGCTTTCCAAGCAATTGAATGCACGTGGTGTAAAAACAATTCATGTCCTTGGCTTTCAAACGGAAGATGTATGCTTCTACGAGGAAGAATTCAGTGCCCTTGGAGAAACGCATTATGTAACGGTTGACGGCTCTAAAGGAACTAAAGGCTTTGTAACAAATGTTTTAGAGTCTCGAGCACCGGAGTTCGATGTCTTTTATTCTTGCGGTCCTCTACCGATGTTAAAAGCACTTGAAGGTTTCTATCCAGAAAAAGAAGGTTATTTATCATTTGAAGAGCGAATGGGCTGCGGTATCGGTGCTTGTTTTGCATGTGTATGTAAAACAACAGATCAGGTAGCAAAAGACTATGTCAAAGTATGCTCTGACGGTCCAGTTTTCACGAAAGGTACGGTGGCATTATGAGTCGTTTAAACATTCAATTACCAGGTTTAGATTTAAAAAATCCAATAATGCCAGCTTCCGGCTGCTTTGGCTTTGGACGTGAATATGCACAGCTTTATGATTTATCAAAGCTTGGCGCTATTATGATTAAAGCTACGACTGTGGAAACACGTCTTGGCAATCCAACTCCACGTGTCGCAGAAACAGCGGCAGGGATGTTGAATGCCATCGGTCTACAAAATCCCGGAATCGAAAAAGTAATGAACGAAGAATTAAAGTTTCTAGAAGCGTATGATGTGCCTATTATTGCAAATGTTGCTGGTACAGAGACAGCTGACTACGTAGAAGTAGCGCAACGCATTTCTGCTGCACCAAATGTGAAAGCATTGGAGCTTAACATTTCTTGCCCGAACGTTAAATGTGGTGGTATTCAATTTGGTACAGACCCTGCAACTGCACGTGAACTAGTGGCAGCTGTCAAAGCTGTTTCTGAAGTGCCTGTATACGTGAAATTGTCTCCTAACGTAACGAATATCGTAGAAATTGCACAAGCTGTTGAAGCGGGTGGTGCAGATGGCATTACAATGATTAATACACTAATCGGTATGCGTTTAGACGAGCGTACAGGTAAGCCAGTGATTGCCAATGGTACAGGCGGTTTATCAGGCCCTGCCGTAAAGCCAGTGGCGATTCGTATGGTCTATGAGGTGTATAAGGCTGTCAATATTCCGATAATCGGAATGGGTGGCGTGTCAGAAGCGCAGGATGTTATAGACTTTATGTCGGCCGGCGCATCTGCAGTTGCTGTAGGAACAGCAAACTTTGTGGATCACTTCGTTTGTCCAACTATAATTGATGAACTACCAGCAAAGCTCGATCAATTAGGAGTAGAGCATATTTCAGAAATTATTGGAAGGAGCCACCGCTCATGAATACAAAACCAATACTTGCACTAGATTTCCCTGGAGAAACAGAAGTAGTCAACTTTCTAAAGCATTTTAATGAGCCTCTTTTCGTGAAAATTGGTATGGAATTATATATGCAGGAAGGTCCAGATATTGTTCGAAAGGTAAAAGATCTAGGTCATGATATTTTCCTTGATTTAAAGCTACACGATATTCCTAATACAGTTGGCTCTGCTATGAAAGGTCTAGCAAAATTAGGTGTAGATTTAGTCAACGTTCACGCGGCAGGCGGGCGTCCGATGATGGAGGCAGCACTTGAAGGGCTAGAAGCCGGTACTACTGCGGGGCGTGAACGTGCGGCGTTAATTGCCGTAACACAGCTGACTTCTACAACAGAAGAGCAAATGCAAGCAGAGCAAAAAATTGCTTTATCTCTACAGGAATCTGTATTACATTACGCAAGCTTAACAAAACAAGCTGGTTTAAATGGTGTTGTCTGCTCTGTACATGAAGCAAAAGCGATTGCTGAAGTGTGCGGTGAAGATTTCTTACGTGTAACACCTGGTATCCGATTAGCAGGTGGCGACGCACACGACCAAAAGCGCATCGCAACACCAGACGGCGCAAAACGTGACGGTTCTTCGTTAATCGTCGTTGGACGTGCCGTTACAGGTGCACAAGATCCAGTAGCAGCATATAAAATCGTAAGTGAATTATGGGAGGCATAAACATGACATTACAAAATGAAATCGCACACGCTATGTTAAAAGTAGGCGCAGTCGAATTAAATCCAACAGAACTATTCACATGGGCATCAGGCATTAAATCCCCCATCTACTGTGATACACGCCTTACAATTTCTGACCCTGTAATTCGTAAGCAATTAGCAAACGGTCTAGCATCTCTTATTAAAGAAAACTTTGGACCAACAGAAATCGTAGCAGGTACAGCAACAGCAGGTATTCCACATGCCGCTTGGGTAAGTGATATTTTAGATTTACCGATGGTTTATGTACGCTCTAAAGCAAAAGAGCATGGCCGTGGTAACCAAATCGAAGGAAAATACGCAGCAGGTCAAAAAGTAGTAGTAGTAGAAGATATCGTTTCTACAGGCGGCTCATCGATTACAGCTGTAGAAGCCTTACGCACAGCAGGCTGTGAAGTACTAGGCGTTGTATGTGTCTACACATACAATCTTCCACGTGCTGAACAAGCATTTGAAGAGGCAGGCATTCAATATGTATCGCTAACAAATTTCGATTATTTAATTGAAGCAGCAAATGAATCAGGTGCTATTCAAGAAGGAGACATTCCATTCTTAAAAGACTGGCATGGAAAGTTAAAAGCAGGCGAGCTTTAATTCTTTGTGCAGGCACAAAGCTGATTCCGGACGCAATTATGCCGAGGCATAATTGATTATAAAAAAGGGTGGTATGAAAAAATTCATACCACCCTTTCATTTGTTGAAAAACTATTGCGTCATAAAAAAGACTGGCTACAGATTCAATATTTTTCCGAGTTTATTTACAGTCTGAAGGGTCAAGGAAATCTTTGTTAATGCTGTACTTGAGATAGGGTAATTTCTTAAAATAAAGTAGAATGACACCAATAAGATACATGACATGTGAAGTGGTTGATCTTCGTTACGACTGGGCGACTCCTTGGGGATTAGCGATAGAGGAACGAAGGCTAAATGCATCACGTCCTGTGATAACGCCTTCGTGACCAACATCCTATTGGCCCGAGACCCTGGAGCGAGCATCGCGAGTGAAGCGGCTCATCGGACGCCCCCAAGAAGCTCTGCTCTGTGCGAAAGCAAAGCGACAGCAACAAATGTTTTAACTGTGCGAAAGCGAAGCGACAGCAACAAATGTTTTAACTGTGCGAAAGCGAAGCGACAGCAACAAATGTTT